>NZ_BACU01000304.1 GCF_000333275.1 Azospirillum sp. B4 | reverse complement strand
TGGACTCGAAAAATGGCGGGGGTGCAGCCCAGCCTCACAACCGGGCGGTCACCGCCTTGGTCTCAAGATAGGCGTCCAGCCCTTCCCGGCCGAATTCCCGGCCCCAGCCGGACTGGCGGAATCCGCCGAAGGGAATGTTGTTGCCGATGGCGCCATGGCAGTTGATGGACACCTGACCGGCGCGGATGCGCGACACCAGGCGGTGGGCCGTGGACAGGCTGCGTGTCCACACGCTGCCGGACAGGCCGTAGTCGCTGTCATTGGCCAAGTGGGCGATGGCGTCGATGTCATCGGTTTCCAGCCGGTGGATCGCCATCACCGGGCCGAAGATCTCATCCCGGAAGATGTCCATGTCCGGCTGGACGTCGGTGAAGATGGTGGGCGGGACGAAGTGTCCAGGCCGGTCCAGCGCCGCGCCGCCGCACGCCAGGGTGGCGCCCTGCCGCACGCCCCGCTCCACATAGCCCAGGACCCGGTGGGCGTGCCCGGCGCTGACCAGCGGGCCGAACAAGGTGGCCGGATCCAGGCCGTGACCCAGGGTCAGGGTGCGGCAGAAGGCGACCATGCCCTCGACCAGCCGGTCGTGGATGTCGGCATGGGCGAAGATGCGGGTTCCGGCCATGCAGTTCTGGCCCTGCAGGAAGAAGGTGGCCATGGCCACGCCCGGCACCGCCAGATCCAGGTCGGCGTCCGGCATGACCACCACGGGCGACTTCCCGCCCAGTTCCAGCGACACCTTTTTCAGATTGCCGGCGGCGGCATGCACGATCTTGCGCCCCACCTCGGTGGAACCGGTGAAGCTGATCTTGTCGACCTTGGGATGGGCCGCCAGGGCGGCGCCCGCCACCTCGCCGGCGCCGTTGACGATGTTGACGACGCCGGCGGGGAAGCCCGCTTCGGTGATCAGGCGGCCCAGCAGCAGCGCCGACAGGGGCGTCTCCTCCGCCGGCTTGACCACGGCGGTGCAACCGGCGGCCAGCGCCGGCGCCAGTTTCAGCACCAGGGTGGACAGGGGCACGTTCCAGGGCACGATCAGGCCGACCACGCCCACCGGCTCGCGCACGGTGTAGGTCAACGCCTCGGCCACGGCGGCGACATGGGCCGGCGGCGTGGTCGTGACCCCCTCGATACGCAGGGCCCAGCCGGCGTAGTAGTCGAACATCTCCACGCAGTTGCCGACGGTCAGCCTGGCGATGAAGCTGGGCATGCCGTTGTCCAGGATTTCCAGCTCCGTGAAGGCCTGCGCGTGCTGTTCCACCAGCCGGGCCAGGCGGGTCAGCAGCCGCGCCCGTTCCGGCCCCAGGCTACGCCCCCAGGGGCCGTGGAAGGCGCGATTGGCCGCCGCCACCGCCGCCTCGATAGCCGCCACGCCGCCGGCCGCGACCTCGCCCAGGGGCAGGCCGGTGGCCGGGTCGCTGGTCGCGATGACGTCGCCGTCACCCTCCGGGCGCCAAACGCCGTCGATCAGCAGGCCCTGACGTTGGCCGAGGAAGGCGCGCACCTCCTCCAGGACGGGCAAACCATCGAAGGGCAGGATAGAGGCGGACATGGCTTCTCCAACAGGCGGGGTTCCGGATGGCCGGGATCAGACGGGAACGGTGCGGCAGTCGTAGTGGAACAGGCCCAGGCTGTCTTCGTTGCGCAAGGCCTGCAGGCCGAACAACTCCGTCTCGTCCGCCTGCATCCTGTCGGCATTGGCGTTGGATTCCAACTGGATGAAGGTGGCCCGTTCCAGGCGGGCGGCCTCGTAACGCTTCAGCCCCTCGGCCACCGAGGCGCTGGCCGACAGCGCGCGGGCCAGGACGATGGCATCCTCCACGGCGCAGGCGGCACCCTGTCCCAGGAACGGGGTCATGCCGTGCGCCGCGTCCCCCAGCAGGGCCACCCTGTCGTCCAGAATCCAGCCCGGCAGGGGCTGGCGGGCATTGATGGCCCATTTGTAAAGGCCGTCCGCCGGCACGGCCGCGATCATGGCCTGCACCTCCGGCGCCCAACCGGTGAAGACGCCGTCCAGCTCAGACCGGTCGGCGCGGATGCTCCAGCCGTCCTCGGTCCAGCCGGACTGCCGGGCGAAGAACACCGTGTTCATCATCGTGCCACCACGCACGGGATAGCGCACCACCATGCGCCGCGGGCCGATGTGCATGCCGGGCCAGGACACCAGGTCGGCCAGGTCACCGGTCACCGGCACCACCGCGCGCCAGGCGACATGCCCGGTGAAATGCGGCGGCGCCGGATCGAACGCGCGGCGCACGACCGACTTCACGCCGTCGGCGCCGATCAGAATGTCGCCCTCGATGCGGCGGCCGTCATGCAGGACCGCGCAGGCGCCCTCGACCGCCACCACACCGGCATCGGACTCCAGCCGCACCCCCCGCCGCCGGGCCTCCGTCACCAGGATGGCGTGCAGGTCGGCGCGATGGATGTAGACATAGGGCGCGCCATATATCTGGCGCATGTCGCCCCGTTCCAGGACGCGCAGCACCCGGCCATCCTCCCAATGCTGGATGCGCTGGCGGGCCGGTTCCACCCCCGCCTGGGCGACGGCGTCGGCCATGTCCAGCGCCAGGTAGGCCTTCATCGCGTTGGGGGCCAGCGTGAGGCCGGCGCCGACCTCGCCAAAGGCCGGGGCCACTTCCAGCACCGTCGCGGAAAAACCATTCTGCGCCAGGGCGATAGCCGCGGTCAGTCCGCCAATCCCGCCCCCAACGATCGTCACACGCGCCTTGTCCATAGCCTGCCTTTTCCTTGTCTGCCGGCACATTTGCCAGCCAACGGCGGGATTAGGCGGGGGTGCCCCGGGGGGAACCAGGGGCAGGCGGACGACTGTCCACACGGCGGACGGCCGGGGGCGGAAATGGAATAATGAGATAATGGCCTATTTATAGGCTAACTTCGCTCTCAAGCCCGTGGTATCGTCCCCTCATAAACGGGCAGCCAAACAATTGGCGAAACGGGGAGTTCGGGAATGGAAAAGATAAAGCCCGTTCGGGCTATGTTGCGCGTGCTGGACGTCCTTCAGGTCCTCAACAGCCGCAACGGTGTGACGGTCACGGATGTCGCCAGCGCCATCGACCTGCCGCGCACCACCGCCTATCGCGTGCTGGAAACACTCTGCTCCGCCGGCTACGCCGTGCGCGACAATTCCGACGACCGTTATCGCCTGACGGTTCTGGTCCGGTGCCTGTCGGACGGCTATGACGATGAGGCCTGGGTGACGGACGTGGCGCAGCCCATCATCACACAGCTGGGACAGAAGCTGATCTGGCCGGTATCGATCAGCACCAACCAGGGAAACCTGATGCTGGTCCGGCACACCACGGACAAGAACAGCCCGCTGGCCTTGGAGCGGTACAACGCCGGCATCCGCCTGCCCCTGCTGAACAGCGCCGCCGGCCGCACCTACCTGGCGTTCAGCCCCCCACCGCAGCGGGCGGCGCTGCTGGACATCGCGCTGGGTTCGGACGGTGAGATGGACGGGGCCGGGCGCCAGCGCGACCTGATCGACAAAATCCTGAACTACATCGCCAAATCCGGCTACGCCATCAGCCTGCGCCAGTACCGGGGCGAATCCACCGCGGCGGTGCCCATCTTCAGCGGCACCACGCTGCTGGGATGCGTGGGCATGCGCTTCATGGATAAGGCCCTGCCCGAGGCGATGTTCCAGAGCAAATACCTGCCGGCCCTGCAGGCCGCCGCCGCCGAGATCGGCGCCGCCTACCAGGATTGGAGCGAGGAATCGCAACGGTCCATCGCGGAACAGACGCCCACCAAGCGCTGGGATTGGACCCTGGAACGCCGGGTGCAGCACTGAGCGGCGCCTGACCAGCCACCGTCACTGGCAAGCGGGGGCCCCGCTTACCAGCAGGCCGGCGCAGCGTTGAGGGTGGGGTGGGAACGGTCCGGCCTGTGGTTCGGCCGTGGGGCCAGCCCCACCTGACCGCCACCACCCTACGGACACCCACCCAACACCGGCTGGGCTTGCCGCAAACCATGGCCCACTGTGCCACCATTCGGCCCAGGGGACCCACCTAATGACCAGTGTGAAGCGCGCCTACGCGGACAGCCGGTACGGCCAGTTGCATTACCGTATCGCCCAGCCGGCGGCGCAGACCGACGCGCCGCCGTTGCTGTGCCTGCACCAGACGCCCAGCCATAGCGGCGATTGGATGCCGGTGCTCCCCGCCCTCGGGGCCAAGCGTGTCGTGGTGGCGGTGGATACGCCCGGTTATGGCATGAGTGATCCGCCGCCAGCACCCACCACCATTGAAGAGTATGCGGAGATCGCGGCCGCGTTCATGGACGGTCTGGCCGCCGACGGGGTGGTGGCGACAGGCGCTTTCGATGTCATGGGCTTCCACACCGGTTCCGTCATCGCGACGCAACTGGCGCGATCGCGGCCTGACCGGGTGCGCCGCGCCGTGATGTTCGGGCTGGCGGCCTTTCCCGCCGACATCAGGGCCGAGCGGCTGGAATCCCTGCCCGCCCTGTTCCCGCCACCCGATGCCACGTTGGCCCATGTGAAGAAGTTGTGGGCCATCATCGGGGAGTTGAGCGACCCGCGCAGAACCATGGAGCAGCGCCATGTCAGCATGGCGGAATGCCTGCGGCTGGGCACCCGCATGACCTGGGGTTACATCGCCGTCTATCGCTACGACTTCCTGGGCGCGATGGCGGAGGTGACGCAGCCGGTGCTGATCATGAACCCGGAGGATGACCTTTGGGAGGTGACGTGCGAGACCGCGCACCATTTCCCCAACGGCCGACGCGTCGACATGCTGGGCGCCATGCACGGGGTGCTGGAACTGGAGCGCGACCGGATCGTCACGGAGATCGAAGGTTTCCTGGCCTGACGCACGCCCCGTCGCCCTCACATATATTGGTCGTCAATACTCGTTATATTGTTCGACAATCGTGGTATGGTCAGCGCGAAAATCAAGCGCCGGGATGCGCGGGAGGAAGCCGGAATGACCGTTCGACCACGCATCAGGGCCATGGTCGCCGCCTGCGCGATTGCCGGCGCCGGCATCATTGCCATCGCGGCATCGACGCCCGCTTGGGCGGCACAGGGCGAACAGTCGGCGGAGATGGGCGATCTGCTCAATTACCTGCGTGGCCAGAACAGCACCGGCGTCCTGATCATCCAGGATGGGAAGACGCTGGTTGAGAAGAACTGGCCGGCGCCCGAGGGCAACCCGCAGTTCTCCATGTTCGTCTATGGCCAGAGCGCACGGGGCGCCTTGCTTGAGGACGTGGCGTCACAGCAGAAGAGCTTCGTCGCGGTCCTGACCGCCATCGCCATCGACAAGGGGCTGATCGACATCGAGAAGCCGGTCGCCGCCTATGTAGGGACCGGCTGGTCCAAGGCGTCGCCGGAGCAGGAGGCGAAGATCCGGGTCATCGACGTGCTGACGATGAGTTCGGGCCTTGACGACAAGTTCGGCGTCGAGGCGCCACCCGGGACGAAGTTCTTCTACAACACGCCGGTTTATGCGGTGACCAAGCGCATCCTGACAGCGGCGGCTGGCCTGCCGCTCGACACCATCACGCATGACTGGCTGACGGGCCCCGCCGGGATGAACGACACCGCGTGGCGCAAGCGCCCGGCGGCCCTGGCCTCCATCGGCAACGACACCGGGCTCGTCACCACGCCGGGCGACACGGCGCTGTTCGGGCTGATGGTGCTGCATGGTGGCGTGGCGAAGGACGGCACGCGCATCGTGTCCGAGGCCAACCTGAAGGCGCTGTTCACGCCGTCGGCCACCAACCCCGCCTATGGCCGCCTGTGGTGGCTGAACGGCAGCGCCTACACCCTGCGCGCCCTGGCCGGGCGCCAGGAGGGCCCGCTGGTCCCGGCGGCACCCGCTGACATGGTCGCGGCACTCGGGGCGTTCGACCGCCGCCTCTACATTGTGCCCAGCCGCAAGCTGGTGGTGGTGCGGACCGGTGCCGCCGCGAACGACAAAGGCTTCGACCAGAACCTGTGGGCGCGCCTGCAGAAGGTCATCGACTGATCAGCCAGTCCGCCGGCCGCCGCCTCCGCGGCGTCCCGGCCGGTCCTTGGCGGATTGCTGCACCCCAAGGCCACGGGCCAGCATCACCCGCGCCACCTCGTTCTGCATATAATAAAGGATGTCGCGTGCCCCCTCGGCGGCGCCGGCCGGATCGCGGGCGGCGAGCGCCGCCCGCATCAGCCGCCAATGTCCGAAGGGGCCCGGCCCCTCGGCCAGCCCCGCATAGGAATAGTGCCATCGGGTCTTGCGCCGAACGGCGGCGATCATGGTCCGCGTTTCGACGCTGGCGGTTTCCGCCATCAGGCTGAAGATGACCTCGCTCTGGGCGATCAGATCCTCGGCCGCCGCGCCGGCCTCGCTGGCCGCGATGAGCCTGTCCGCCTTCTCCAATATTTCCGCCAGCGCCGGCGGTGTGGCACGGATGCAGGCGAACCGCGCCGCCACGCCGTAGAGCCCCGCCCGTAGCTCAAAGAGATCGAAGACTTCCTGCAGGCTGGTGTGCTTGACACTGGCGCCGCGGTTCGCCTGCAGGTCGACCAGGCCATCATCGGCCAAGTTGCGCAGCGCGCGACGCACGATGGTGCGACCGACATCGAACTCGGCGCACAAGCGCGCTTCGCGCAGCCATTCGCCCGGCCCCCAAACGCCGTCCTGGATCTGGCGCCGCAAACGCTCGGTCACCTCCTCAGCCGAGGGGCCCTCCCCCCGCCGCGGCTTCCCGGCCGGATCGACGGCATCATCCATGGCTTCCCACTCCCCCAACGCGACACGGCCGTCATCGCACCATCCCAATGCCGGCGCAACCGCATTGTTCAGGTTGAACTGCAGTGTTATCGCGTAATATTCGGTGAATTGTCGTACAGTTGTGGCAAGGCTGGCCAACAACAGCCGGAACGGCACCATGCCGTCAAACAATGGGAGGCAAGGCGGTGCGTCATCCTTTCAAAGCGGCGGCCTTTCAAAGCGGCGGCATTGATCCCCGCCATCTCAGGCGCGGCCGGCGGCGTCACCGCCGGTTATCGCTGGTGAGGAGGGCTTCCGAATGATCTCATCTCGCCGCGGTTTCATGGCGGGCGTCGGGCTGCTGGGTGTGGCGACCGCCTCGGCCCAGACCGGCACGGCTGGCAAGATGGCGGCCCCGGGGGATCCAACGGACCTGCAAGCGACGCTGGATCGGTACGCCTCGTTCGGCGACAAGGCGTCCGGCGGCGCTGGCGACACCGCCTGCGGCGTCTGGCTGGAAGCGGCGCTGGGCCGTATGGGCTATGCCTGCCACCGGCAGTCCTTTGACGTTCCGTTCTTCGAGGCTAGCCAGGCGACGCTGGCTTGCGGGACCGCCCGCGCGACGGTCATGCCGCAGGCCATCGTGACGCCTACAGGGCCCCAGGGGCTTACCGGTCCCCTGCGCCTGGCGGACGGGCATGGCGATCTCACCGGGGCGATCGCCCTGATCGTACTGCCCTACAAGCGCTGGGTCGGGGTGGCCGATCCGCAGGCCGCGAAGCCGCTGGCCGACGCGGTGCGGCGAGGCGCCGCCGGCGTCGTGCTGGTCACCACCGGCCCCAGCGGCGAGGCGATCGCCCTCAACGTCTCAACCAAGGCTCCCGCGCTGGACCGGCCCGTCGCCTTGCTGGCGCCCAAGGATGCCGACCCCTTCCTGGCGGCGGCGGACCAGGCCCTTCCCGCGACGCTGACCCTGGACGGCCGGGGCGGCGGTGGCGAGCGGCGGTCCGCCTTCAATCTGATCGCCCGGCTGGACCGTGGTGCGTCGCGGACGCTGGTCATATCGACGCCGCGTTCCGGTTGGCTCGGCTGCGTGGCCGAGCGCGGCTCAGGCCTGGCCGTCTGGCTGTCGCTCGCCAAATGGCTGGCGGAAACCCGGCCCGGCGTGAATGTGGAACTGATCGCAACCAGCGGGCATGAATACCAGTTTCTGGGTGGTGAGCTTTACCTGCACGAGGCGGCGCCACCCCCTGCCTCCACCAAGCTATGGGTCCATATCGGCGCCAGCGCCGCGGCCCGCGACTGGCACGAGTTCGGGGCGACGCTGTTGCCGCTGCCCAGCGTCGACACGGAACGGTTCCTGACAGCCACGGGCGACCTGCTTGACCGGACCCGCCATGCCTTCCAGGGTGTCGGCGGTCTGGAGGCCACCTATCTGGCGGATAAGGTCATGGCCGGGGGCGAGCTGGTCAATGTCCTGAACGCCGGCTATGGCTCCGCCATCGGCCTGTACGGCGTGCACCGCTATTTCCATACGCGCGGCGACGATCTGCGCTGCACCAGCGCCGCGATGGTGCAACCGGTTGAGCGGGCGTTCCGGGAAGCGATAAAGCAGGCCCTGGGCTAGCCCTGGACCATCGTTCCGGCGGATCACCGCAGGCCAACCGGCGGCGCCACCTCCGGCGGTGCCGCGATGTGCAGCGGCAGGTCGAGAATGACGCGGGTGCCGTTGGCGTCCGACATGATGGTGAGCGGGGCGCCCAGGGTGGCGGCGCGGTGGCGCATGTTGGCCAGCCCCCAGCTGCCGGGCTTGTCGGCGGCCCCGCCCTTGCCGGTATCGCTGACCGTCAGCCGGACGCCGTGTTCATCGGGCAAGGGCTGGGCATCCAGCCGCACCACCGTCGCGCCCGAATGCCGGGCGGCGTTCAGGACCGCCTCCTGCAGGATGCGGAAGATCTGCAGAACACTGGCCGGCCGCAGCCCACTGACCGGCGGCATTTCGGCCAGGTGGGCGGCCAGCGTCACGCCCAGCCGGCGCAGCGGCTGGCTCAATTGGTCGCGGAAGGTGATCAGCATCAGAGCCAAGTCGTCGCCCACGTCTTCCAGCGAGGCGATGACGAGGCGAAGGTCGGTCAGCGTGCTCCGCAGGGAATCCGCGACGTCATGGAACTCGGCCCCCCGCAGCTCGCAGGTGGCCAAGGTTGAGACCAGGCGGCCGCTGACGCCATCGTGCAGATCGCGCATCAAACGTTCCCGTTCCCGCTCCAGGATCGAGGCGCGCTCCTGCGCGTACTGGCGCATCAGGCTGTCGTGCAGTTCGGCTTCGGTCTCGGCGATGCGACGCTGCAGCACGACGGCGAAATCGTCGACCGCCCGCAGGGTGGCGACGAAGCGGGCGACCAGGACGCCGCCGACCACCAGTACCACCAGCGCGATGACGCACCAGTTGCGAAACAACGGATATGCGGGATCGTTAAGGATGAAGCCGGCGATGTCCATGCACACCACGATCATCCACACGATCATGGTGCCGGCGACCAGGTGCAGCGACAGGCGGTCGGCACGGAAGGCCCCGCGCAGCAGCGTCAGTCCGATGGCAACCCAGCCCGCCGCCACATAGGGCAGGATGACCCACTTGGTCATTATCAGGACCAGGGGCGGTGGCAGGGTTGGCGCCGCCAGGACGGTCAACACCGGCACGGCCAAATAGGCGCGCATGGGCAACGGCGGGCGGCCGCCGGTGATGTAATGAGCCAACGGCAGACCGAGACTCAGCACCCATACGCCGCCCACATTGCCCAGCCGCATCATGCCGGGTATCCGCGCCGCGTCCACGGGGACCATCTGGATACCGGAAAAGGCGATGCAGCAGAGGATCATCCCGAAAAGAAGGTAGGAGCGTTCCTCCCTCCGGGCCGTCCATATGGTGAACATGACCGCGGCCAGGACGCAGACCAGGGCCAAGGTCACTTGCGGCATCCAGGACAGGAGCAGCATGCGCCATTCGTAGACGGGCCGCAGCCCGACCTCAGGCCCCACGGACACCATGCCCAGCCGGTCGATGGGATAAACCCAGGGCCGGACGGTGAGTTCGATCTGGTTGTCGCCGTCCCTCAGCAGGGCAACCGGCACGGTCACAAGTGTCGGCACCGTCTGCGCCTGGGTGCTGCTTCCGCCCGTCGGGCGGGGCTGGCCCAGATCATGGCCATTGACGGCGACACGCAGGCCGTCGGGCGAATTGGAAACATAGACGGCCCACGGCGCGCCGGCGCCGTCACGACCTGTGGCGTCGAACGTCATGCGGAAGGTCACGGGGCCCGACACCGGTCCTCCCGTGCTCCCGCACCGGCTGGGCAAGGTCACCGACCGCCATTGGGGGGCCGGTCCGCGCCCCGGCGCCCGTTCAGTGCATTCCGCGCGCTGCAGCGCCGTCGGCGGCGGCGACAGGCGGATGAGGCCGATCAGCACGGCGACCACCAGTGCCAGGAAATAGATCAACCCGATCCGCCCCATGCTCAACCTGGGACCGACCGCTGGCACGGCGTTGGGTAAAGAGGCCGCCTTCGTCAAGTCTGGATCAACTTGCGCGCCAGCGCTTCATAGACGGCCTCGCGCCCTGAATTGACTTCCAGCTTTCGATAAATGCTTTTGATGTGGCTGGCAACGGTGTGGCTGGAGATGCCCAGGGATTCGGCGATGGCGGAATAGGTCATGCCCTTGGCGATGCCCCACAGGATGTCGATCTCGCGCTTGCTCAGCACCCCACCCTCCGGCGGCTCAGGCTGGGCATTCCCCGGCGGGGCTTCAGAGGGCGGGGCATGAGGGGTTTGGGCCGGCGGCCGGTTGCCGCCCTGCACCTGCCGGATGATGTAGCGGGCGATGGCGGCGGATATGGGGGAATGGCCGGCCACCAGGTCGTGGACCGCGTTGACCAGATCCTCCGGCAGGGCATCCTTCAGCAGGAAGCCGCTGGCGCCCGCGCCGATGGCGTCCACCACGCTACGCTCATCACACAGCACGGAAATCACCATGATCTCCGTCTCCGGCAGCAGCAGGCGCGTTTCCCGGATCAGCTGGATACCGCTGCCGTCCGGCAGCTTGAGGTCGGTCAGCAACACGGCGGGGCGCAATTGCTGGCAACAGGCCCGCGCCTCGGCCAGCGTGCCCACGGCGTCCAGCAATCTCAGGCTCTCGGCGGCCGCCAGGCGCTGGGCCAGCAGGTTGCGGACCGGCGGGTCATCCTCCACCAGCAGCACGGTGATCGGCCCGCCGGTGGACGGGGTCGCGGTCGTCGTTTCCGTGGACATGAACGCTGATCCTTCCCCCGCGTGCGCGCCGGCATTCCACTATCGCCAGCCTGCCACCAGTACAGCATAGGGCACCGCCGTCACCATCCCATGATCATGGGACATCGCCTACCATCTTGCGCCCGCCCCTTTCCCGACCGGATAGTGGGGCGATGGATCCCAGGCGTCCCCTCCCCCCAGCCCGCACGATGATCTCCCGCCGCTCGATGGCGATCGCGGCGTTCTCCACCGTTGTGGAGTGGTACGATTTCACACTCTATCTCTATGTCGCGACGGTGCTGGCGCGTGTCTTTTTCGGCGGGACTGGGGCGTCGCTGATCACGGCGCTGGCGGGCTTCGCCATCGCCTATCTGTTGCGACCGCTGGGCGCGGTGGTGTTCGGTCACATCGGCGACCGTTTCGGGCGGCGGCGCATGATGCTGCTGTCCATGGCGATGATGAGCCTGGCCATGCTGGCCACCGCCCTGTTGCCCACCTATGGCGCCATCGGCATCGCCGCCGGCTGGCTGTTGCTGCTGCTCCGCTGCGTCATGAGCTTCTCGGTCGGCGGTGAATACACCGGGGTGGTCGCCTATCTGCTGGAAGGGGCCAGTCCCCAGCGGCGGGGGCTGGTCACCTCCTGCGCCTCCGCGGCCAGCGAGGTTGGGGGATTGCTGGCGGTGGGGGTGTCGGCGCTGACCGTGCACTTGCTGGATGACGCGGACTTGGCCTCCTGGGGGTGGCGCATCCCCTTCCTGGTCGGTGCCGCCCTGGCCGGCGGCGTCTGGGTCACGCGGTCGGCCATGGAGGAATCGCCGGATTTCGAGCGGCAGACGGCGGCAGGCACGGCACCGGCCCATCCCCTGCGCCACACCTTGGCGCACCATCGCGTTGGCATCCTGCGCTCCTTCGCCATCTCCGCACTCGGATCCATCTCCTATTACGTTGGCATCACCTACGTGCCGGCCTTCCTGACCTCCGCCGGATCGTTGAG
>NZ_BACU01000305.1 GCF_000333275.1 Azospirillum sp. B4 | reverse complement strand
TGGTGAAGGTGCAGGTCGTCGTTCGCTGGCGCACGGCGCTGTTGCGGAAGATGCTGATGGCGCCCATGGCGGTCGAGATGACCGAGCCTCGCTCCCGGTCCGGCTTGGCCTGTAGTTCCGCCAGCTCCTGCTGGGCGCGGGGGCTGTAGCCGAAGGTCTTGCACTCCGCGATCCACTGCTCGAGCATGGCCGCCAGCTTGTCCAGCGCGGCATCGCCGCCGGTGGGGTCCGCCGGCGTCCCTACACCTGGCGGAGCGTGCGCGGAACCGGGAGCGATCACCTCGCCGTCTTCGTCGAGGGTGGGAGGCGTGTAGCTGAGGTCCCTGAAGCCGACGGTGGGGTCCTTGGCCACCCCGGCGTACAGCTCCAGGATCAGGCCGAAGCTGGGGATCTGGCCATACTGGTCGGGGAAGGTGGCACAGCGGTCGGACGCGAACAGGATGGCGGCCGACAGAGCGCTGCGGCCGGTGTTGCGCCAATGCACCTCCACGGTGTCCGGCACGAAGGCCGCGCACAGGCCGTCGACATGGGTTTCCCACGCCGCTTCGATCTGGTGCAGCCGCAGGATCTTGGCTTCCAGCGCCTGGACACGGCTGCCGACGTCCGCCTGTCCAGGCTTGGGGGGAGCAGGCTGGGGCGCGCCCACGCCGGCGGCGTGGAAGATGATGCGCCAGTCATCGCGCAGCTTGACCTCCCAATTGGGCAGCCGGGCCAGTCCCAACAGGCCGAACAGCGCCGTGGCGCCGGCGCTGGGCCCGAAGATCGAGATCAACTCGGCGCGGATTTCATGGCGCAGGACCAGGCGCTGTTCGCCACCCCGGACATTGGATGGATCGAGGGGGTTCCAGGAGTGCAGGCCTGTCCCGATTTCGGCCCAGGCCAGGCGGATGACCGGCCCCTGCCGGGAGCACCATCCATTGAGCAGCATGTAGAGCTCCCCCTTGGGGTCATTGACGATCCAGCAGGGCGACGGGATCGCGGCATCGCGCGGCCAGTCGGCCAGCACGTTGGTGGCGATGATGACCGACTTGCCCGTGCCGGGAGGGGCCAGCAGTTGGCCTGAGAGCACTTCCCAGTTACGGATGTAGACGACAGGGAAGATGGTGAGGAAGAAGTTCCTGATCTTGCGGGCCATCGGCGAGCGTGACGGCAGCAGGCTGATGATGGGGCTGTTCCAGCGCCCCAGGATAAGGCCCGTGCGCCCGAACAGGTCGTCCCGCTGCAGGTCACGCTTGGTGGCCCATTTGGCGTCGCCCATGTCCTTGTACCGGGTCTCGAATGGTCGCAAGTTGTCGACCATGCCGCCGACCAGGATCCCCGCCAGGAGGCACGCCATACCCGCGATCAACAGAAGGGGAGGCCCGCCGTGGGCAAGCGGGCGTTCGTAGAACCGCGGCACGATGGCGTAGCGCCACCAGAAGGAGGTGAAGTGGTCGGGCAAGCTGGACCAGTAGGCCACGGCATCCCGCCACCACGGGACCCAGGCGCCCGGCAGGAAGCCCCTGGCATCGCCCATCTGGACCAGGGCCTCGCCATGAACGAAGCACCGGGCGACCGTGCCATAGGGCAGGGGGTGGGCGGGCGTGGGCCGCTTGCAGGCCTCGGTGACCACGACCCAG
>NZ_BACU01000306.1 GCF_000333275.1 Azospirillum sp. B4 | reverse complement strand
GCACGACCTGATCTCCCGCGCCGCCCTGCTGGCCGATGGCTGGTGGGGCCGGCTGCTGCGCCGCCACTTGCTGCCCTGGATCATCGGCAATCCCTTCCTGCGCCGGCGCATCGCCCTCAGTCTGTCGCAACTGCCGGTGTCACGGCAGGAGCGGCCGGTCCGGCTGGGGGTTTTGAACCGGCGGGGCGGCCGGTAAGGGGCGACCTCTGTGGCCGGCAGGCCCCGCCGACGAAAGTGGTAACGACCATTTCGACGCGCAGCGCCTATCAGAGTAGCGCCACCCTTTCGTGCATGGCCGCCTGCCTGCCAGGGGCCTTTGATCCGCCGGGCGGGGCCGGTATACAGGGTGCGGTGCGATAGCCCAGGCAGGATGGAATTCCCGTGGTCAGACGCGTTTACGCCCGCAAGGAAGTGGTGGGGCTCCTGGACGCGCTGGAGCGCCAGGCGCGCGAGTCCACGCAGCTGGCCAAGCAGGCGGAGGCCGCGGCGGCCCGCGACAGCTTTGAGGCCTACAACGCCTTCCGCAACAAGGTGGGGGAGTTCCGCGCCCTGTGCATCCTGGTGGAGGGCCGGCTGCGCAGCATGGACGGCCCGGCGGACGAACTGCGCGAGCGCTACGCCCAGCTGGACACGCTGATGCTCAGCCTGCTGGTGCGCGCCAGCATGCGCTTCTTCTTCGTGCTGTCGGCCAAGACCGTACTGCCGCTGGGCGCCCGCGAGATTTTCGTGACCGAGCTGCGCAGCCTCTATGAGGCCAGCGAGAAGCTGCGCAAGCCCGAATACGCCAGCCGCCTGAACGAATCGATCCGCAGCGAACTGGAGACGGCGGAGATGATCCTGGAAGAGATCATCGACAAGGCGCCGTCCATGCTGCAGTTCAGCTGAGCTTTCCTCATGCTTGCGATGTGGCCGGCCCCACCTCCGCCGGCAGGCGTACGATGTCGCGGTAGGCGTGCCAGCTGGCGTGGCCGATCAGGGGCAGCAGGGGCACTAGGCCGATAAACAGCGTGGCCATGCCCAGCACCACGGCCCCGGAGATCAGGCCCGCCCACAGCAGCATGGCGCGGGGACTGGTGCGCACCGCCATGACGCTGGTGGCGACGGCGGTGAAGACGCCGACATCGCGGTCCAGCAGCAGGGGCAGGGTCACTACGCTGATGGTGAAGGTGGCCAGGGCCAGGCCGGCGCCCAGCACGGTGCCCGCCACCAGGAAGGGCAGGGCGGCCGGTGTCAGCAGCGCCGCCGCCACCCCCTCCGGCGCGGCATGCATGTCGCTCAGCAGCAGGGCGTAGAGCAGGGTGGCCAGCCGCACCCAGAACAGGTGCACCAGCAGCAGCACGATGCCGAAGGCGCCGATGGAGGGCAGGTTGCCCCGCCATGCGGTCAGGCAGGCGCGCGCGTCCGGCGCCAAACCCTGCTCACGCCGGCGGCTGGCCTCGTAAAAGGCCACCGCCAGCAGGGGGGCCAGCAGCATGAAGCCGCCGGTCAGAGGCAGCAGCAGGGCCAGCCAACCGTTCAGGATGGCCACCGCCGTGGCGAAAAAGCCCACCGCCGCCAGCGCCAGGCCGAAGCCCAGGCTGATGGACGGGGTGGCCGCCAGATCGGCGGCGCCCTGCTGCAGCCACAGCCAGGGCCGGTCGATGGGAACCCGCCGTACGGCGGGCGAGGGGCTATTGAAAACCGGAACCAGGGTACCTTCGGTCATCACCGTCATGGCCGCGCGTCCTTCCGCCCATGGACTGCCACAAGTTGTACCGCCATCCGCCGCGAAAGACGACTTATCAAGCGCCCTTGTCCCGGGCCTGCCGCTTTCCGTCACTGGCCTAACCATACACCGGGCGGATGGATGGCGTCTTGACGCAGGTCAATGCGACCGAATGTGCGCGCTATCACAGTGCCGACGCTGTAGGAGCATCGGCCCCGTCGCCCGACGGACACCGCCTGGGCCACCAGGTCCGCCGATGCCCGCAATCGTTGTCTTGAGAGCCACGGCACGGGGCCGCACCCGGGCCGAGAGCCGCTTGAGCCCATATTCGGGGGGTGTCATGAGTGTAGCGGTTTCCGGGGGGGTGCCCATAACGGCCGCCCAACCCGCCAGCCGG
>NZ_BACU01000307.1 GCF_000333275.1 Azospirillum sp. B4 | reverse complement strand
ATCTTCGCATTCTGACGCACGACGTGCCGACGTGGTTTTATTTTTACCGCAAGGACCTGTCCAACGATCGCCACAACCTGGAATACAGTCCCAAGCTGTTGCGCCAACTCGTGGAGCATGGCGGCTTCACGGTCAATCGGTTATGGACGGAGGTGTTCTGGTCCGGCGATAGGCCGGAAATCGACCGTCTATTGGATGAACGGGGCTATTCACGGGATCTGCGTGGCGACGATATGTTCGTGCTGTGCGAGAAATCCGGACCGGCAGGACCATCGTTTCCGGATTTCCTTTATTTCTGACCTGTCTTCGGGAGCTTACAAATAGCTGCCGAAGACACGCAGGTAGGGCCGCGCCTCCTGGATGAACTGCACCGTCTCATACATCAGGTTGGTCACGCTGACGTGACCGGGCACTTCCTGCTGGCTCAGCACCAGCACCTTCTGCTGCTCATCAACGATGAAACGGGCGGTGCGCAGGTTGGCGGTGGCGCGCAGGATGGATTGCAGTTTGGCCCGCTTCTCCGGCGCCTCGATGGTGTAGGGCATGAAGCCCACTTCGGCCCAGATCTGGAACAGGGTGCTGTCGTCCTGCGGCGTGATGGAGACGTGGAACAGCAGGCCGTCCAGGTAGAAATGGTGGCGGGAGGGCGGGCGCTCGCGGTTCAGGTGGACCGTGCCGTCCTCATGGAACAGCAAGGCGTCCTTGCCTAGCGGCAGGCCCGCCTCGGCGCTTTGCGCCAGGCCCGCGAGGTTCTGGACGGTGACGATCGCCTGTTCCATTGAACGCCTCTCAAACCCCTTGACGCCGGTTCGCCAGCAGAACGAACCGGCTCATGCTTACCCTTACGCGCCGTTGGCCGTCCACCTTAATCCCAAGGCGCCAGGCGTAATAAAGGCGCCCTATCGCCAAGGTGCGCATTGCCGCGCGCGCCGACAGGGAGCATATCGGCAGAGAACTAACAAGAAGTAAGCGGCCCAGTTCCTGAAAGCGGGCCTGGGGCAAACGGGCTTGGGGCAAACGGGCTTGGGGCAAACGGGCTTGGGGGAGGACGCGGACTTGAGCACTGATCGGGATGTCGATGTCCTGGTGGTGGGCGCCGGACCCACGGGCCTGGCGCTGGCCGCCATGCTGGGCCGCACCGGCGTTTCCGTGCGCATCGTCGACAAGGCGGTGGGCCGGTCGCTGAAATCCAAGGCGCTGGGCGTGCATGCCGGCACGCTGGAGGCGCTGTCGGACGTGTTCGGCGTCAGCCTGCCGGCCCGCATGGTGGCCACGGGCCAGCCCATGCGCACCGTCTGCTTCCACCTGGGTGATCGCCCGCCCATCGCCGTGGATCTGGGCGGCCTGCCCAGCCCCTACAACTTCGTCCTGGTGCTGCCGCAGGGGGAGACGGAGCGTCTGCTGGCCGAACAGGCGGCGGCGTTCGGGATTCGGGTCTGCTGGGAGCATGAGCTGGCCGGCCTGACGCAGGACCGTGATGGCGTACAGTGCGAAGTGCGCCGGCCTGATGGCGGCGTCGAACTGGTGCGTGCCGCCTATGTGGTCGGTTGCGACGGTGCCCACAGCACGGTGCGTCATCAGGTGGGGGCGGCCTTCGCCGGCGGCGCCTACCCCGGCACGTTCCTGTTGGCCGACGTGGTGCTGGACTGGGCCCTGGGCCACGACTCCGTGCGCTTCTTCGCGACGGAGGTGGGGGCCATGGCCGCCTTCCCCCTGCGCGATCCGCAACGTCCCAACCTCTGCCGCCTGGTGGTGATCCCCAAGGGCGAAGAGCCCTCGAAGGACACCGAGATCGACGCGGCCGCCTTCGCCGTCCTGGCCCGCGCGGTGTCCGGCCAGCCGCTGACCCTGGGGGAATCGCTGTGGCTGACCCGTTTCAGCATCCACCACCGCATGGTCGCTCGGCTGCGCCACGGCCGGGTCTTCCTGGCGGGCGACGCCGCCCACATCCACAGCCCGGCCGGCGGCCAGGGCATGAACACCGGCATCCAGGACGCCCTCAACCTTGCCGCGCGCCTGACGGAGGCTTTGCGCCGGGGCAAGGACGGCGGGGTGCTGGACCGCTATGCCCAGGACCGGTTGCCGGTGGCACGCCAGGTGCTGCGCGGCACCGACCTGATCTCCCGCGCCGCCCTGCTGGCCGATGGCTGGTGGGGCCGGCTGCTGCGCCGCCACTTGCTGCCCTGGATCATCGGCAATCCCTTCCTGCGCCGGCGCATCGCCCTCAGTCTGTCGCAACTGCCGGTGTCACGGCAGGAGCGGCCGGTCCGGCTGGGGGTTTTGAACCGGCGGGGCGGCCGGTAAGGGGCGACCTCTGTGGCCGGCAGGCCCCGCCGACGAAAGTGGTAACGACCATTTCGACGCGCAGCGCCTATCGTGGCACGGTCGGCACCTTCACCGGCGTGAACCTGACCTCCAAGGGCGTCATCGTCAATTCGGTCAGCAGCCTGATGTTCGCCAGCGGCGCGCTGTTCCTGAATGACGACATCCGGACCGCCGGCCAGACGGTGTAC
>NZ_BACU01000308.1 GCF_000333275.1 Azospirillum sp. B4 | reverse complement strand
AAGCCGGGTTGAGACGTGGATCCGAACTCCAACCCCACGGGCGCCGGTAACGATCGGATTGAGGCGACACTCGCCGCCATGGGGATCAGCGAGACCGACATCGGTTTCGCCATGACGCGCCTGGCGCTCCTGGCCTCGCTGCTGGATAAGGCCGCTGATGCCGAGGTTGCCGGGAGCGCCACCATTATCGCGGGGAAAATCTGACAGATGAACAGATGGTCTCTCATAGGCCTGATCGTGCTGCTGCTGCTGCTGGCCTACGTGCTGCTCGGCGCCGGGGGGCACGAGACATCCCAGCAGGCGGTCACGGCGATGGGACCGGCGGTCCACGGGGTCCTCGCCACGATCGTCAACTGGATGCAGCTCATCTATTACAGCCTGCTTGGCCTCCTCGGGACCATGGTCATGCTCTGGCTCTGCTACGCCATGGACATCCTGCCGCAGCGCTGGGTTCAGCAGCGGTTCCTGGCGCCGGTCCGACAGGCTGCAGCCCGGTTTCAGCGGGCCTTGAAGCCGGATGAGGGGGAAGGAGACCAGGCAACGGCCGAGCGGGAGGACCGCGCAACCCCTGAAGCAGGACCACGGCCATGACCGATCAATCGCCTAAAGTGTCCTTGGCGCGGCATCTTTTCCTGATCCTGACGTTGGCCTGCCTTACCTGCTGGCCGGCCCAAAGGGCAGGCGCCGCCGACTCCGACCAATACGCCGCGGCCTTCGCCTGCCTGGCGTCTCCCTTCGCCGACGGATGTGGCATGGGGTCAGATTCCAACCTGGTGCAGATCGCCCAGGCGTCGCAAGCTGTTACGACCAATCCTTATGACCCCAATAGCAATATGGGTAAAATTGCTCAGCAGTACTTCGCGAAATATGGAACCTATGGCTACGTCGACGTTGCTCTTGGCGCATTTTGCCAGAAGAACATGACTGTCGACGTGGAGTCGTTTCAAATAATCTACAATGCGTGCTTGGATTCGGCACGGGCGGCGTCCGCCACTGCCGGGCTTGATGTGGCGGGCGCCGGCAAGACCTATGTCTGCGAAACCTGTTTCATCCCCGCCAACCTGGTGGATATCGGGAACCGATATATGCGGCTCATCTGGACCGGGTCCGACCCGGGAGGTGGCAGCGCCGGTATCGGGTTCGCCTTCGTCACCGCCCAGGCCGCCCGCATCTTGTTGATGTTCAGCATCGTCTGGATCATGGCCTCGTACATGATCGTGCCAACCCAGATAAACCAGGTTCTGACGCAATTCGCCCGGACCCTGGTCGTCTCGGTTGGTGTCGCCCTTGCTCTGGGTCTGCCGGCAGGAGGCAGGCTGGTCTTCGAAGGCATCTTCGACCTGTTGCAGAACACCGGCCTGGCGATCGCGAATTTCACCTTGTCCTCGGCCCACGCCTCACAAGGATGGAACACCGTGGGAGGCGTCGCCACCGTCGACTACAAGTCCGTGGGCTGGGACGACAAGTTCTGCTCCTGGGTGACGGCCGGTTCAACCTGCGTCACCGCCAGCTACGCCGACCTCTGGGGTCAAGCGGAGCTCTCGATCCTACCCTTGCTTAAATTCCTGGGCGGCAAGCTCACGGCGAACGGGGTGCTCAACGGCTCGGTGTTCGGCGTCCTCATCCTGGCTGCCCCCTTCGTTTTCGTGCTGGGTGTTTTCGGCGCCTTCCTGATCCAGTCGTCGTTCTACTTCCTGGCCATGACCATCGCCATGCCCATTGCCTTCATGGTCTCCATCCACCCGGCTGGCAAAGGCTACGTCTCCGCCTGCCTCCGCATCATGGTCACCGCGGCGCTGACCAT
>NZ_BACU01000309.1 GCF_000333275.1 Azospirillum sp. B4 | reverse complement strand
ATCATTTTCAGGTTGGCTCGCGAAGTTCGACCAGCCGACGGCGAGGAGGACACCCCAAGGCGCCGACGAATATGAGGCTCAGGATCGCATAGAGGGTGTCACCGCGCCCGCGCATGCCCCGCCTCCCTATCCTGACCCGGAGCTGCGGAGGCGCGGTGGGCCAGTTCCTGATGCACTTCCCCTGGCCGCCCTTGGAAGGCCACGTAGCGCTGCCCCAGGCACACGCCGCTGGTCATGGGAGGCGGCAAGATAGACGGCCAGCTCGCCACCAGCCTTGCCTGCAGGGACCTGGCCTCCGGGCTGGCGCTGAAGGCGCGGCAATCGTCGACGTCGATCCAGAGGGCAGCCCTTCCCCGACTGTCCATGACCTGGCGGGGCTCCGGGCGGGGCTTCGGCATCGCTGGCGATGGCGTGGATGCCACCGGGGACGCGGCCGTCAGGACAGCCCCCAGCAAGCTCACCAAGCCTGCGACGGCCGCCAGCGATGAAAGCCGGAGCCATGTCGTTGGGCGGCGGCTTCTGTCAGCCGGCGAGATGTGCATGGCTACTCCGGGAGTGAGAGACCTCTCCCGAACAAAATAACCCATGGTAGCTTGCTTGAAAAGCAGGGCCGGAGATGAGAGGCGCGGGCCCTAGCGGAGGACGGCGCCGGCCGGAACGAGCCAGTCAGGATTGACCAGGAGGGTAATGCTTTTCTGACCCGCCGGCACAACCGTCGGCACCCGGACAGGGATGACGACATCCAACTGGACCATGTCGACACCGCTTGTGGTCAAGCGCTTGACCTTCGTTCCTCCTGCCCCATCCTGCCAGACTGCGGGCCCCGTCGTCAGGCAGGTCAAGGGCCCCGTGACGTGGTAGTAGCCCTGGCGGCCAGCGGCTGGCTGGGCGTTCAGAGTGAAGCGGAACCCCACATTGAGGGTGCCCCTGGCGCCGCCATAAGCGGGCCCGAACACATAGGGCTCCTCATGCATGGTGTCCATCACGAGCGGCATGCCAGGCAGCGCCATCTTCTTCGCGGCCCCGATCCCAGGGCAGGACACCATGATCGCCGTCACCTTTTGCGGACCAGCCTCGGCCGCCGCCGACCGCGCCACGCTCCCCCCGACCAGAAGCAGGGCCGACGCAGCCACGGACAGAAGCCTCGTGATCTTGCCGGACATTCGAGTTCCTCCAGTGGACAGGATGGTCAGTGGGCGGGACGGGGCCGGAGGCCAATAGGCGGATCGTTGCCTGTGCCTCTGGACGGTAACACACCCTGAGAAGACGGCAAAACTTGTCGATTCGACAATGCTCAGAGATGAGCTACCACAAGTTATTGCGGCTGGGTAGTGCCGTCGATAGGATGCATGCGCGTACGATGGATAGGTGATTTCTGCGATGACACGCTGTTTTGGGATCACCAGGGGGAGCAAGGCAAGGCGTATCGGATGCATGGCCGCAGCCATGGTCCTGTTGGTGATGGGCACAGGGAACTGCCAGGTTCCCGCCTCACCGCCGGGCCAGACCAGTCATCCGAGCAGATCGCCCGTCCTTCAAGCCCCTGAACCCCCTAAAATTCTGGAGGACGATACCACCGAGGTGCCGCCGGTCCCGGTTTGGCCTCCGCTCGACACCGTCACGCCGGATGACATCGACAGAATGCCCCACATGAGCCTCCATCCTGGAGGGGCCCTCGAGGTCCATACAAATCAGGAAGAGTACCGTCACCAGCTGGGGGACCAGGTTGGGACCGCCATCCTCACCCTGGCATTCAAGCTGAATGATCACCCAACCCAGCTGATCCTGCTGTTCAATCTGGTCGCATTTGTCGTGGCCTTGTCCGGCCTCGCCTGGCTGCTCACAGAAATGGTAGCGGTCTTGGCGCCCTTGCTCTCTCGCCGCCTAGCCGGGAACGCTGACCAGGGACAGGCGGGGGCGCTGGACATGCTTCCGCTCGCAAGGCGGTTTGGCAAAGTCGACATCATCGACTTCACGTCCGAAGTCGGGGTCTCTATCCGAAATTCCGTTTACCTCAAGCGCCTGCGGGCTCTGCAGGGGGCTGCATATCAAGCGGGTTGGAGATTCGTACGGTCTCCTTCGGAAGAGCCGCCAACTGGCCTTCAGGTGATGGGGCCCCAGCTCTTGGAGGATCTGTCGCGGGCCGTGATGAGCGCCACCATCTCCCATGAGTACCCGTACCTTGACGAAGAGGACAAGGCGGAGCGGCTACAGGACAGGATGAGCACAGGCTGGGCCGCAGCCCTGCTCGAGGAAATGCTGAAGGCCCTGCAGGGTCTCGGTATCACCGCCGAATTCATGGATCAGTCATCCGGCGAGACTGGGGAAAAGTCGCATCGAGAGGTTGCTCCATGAGCAGGGAGATCCCCGCCCTGCCTGGCGTGAGGGTCTGAACCGTTAACTCACGCATCTCCCTCTTTGTTCGTGAAGCCATCTCCCTGGCACTGACATTCTGGATGTTCAAGCATGCCCCGGTGTTCCATCTGGGGATAATTACGGGCCAGGTCCTGTTGACCCAACTAGTGGAGTCCATGGTTGCGGACCCGCCTGCCGACCTGTCGGCGGCATTACAACTCCTGCTGATCAGCTTGACGCTGGTCGTAGGCTTTCTGTTGATGAGGAGGATGATCGACTTGATCTGTCTGCTCGGGCTCCGCGTCCTGGCACTCCGGCGCAGAAGAGGCGCCATCGTTAGATCAAGCGATCAGTCCTGACCCTCACTGTCCGTTAAGACGGCTTCCACCGCCGCCACGGCGGCATCGGCCTTGTCGGGGCGGCCGCCGCCGCCCTTGCCACCCACGGCCTCCGCCGCGACCTTCACCACGTCGACGGAGTTATACTAAAGTCCAGATTTTTCGGTATTTTTCTGCGACGGAAAGCCAACGCCTTCACCAACCCCCTATGGGGCGATCTTGCTTGATTTCGGATGGCAAGCTCCATAAGCGCAGATTATCTTATGGTAGCTCGGCGCGCCATCGGGAGCTTGACCCATGTTCAATGCAACCCCGCCTTCAATGCCTTCACGAAGACTCCCCCATCTCTCACAGGGCTTTCCAGTGGCAGGCTGGACGGCAATGATCCCGGACCAGCTTCTCACCGACGATCAGGCCGGGCCACTGCTCCAATCCCGCCTTGGCCACCAGGGCGTGTCGTGGGCCTGCCTTATCAGGCTCGGCGACCTGTCGTTGCCGGCCGATCAGGAGGAGGCCATCGGACCCTGGTCCCTGCCCTTGCCTTTGGTCGAGCTGACCGCGGTGTTGAGGGAAATGGAGGAGAGGCTGGGACGCGGAAGCGACACCCGGTGGTGGCCGCGACTAACCCTCATCCTGGGAAGCTCCGAGTTAGAACATCTCACAGATCTAGTCCGGGCCCTCCACCAAAACCACTGCCTAATGGCGGAAACCCAAGTTCAGTTCTGGCACCGGATCGGCGACAGCAGCTTCGTGCCCTGCCCCCATGACGGCTTGGCAGGCCTGCAGCAAGCCGTTTGGCGGATCCCGGAGAGGCTTGGCTGACCACTGGCGGTAAACCGCATATAATGGTGGCGAAAAAGCGCACACAGTCGTCTGTGAGAATAGGGGGAACAGCCTCTCCAGGGCCTGTGAGGAATGGGGGAATATCATGTTGTGAGAAACTGGGGAGCCATACCTGTGAGCAATTGGGGAATCAGGCGCCTAGCGGCCATTGCTAACACCGGAGCAAAAGGTGAGAAAGTGGGGACCTCAAAGCCCCTGGACCCATATCTAGTGAGCATAATGTGGGGTTATCCCTACTGCTTGGGGGCTTTGCCTGTGGATAAGTGCCGATTCGGAGCCCTTTCCATCCTGAGTTCCCCTTCTTCTCACAGTACCGTTCCCCGGCTTCTCACACCCGAAGCCCCAGGGGCTCACCACCAGCTCCCCAAGGTCTCACCTTCACGGGTCCTGGATTCACCGCCGGGCCCCCCATATCTCACAGATGGCCAGAAAATGTCTTTATATTCCAGTCAATTACCAAACCAGAAGTGAAGTCATTCCCAATTTAGAATCCTTTTTGAATCCCCGCGACCTCTTGAAGGTCCAGCGATGGCCATGCATCCTGACCGCATGCCGCACTCAGCTCAGCCTACCCTTCCCCTTGAACCAGACGCTGAAAAGCGTCCCAGCCTCACCGTACGCCAACCGGTGGTCGGCCGCATCGATCGCGCCCATTTGGGAGAGGACGTCACATTCCCCAAGCCCGGGGAGCTGATCGAGATCTGGGAACGGACACCCCTGACCCTGGCGGATAGACGCACCTTCAACATCCTTCTTGCCCACGCTTGGCCAAGCATCCTTGAAAAGGATAAAAACCACAGCATAGCGACGGTCGCCCTGAAGGGGGACCACAACGGAAATGAGCGCCTCCGGGAAACCATTGCCCGGCTCATGTCCGCCATCGTCGTCGTCAAGTTGCAGGCCGATGGCAACCAGGCACCCACCGAACAGCTGGTGCAGCTGCTTGGCCCGTCAAAAGTGCCAAAGGGAGAGGGTGTCGTCCACTACCGCTTCATGCCGGAATTGGTGGAGATCCTGGCGAGATCACGACATTGGGCCCGGCTGCAGGCCCAGATCATGCTGAGCCTGAGCTCGAAGTACTCGCTGGCGCTTTACGAGTGGCTCGCCAAGCGTGAGAATCTCAGGATCACCAAGCAGGTGGTCTCCCTTGAAGACATGCGCCTCATCCTGGGTGTACAGCAGGGCAAGATGGAACGGTGGCCGGACTTCCGCCGGTTCGCCCTTGAACCTGCGGTCAGCGACGTGAACCGCCTTGGACCCGTCTGGATATCGATCCAACCCGTCAAACGAGGCAATGCGGTTTCCGCCCTTGAAGTGGTCTGGTCCAGAAAGGACGAAGAAGGGCTACAACAGGCTGCCCGCGAGCTGGCATGTCATGTAAGCAGCCGGCGGGAGCGGTCTCAAACCGCGGTCGCCCCTCCAGTGATCGGCCCTGTCATCGATCTTTTCGGCGAAAGCACCACCGAAGTGAGGACCCACGATCCTGTGAGGAAATGGGGGGCCTAAGCCTCTTCGGCCCTGTGCCTATAATTGGCGACCCCACGGAATGGTCCCCGAATCCTCACAGTTGGCCTTGGACGGACTCGCCTGCGGCCTCTCGACGTCCTGATGGAGTTATCCCTGACCATCTCCCAACTGGGTGACGCCTAATAGCTGGCCCTGGGCATTCCCGCCTGCTAAATATCTCGTGGTAGCTCATTTATCCGCGACAACCGCTGGCGGAAGGGAACAGCCATGACCAACGTGCCCAGATGCATGTCCATAGCCTTGATGTGCCAGAAGGGCGGCGTCGGCAAGACCACCTCTTCCATCCAGATCGCGACGGCCATCAGCCAGATCCTCACCCCCACGCAGCCAGGGCGTCCCACGGTCGCCCTGCTGGACTGCGACCCTCAGAGGTCAACCCAGAGATGGTTCGCGCTCCGCTCGGAACTTTTCAAGGCGGAACAAAATCCTGACCGGAAGGGAGAACTGTCCAACCCGGTGATGGTCCAGATGGCCCCTGAAAAGGTGACGGAAAAACTGGACGAAATCCTCTCGCGGGGGACCAGTTCGGGTATTCAATGCCTGGTCATCGACACGCCGCCATCCATTCTGCATTGCAATGCCGTCGTCGCGGCCGTCGCAGACATCATCATCATTCCGACCCCGCCCCAGGCCCTTGACCTCTGGGCGGTTGAAGGCACCCTGAAGATGATCAAGGAGGCACGGGGAAGCGACAAGCTGCAGCCTCAAATCGTGTTTTCACTCACCGCGCCCAAAAGCGCCTACGGCGTGCAATCCAAACTCAACGAGGCCGCCAAAGCCATCCGGACCGACTATGGTGCGCGGTACCTAGTGAATGTGCTCAGCGAGTACAGCATTACCCGGCGACAGGCCATGTCCAGTTCGATCCAGTCCGGTCTCGGCATCACAGAATTCGATCCTGAAGGCAAGTCGGCCGCGGAAATCCGGAAACTCGCACGCTGGTGCGTCAGCCAATTCGAGGATATCCGCCATGAGGAGGATCGCCGGGCGGACCATCGGGTTGCGGCCGCCGGCGGGCGGCAACGGCGTCCAGTTGGCAGGTAAGGAACATGTCACCCCGCCGCCCCCTTCCCCTCAGCTCTGCCCTCTCCACCGGAGCGCTGAGCGTAGACCCCATGTTCGGAGGGCCGGCCCAGGCGCCCCACCCCGGGAGCGCGCAGCACGTCCAGCCCCAGGAGAGCACGCGGGAGGGGGCTGGGCGGCCACACGAAGAATCACGGGTCATTTCGCCATCATCCAAAAAACTTCACACTGACCAAGCCGCCTCCAGCAGGAGCCTGTCCACCGCATCCGGGCCTCGTCCCCAGGCGGTCAAGCAGCCGGATCAACCAAGCGGGCGTCATTACGGAAGGCGCCGGGATGCCGTGACCGTCACCGTTGAAGTGGCTCCGGAGTTCCGCCGGGCATTCAAGATGCGTCTGCTGGAGCGAGGGTTTACCGCTCAGGATTTGGTGACTTGGCTGCTCTCCGCCTGGTTGGAAGGGGACTATGGCGAGGAAGGCTCAAACGAAATGGAGGACTTGGCCCATCGATTGGCCCCCCATGGTCTGGACAGATTGCCGAAATCCAGAGGCTCTGGATGAGCAAGGCCCCCCAAAGCTCACAGAAATTCGACTGGGATGATACAGGCCTCGCCTCCGCGAGGGTCTGGACCGAAGGTCCCGATCCGCGAAAGGACAGGGAGCCAACCGATCGCGCCGGACGGGCCTTGTTCCGTGCCCGCCGGGATGTCCTTGCGGCGGACTTGAGTATTCGCGATCGGCAACAGGAGCTGAAGGATGCGAGGCGGCGCTGAAGGAGTGCGAGCGGCCCT
>NZ_BACU01000310.1 GCF_000333275.1 Azospirillum sp. B4 | reverse complement strand
TGCACAGCCCTGCCGTCCCGACACCACGACCGGGGGGGCGGCACCATACTTGTGACCTTCAATGGCCATGGCCAGGTGAAGCTGCATTCGATCTGGGACGACGGAATGCTCAACCGCGAGCTCGGCCTACACGAAGGTCCCAACTTCAGCGCCGATCCCGCCGCGGGTCAGGCAGCGCAGCGCCTGGCCCAGGACATCACGCCGGCCTTGGCCACCCAGTGGCAAGCCGGCTCACCGGAGCAGTGGGCGACCGAAGGCCACGTCCTGGGCGTCCAGGTTGGATATGCCGGCATTCCACCGGCCGGTATCGACGCGGACGGGGCCTATGAGGCCAAGGCCTGGCCCATCATCCGGCAGCAGCTGGAGCGGGCCGGCGTTCGCCTTGCCTTGATCCTCAACAGCCGCTTCCGTTGACCCGTCGTCCGACGGCTTATTTAGCCGGCTAAAGATCGGCATCGCGATGAGCAGCCAGACGGCCGCCATATGGCGGGAACAGGCTCACAGCTCGATATTCCAGTAAACGAGGGTTTGCCTGACTTCCACTGCCGGATAGTTCGCTCCGGGTGACTCCAGGCTAGCCCTCAACGAAGCCTTCCGTCGGGCGATCGCCCGTTTGACCTCGATGCTGAAGGGCGCCGTGCCTGGTGGAAGGACAGCCCGGTCAGGGCCAGGCCAATCGTGGGGGTAACCCTCCGGCAGCTGTCTCGACGCCACCTGACAGGCCTGCTCCTCCACGTGAGGATGCTGGCAGACCCAGCCGTAGAGGTGGAAAGCGCATACCCGCAGCATGGTCTTCACCTCGGGCACGCTGTCGGAGAAGGCCTTCAGCGGCGTGGGCAGCAACACCATGTTGGCGGTGCAGCTGTAAAACCTCGGATCCGTGATCACCGTATTCGGGGCCTGGAAGCCCGGGTCATCCACACCCCAGATGTGACAGACGGTCCAGTGCTTGGGCATTCCATTCCGTAGGCCCAGCGCTCCCAGGAGCGCCTTGCGCGCCTGGATGTTGGCTTCCACCTTGTCTTGCGTTTGGCCCGTCTGCCTGCTGGTGTTGGTGTAGACGGAGGCCCAGTCCGCCTTGTAGCTCGTCCGCCCGCGGGCATGTTCGGGGTACCAGACAGGCATGGCCCTGAAGGCGTCGGGATGGACCCATCTGGCGGTGCTGGCGATGAGCCGGACCACAGTGGCCAACTCATGCCGGATGGCGTCAAGCCCGTCGGGTATTGAGGCCCGCATCACGATCTGCCCGCCACCGGCCTTGGTCCTGGGGCCCCCCGCCCCAAAGTCGGATTGCAGTGCGGGCAGGGCTGGCGGCCCCGCTCTGTGACGGTCAATCCCATGACCCACCCCTCGTCATGCCCGCAGGAACGGCAGACCAGGTGAACACTCCCCGTCTTCACCTCTACGACCCGAAGCATAATGTCCTTGGGTTGGCCACGACGGTGCAGCATGTGGTGGGGGTAGTTCATAACCTATCCTTCAACACCGCAGGCAACGACACTCTCCCAAACCAAGGAAAAAATAACGCGAATTTCATCAAGGCTGATCAAATCTGGCCCTTACAATTTCAGTTCTAAGAATTTCCTTAGCATCAATTTCTGTTATTTTATCGACACAGTAGAATGTGTAACCATTACACCCCCTGACGTTCATTTCAATATACTCTATCTTCTTTCCATTGTACCCATATTCCCTTATTTTTCTCTTTATGTAGGATACATTTTTTCTAATTACGTCTTTTGACAATAAACTAATCTCTGGCTCACAACAGATTCGTGATGGTCCGTTAAGCTTTTTTGCGATTAAATTCCATGTAGAAGATTCAACACCATTTATCGCGGATTTGGCTTGTTCATCTGCCATTGTTAATCCTTTGATTTTTATAAATCTAAATTGGTTGTCGTTCGGGGAACCATACATACAAACAATTAGTTAATAGCTGACTACGTATTCACCTGAAAAAACTCCCCTGCCGTGGCTCGGGCCCGGGCTCCGCCGGCGGCGCCCGCCAGGCCTCTCCTTCTGCCCGGGGCCTGGGGCAGGCCC
>NZ_BACU01000311.1 GCF_000333275.1 Azospirillum sp. B4 | reverse complement strand
CATATGCCCACCAATCCTTTTTCGCACTTGCAGCAGAGTATCGGATGATGTCAGGATCACGTCAGGTGTTTAGAAATACCTTTGCCGGCGCCCAATTTCAGCGCCATCGGTTCTTCCTGTTAATCGCCGATAAACAATCAACCGCAGGCTGGAGCCATGCGTAAATTAAAAGAAACCTTCCGGTTGCCGCTTATTTTTGATCGGCGCTTCCTGGCGTATTTTCATGACATTTTGGTTGCCGGGGTTTCGTTTATTGTGTCGCTTTACCTGCGGGTTGGGGATGGGATTATCCATTACACCCAAGCCCTGGTTCCCGGCGTCATCCTCTTCACCGTCATCGCCGCCGCCGCCTACCGCTTGTTCGGCATGAACTCCGGTGTCTGGCGCTACGCGTCATTGCGTGACCTGATGGCCATCGCCCGGGCTGTCACCACCACCATCCTTGTTTTCCTGTTGCTGATGTTCCTGGTGACGCGGCTGGAGGCCCTGCCCCGCTCCGTCCCGCTCATCAACTGGTTCGTGCTGGTGGTGCTGCTGGGCGGCCCGCGCCTGCTGTACCGCCTGGCGAAAGACCGGCGGCTGGCCGGCATCCTGGAAAGCAACGCCCGCGACCGTATCCCCGTGCTGCTGGTCGGCGCCGGCGATGAGGCGGAGATTTTCATCCGCGCCATGGCCACGGACCGGGATGCCGCCTACCGCGTGGTGGGCATCCTGGACGACAAGGGCGGCCGCATCGGGCGCGAGATTCACGGCGTGAAGGTGCTGGGCCGCCTGGCCGAGCTGTCCTCCGTCGTCGGCGACTTGGCCGCCGGGGGGCAGTGCCCGCGCCGCCTGATACTGACCCGTCCCCGCGCCCGCCTGTCAGGCACGCGGCTGGGCGCGCTGGTGGAGAAGTGCGAGGCGCTGAACCTGGTGCTGGCCCGCCTGCCTGACCTGACCGACTTCCGCGACGCGGTGGCTGAAGGGCCGATGACGGTGCGTCCCATCGTCATCGAGGACCTGCTGGGTCGCCCGCAGGTGGCGCTGGACAAGGGCGCGATCGACGGCCTGGTGGCTGGCCGCACCGTGCTGGTCACGGGCGCCGGTGGCACCATCGGGTCGGAGCTGACCCGCCAGATCGCGCAGTTGAAGCCCCGTCGCCTGATCCTGCTGGACCACGGGGAGTTCAACCTCTACTCCATCGAGATGGAGATGCGGGAAAACTGCCCGGACCTGGACTGCCGCGCCGTGCTGGCCAACGTCCGCGACCGCAACCGCATGCTGGAAGTCTTCCGCGAGGAAAAGCCGGAACTGGTGTTCCACGCCGCGGCACTGAAACATGTGCCGATGGTGGAGCTGAACCCGGTCGAGGGCGTGCTGACCAACGTGCTGGGCACCCGCAACGTCGCCGATGCCGCCATCGCTGCCGGTGCGGCCGCCATGGTACTGATCTCCACCGACAAGGCGGTGCGGTCGACCAATGTGATGGGCGCCACCAAGCGCATCGCCGAGTGCTATTGCCAGGCGCTGGACATCGTCGCCTCCAGCGGCAGCAAGGGGTGGCAGACGCGCTTCATGACGGTGCGCTTCGGCAACGTGCTGGGCTCCACCGGGTCGGTGGTGCCGTTGTTCAGCCGGCAGCTGCGTGCCGGCGGGCCTCTGACCGTGACACACCCGGAAGTGTGCCGTTACTTCATGACGGTACGCGAGGCGGTGGAGCTGGTGCTGCAGGCTTCCGCCTATGGCATGAATGCCGGCCGGGATGACCGTGGCCGCATCTTCGTGCTGGACATGGGCCAGCCGGTGAAGATCGTCGACCTGGCCCGGCAAATGATCCGCCTGGCGGGCCTGCGTCCGGACAAGGACATCAAGATCACCTTCACTGGCCTGCGTCCCGGCGAGAAGCTGTACGAGGAAATGTTCGCCGCCGCCGAACCGCCGGAGCAGACCTCGGCCGAGGGTGTGCTGGTCGCTTCCCCCCGCGCGGTGGATCTGGCCATCCTGCGCCGCTCGCTGGATGAACTGGACGCCGCCTGCGCCACCGCCGACGCGGGCCGCCTGCAAGCCCTGCTGCACCATATCGTCCCCGACTACCGCCAGTTGGAGACCGAACCCCTGGTCGTCCCCCCGGCGGAAGATCCCTTACCCCACCAGGCGTAAGGTGATATCCCAAGGGAAAAGCCCGGAACCTGATGGTTCCGGGCTTTTTGTTCGATCGGACGTCAGATGGTGGCAGCAGGGGCGGTGGACACGCGACGGGCCCCTGTGAGAGCGGCACCGGTCAGGGCACCCGGGCGAAGCGCACCGGGGCGTCGGACCAGTCGACCAACAGGATGGCATACGGGCTGGTCAGGCTGCCGGTGGCGGTGTTGCGGGACGACTGGTCAAACTCGTGGTACTCCACCACCAGGCGGTCGCGCATGCCATCACGATGCTCCACACGCGTGTTCACCACTTCCACGCCGGCTCCCACGGAATTGCGGGACCCCAGGAAGACCCCCAGCGCCATCAACCGGTCCGGCAAGGCCCCCGGCACCCGCATCCCCACCAGATCCCACAGGGACTGCCATTCCGCCGCGTTGCGGGCCACCAGATATGTCGTGCTCTGCGCCCGGCTTATGGAACCGTGCCATTGCCCCCGGCCCCCAGG
>NZ_BACU01000312.1 GCF_000333275.1 Azospirillum sp. B4 | reverse complement strand
ACCAGGGCCTCGCCTTGCTGACCGCCCAGCCGAGCCCGGACGATCTGGCGCGGGCACCCCACCGCCTGTACGGCATCGTTCCGCCCACCGCCCGCATGTCGGCGGCCCACTGGCGCGACCTGCNGCTGGCGGAGGTGCGGGCGCCCGAACGGCCCATCCTGGTGGGCGGCACCGGCCTCTACCTGCGCACGCTGATGAGCGGCATCGCCGACATCCCCGCCATCGACGAGGCGGTGCGGGAGGAGGCCAAGGCCCTGCACGCTAGGCTTGGCGGCCTGGCCTTCCACCAGGATTTGGCGGCCAAGGATCCCGAGGGCGCGGCCAAGCTGGCGCCCGGCGACACCCAGCGCCTGGTGCGGGCGTGGGAGGTGGTGGTGGGCACCGGCCGCACCCTGGGGGAGTGGCAGCGCGCGGCCACGGCCACGGCGCCGGCCGACTTGGCCTTCCACACCCTGGTGGTCGACCCGCCACGCGACCGCCTGTACGCCAACGGCGACGCGCGCTTCATTGCGATGATGGGGCAGGGCGCGCTAGACGAGGTGCGGGCCCTTCTGGATCTGGGGCTTGATCCCAACCTGCCGGCCATGAAGGCCCTGGGCGTGCCGGAACTGGCCGGGTATCTCGCGGGCACCTGCGCGTTGGAGGAGGCGGTGGCTTTGGCGCAGCGCCACACGCGCAATTACGCCAAGCGGCAGACCACCTGGTTCCGGCATCAAATGCCGGATTCTCGTCGGGTTGATCCCGGTTTCAGTCAGACGCATACCGGTTATGAGAAATTAATCGAAAGTCTTCTGGGTGAAATCTTTGCGATAATTCGCAAAACCGATTGACCATAGGTACGGTTCCGTCTAGGGTCCCGATCCGCCCAGTCTTCGCGTCTGCGAAGGGGGGCTATTGGTATCCCCAGCCGGGCCCGATGCGCGGGTCTGGCGGGACGACTAGAAACCAGGATTTTTGGGAAATGAGTGCTGCCACGAACGAGACCAGTCTGACCGGTGCCGACATCGTCCTGAAGGCGTTGCGGGACCAGGGCGTAGAGGTCATTTTCGGCTATCCGGGCGGTGCGGTACTTCCCATCTACGACGCGCTTTTCCAGCAGAACGACATCCGTCACATCCTGGTGCGGCATGAGCAGGCGGCGCTGCACGCGGCCGAGGGCTACGCCCGGTCCACGGGCAAGGTTGGTGTCGTGCTGGTCACCAGTGGCCCTGGCGCCACCAACGCCGTCACCGGCCTGGCCGACGCGCTGATGGACAGCATCCCGATCGTCTGCCTGTCGGGCCAGGTCGCCACCCACCTGATCGGCAACGACGCCTTCCAGGAATGCGACACCACGGGCATCACCCGTCCCTGCACCAAGCACAACTACCTGGTGAAGGACGTCAACAACCTGGCGCGCACCCTGCACGAGGCCTTTTACGTGGCCAAGAACGGCCGCCCTGGTCCCGTCGTCATCGACATCCCCAAGGACGTGCAGTTCGCGGAAGGGACCTACCGCTCCCCGGCTGACAGCATGCCCAAGAGCTATCGCCCGCAGGTGAAGCCGGACCTGAACCGGGTGGAAGAGGCCATCGACCTGCTGGCCAAGGCCAAGCGGCCCATCTTCTATGTCGGTGGCGGTGTCATCAACGCCGGGCCGGTGGCCAGCCAGTTGCTGACTCAGTTCGTGCGCATGACGGGTTATCCCTGCACCACGACCCTGATGGGCCTGGGCGCCTTCCCGGCGTCGGACCGGCAGTGGCTGGGCATGCTGGGCATGCACGGCACGTACGAGGCCAACCTGGCCATGCACGGCTGCGACGTCATGGTCTGCATCGGCGCCCGCTTCGACGATCGCGTCACCGGCAAGGTTTCCGAATTCGCACCCAATTCGGTCAAGATCCACGTCGACATCGACCCGTCCAGCATCAACAAGAACGTGCGGGTGGACGTGCCCATCGTGGGTGACGCCGCCCACGTGCTGGAAGACATGATCCGCATCTGGAAGGCGCGCGGCAAGCAGCCGGACAAGGCGGCCCTGGCGACCTGGTGGGAGCAGATCGAGTTCTGGCGGGCGCGCGATTGCCTGCGGTATGAGAAGACCACCAAGGTGATCAAGCCGCAGTTCGCGCTGGAGCGTCTGCGCGCCGCCATCTCCGGCCGCGATGACGTCTACATCACGACCGAGGTCGGCCAGCACCAGATGTGGGCCGCCCAGTTCATGCCCTTCGACAAGCCCAACCACTGGATGACCTCCGGCGGGCTGGGCACCATGGGCTACGGCTTGCCGGCCGCGATCGGCGCCCAGGTGGCCCACCCCGACGCGCTGTGCATCGACATCGCGGGCGAGGCCAGCATCCAGATGAACATCCAGGAGATGTCGACCGCCCTGCAGTACCGCCTGCCGGTCAAGGTCTTCATCCTCAACAACCAGTACATGGGCATGGTCCGCCAGTGGCAGGAACTGCTGCACGGTGGCCGCTACTCGGAAAGCTATTCCGAGGCGCTGCCCGACTTCGTGAAGCTGGCCGACGCCTTCGGTGGCGTGGGGTTGCGCGCGACAGAGGTCAGCCAGGTGGACGACGTCATCGCCGAGATGATCAAGGTCAAGCGGCCGGTCATCGTCGACATGTGCGTGGACCAGAAGGAAAACTGCTTCCCCATGATCCCCGGCGGCCGCGCCCACAACGAGATGCTGCTGGGCCCGGACGAGAAGGTGGAGAACGCGACGCCGGAAGACGGCATGGTGCTGGTATGAGCGCCATCGCCCCGTCCCCCCGCCGCCAACACCACCCCGCCTGACCGGAGCCCATCGTGACCGTCCGTCCCGTCCCTTCCGCCACCCCGGCCATCGAACGCCACACCATCTCCATCCTGGTGGACAACGAACCAGGCGTGCTCGCCCGCGTCATCGGCCTGTTCTCCGGCCGCGGCTACAACATTGAAAGCCTGACGGTGGCGGAGGTCGACCGCGACGCCACCCTGTCGCGCATCACCATCGTCACCAGTGGCACGCCCATGATCATCGAGCAGATCAAGGCGCAGCTGGGCCGCCTGGTGCCGGTGCACCGGGTGCACGACCTGACGATGGAGGGCCCCTTCGTCGAGCGCGAGACGGCGCTGGTCAAGGTGGCCGGCACGGGCGAGAAGCGGGTGGAAGCCCTGCGCCTGGCCGACGTGTTCAAGGCGCGGGTGGTGGACGCCACCATCACCAGCTTCGTCTTCGAGATCACGGGCCAGGGGGAGGAGCTGGACCGCTTCATCGGCCTGATGGCCGAACTGGGCCTGGTGGGCGTGTCGCGCACCGGTGTGGTGGCCATGTCCCGTGGCCCCGGCGGCATCTGATCTTTTTTTCCAAACCGCTTTCCCCCCGGGAAGGCGACAATCCATGAGAGCGCGCCCCCAAGGGTTGGCGGGCGCAACCAACAAAAGGCTGAGACCCATGCGCGTTTATTATGATCGTGACGCCGACGTTAACCTGATCAAGGGCAAGAAGGTCGCCCTCATCGTTTACGGCAGCCAGGGGCACGCCCATGCCCAGACCTTGCGCGACAGCGGGGTGAAGGACATCGTGGTGGCGCTGCGCGCCGGTTCGGCCACGACCAAGAAGGCNGAAGCNGCCGCTTCAAGGTGGTCACCCCGCCCGAAGCCGCCGCCTGAGCCGACGTCGTCATGATCCTGACCCCGGACGAGCTGCAGGCCGACCTGTACCGCGACGAGCTGGCCGCCAACNTGCGCCAGGGTGCCGCCATCGCCTTCGCCCACGGGCTGAACGTGCACTTCCGCCTGATCGAGCCGCGCCCGGACCTGGACGTGTTCATGATCGCGCCCAAGGGCCCCGGCCACACCGTGCGCGGCGAATACCAGAAGGGCGGCGGCGTCCCCTGCCTGGTGGCCGTGCACCAGAACGCCTCGGGCAACGCCTTGGAAGTGGCGCTGTCCTACGCCTCCGCCGTGGGCGGCGGCCGCTCAGGCATCATCGAGACCACCTTCAAGGAAGAGTGCGAGACCGACCTGTTCGGTGAGCAGGCCGTGCTCTGCGGCGGCCTGACCAAGCTGATCCAGGCCGGCTTCGAGACCCTGGTCGAGGCGGGTTACGCGCCGGAGATGGCCTATTTCGAGTGCCTGCACGAGGTGAAGCTGATCGTGGACCTGATCTACGAGGGCGGCATCGCCAACATGCGCTACTCCATCTCCAACACCGCCGAGTATGGCGACTACGTCACCGGCCCGCGCATCGTCACCTCCGAGACCAAGGCCGAGATGAAGCGCGTTCTGGACGACATCCAGTCCGGCCGCTTCACCCGCGACTGGATGCTGGAGAACAAGGCCGGCCTGCCCAGCTTCAAGGCCACCCGCCGCCGTGAGGCCGAGCACCCGATCGAGGACGTGGGCGGCAAGCTGCGCGCCATGATGCCCTGGATCGCCAGCAACAAGCTGGTGGACAAGAGCCGCAACTAAGCGGCTTCTCGTTCCGCGAAATGGAAAAGGCCGGCACCATGGGTGCCGGCCTTTTTCTTTCGCGGGTGCGGCATGTTTGGGGGTGGTCGTATCGGGATGGCCTGCTTGCGGCAACAATC
>NZ_BACU01000313.1 GCF_000333275.1 Azospirillum sp. B4 | reverse complement strand
GCCAAGCCCAGGAGAACGCCCAGAGGCCGTGCTGTTGCTGTTGAACGAGCCGGCGACCTATTGTTCGTGGCCCTGCCGTTGGAGTGACAGGGCGTGGGGCGGGCGCCAACAGCAGATACCGTTGGGATGGGCCGCCGGCGCCTGTTGACCTGTCAGAACCTAAAAACAGGTTCTTCAGCCAGATGGGGCTGTTTTTGTCGCCTGGCGCCAATCGGCGATGTCTTCCGCCGTTTCGCCCGCGTAGCCCCAGGGGTTGAAGGTCTTCAGCCGGCCGGCGCGATAGGCCGCCGCGTTGGGCGTCACGATGGTCAGGCCGTGGACCAGGGCGGTGGCGGCCACCAGGGCGTCGCGGTTGTCCGCCAGGGCGACCGAGGGCCGTCTGCGCGCTACGGCGGTGTCGACGGCCAGGATGCGGCCCTCGAAGGCCGTCATGACCCGGTCGTCCAGCCAGGCGCGCAGGGTGCCGCCGTCGGCCTTGTCCGCCCGCTCCGCCCGTGTCACCGACTCCTCAAGCTCCACCAGCGTCAGGGCGGAGATGAACAGCTGCTGGCGCGGGGTGTTGGCGGCCCAGGCCCGCACGCCGGCGTCGGCCTTGTCCGCCTTGGCGCCGCGCAGCTCATGGATGACAGGGGTGTCCAGCAGGAACATCAGCTGCGGTCCACCTTGCTCACGCCCAGGTCCAGCCTGCCCTTGTCCAGGGGCAGATCCTCCGGCAGGGCCAGCAGGTCGACGATGGTCTGCCCATCACCCGTCAGCCGCAGGAAGGTCTCGAAACTCATCAGCACGTGCGTGGGCTTGCCCCGGTCGGTGACGAACACGGGCTCAGTCAGGGCGGCACGCTTGGCCCCGCCCACGTCCTGGTTGAAATCCCGGCTGCTCATTGTAGGCATGTTGCTACATCCAACCGCTGACGAATGTTGCTACATTCCTACGGATTTTTGGTTTTGACAACGACCTGATCCACCCCAATAAGCGTGGTATCGGTAACACGAACAAAACGAAGAACGGGGTGGAATCGCGTCATGGCGTCAGAGCTTTTTTCCGCAGCGACGCTGCAAAACATCGTGGACACGGCGACCCACCTGCTGTCGCCGCACGGCGCCAACGGGGCCATGACGCCCGGCGACTACAGCGTTCATTTCTTCCTGCAGATCACCGCCATCATCCTGAGCTGCCGCGTCGTCGGCTGGTTGGGCCAGAAGCTGTTGGCGCAGCCCCAGGTGGTGGGGGAGATGATCGCGGGCGTGGTGCTGGGGCCGTCACTGCTGGGCCTGCTGTTCCCGGAAACCGCCGCCGCCCTGTTCCCGAAGGAGACCAAGAACGTGCTGTACGTTGGCGCCCAGTTCGGCGTCGGCCTGTACATGTTCCTGGTGGGCACCACCTTCCGCGTCGACCATTTCCGCACCAACGGCAAGAGCGCTTTCGCCGTCTCCCTGTCCGGCATCGCCGCCCCCTTCATGATCGCCGTGCTGATCACGCCCATGCTGCTGGGTGTGCCCGGCCTGTTCGCCGACGGCCTGCCGCGGACCCAGGCCACCCTGTTCCTGGGGGCCTGCATCGCGCTGACCGCCTTCCCCATGCTGGCCCGCATCATCAATGAACGGGGCCTCAGCAATTCCGCCCTGGGCACCCTGTCGCTGACAGCCGGGGCGTTCGACGACGCCGCCTCCTGGTGCGTGCTGGCCATCGTGCTGGCGGTGTTCGGCGCCGGCCCGGGCGTGGCCGTGCTGGCCATCGGCGGCGGCCTGACCTTCGCCCTGCTGGTCATCCTGTTCGGCCGCCGCCTGCTGGCGCCGCTGGGCCGGGCGGTTGAGCGGCGGGGGGAGATGACGCACACCGTGCTGGCCATCACCCTGATGGTGTTTTGCCTATCCGCCTTCATCATGGACGCCGTCGGCATCCACGCCATCTTCGGCGGCTTCATCATCGGGACCGCCATGCCACGCGGCACGTTCGTGGCGGAGTTGAAGCGGAAGGTCGAGCCGCTGGCCGTGGTGCTGCTGCTGCCCATGTTCTTCACCTACTCCGGCCTCAACACGCGCATGGACATGGTGAATTCCCTGCCGCTGCTGCTGATCGCGCTGGGCGTGCTGCTGGCGTCCATCGTGGCCAAGGGTGTCGCCTGCTATGCCGCCGCCCGCCTGTGCGGTGAGAGCAACGCCACCGCCCTGGGCATCGGCGCCCTGATGAACTCCCGCGGGTTGATGGAGCTGATCATCATCAACATCGGCCTGCAGAAGGGCATCATCGGGCCCACCTTGTTCTCTATGCTGGTGCTCATGGCCATCGTCACGACTATGATGGCGTCCCCGCTGTTCGAACTGGTCTATGGCCGCAAGGCCCGGCTGAGCGGTGAACTGGGGGCCGTGCCGGAGCAAGCCTTGAGCTGACCTGATGATAGCGAAGCGGACCATCCTGATCCTGGGCGGCGGCACGGCCGGTTGGCTGGCCGCCGCCTACCTCGCCAAATACCTGGGCGTGACCAGGGATGGTCCGATCGGCATCACGCTGCTGGAATCGCCGGACATCGGCATCGTCGGGGTGGGGGAGGGCACGTTCCCCACCATCCGCACGACCCTGCGCTTCCTGGGCCTGAACGAGGCCCAGTTCATGCGCGAGACCGCTGCCACCTTCAAGCAGGGTATCCGCTTCAACAACTGGGTGACGGCCCCGGAAGCGGGCGTGACGGACAGCTTCTTCCATCCCTTCGAGGCGCCGTTCCCGGCGGAGGGCACGGGCCTGGTGCCCTACTGGCTGTTGCAGGACGGGCGGCGGCGCCTGCCCTTCGCCCAGGCCATGACCTTCCAGCCGCAGGTGGCCGACGCCCAGCGGGCGCCCAAGCGCGGGCCGGAGGGCGACTTCGAGGCCCCGCTGAATTACGCCTATCATTTCGATGCCGCCAAGGTGGCCCACGTGCTGGCCAGGCGGGCCAAGGAATTGGGTGTCCGCCATCTGACCGGCACGGTGACGGACGTCACCTTGGGCCAGGATGGCGCCATCGCCCACCTGACCACGCGGGAGCAGGGCGTGCTCGCCGCCGACTTCTTTGTCGATTGCAGCGGCTTTCACGCCGAGCTGATCGGCCGGACCCTGGGCGTGCCGCACAAGTCGGTGCGGTCCGTCCTGTTCGCCGACCGGGCCCTGACCTGCAAGGTGCCCTATGAGGCGCCGGACGCCCCGCTGGAAAGCTGCACGGTGGCCACGGCGCACGCCGCCGGCTGGACCTGGGACATCGGCCTGGACAGCGCGCGGGGCGTGGGCTGCGTCTATTCCAGCGACCACATGTCGGACGACCAGGCGGCGGCGACCGTGCGGGCCTATCTCGGCCCCGGCGTCGAACCGCCGGCCCTGCGCCAAATCACCTTCGACTCAGGCTACCGTGAGACGCCCTGGGTGAAGAACTGCGTGGCCATTGGGTTGTCCGGCGGTTTCCTGGAGCCGTTGGAGTCCACCAGCGTGGTGTTGATCGAGGTGGCGGTGGGCATGCTGGCCGAGCTGTTTCCCCACGACGGCCAATGGGACGCGCCGGCCGCCCGCTTCAATGAGCTGATGACCCGGCGGTTCGAGAACATCGTCAATTTCCTGAAGCTGCACTACTGCCTCAGCCGGCGGGAGGAGCCGTTCTGGCGCGACAACCGCGACCCCGCCAGCATCCCCGCCGCCCTGGCGGACCTGCTGCGGCAATGGCGTACCCGCCCGCCCAGCCGCTTCGACTTCGCGTTGGACCTGGAGGCCTTCGCCTTCTTCAATTACCAATACATCCTGTACGGCATGGGCTTCGAAACCGACCTGTCGGCCGCCCGGGGCGCCTACCCGCATGCCGATACGGCGGCCAAAACCTTCGCCCGCATCCAGGCCTATGGCGAGCACGCCACCCGCGACCTGCCGGCTCACCGGGCGCTGATCCGCCAGGTCAACGCGGCCACGGGCAAGGTCGGCGCCTGAACCGTTCGCGGCCCGCTGGGCCGCTTCAGCCCGCTACGATCTCCGCCTCGCGGTAGCCCTGGGCGTAGAGCAGGGCGGTCAGGTCGCCATGGTCGACCTTGGCCCGGGCGGACGCCGCCACCGCCGGCTTGGCATGGAAGGCGATGCCCAGGCCGGCGGCCAGCAGCATGGGCAGGTCGTTGGCGCCGTCGCCCACGGTGACGGCGGCGGTCAGGGGCACGCGCCGCTGGGCGCAAATACGGGTGAGCGCCGCCGCCTTGGCGTCCTTGTCCAGGATGGGTTCCACCGGCTGGCCGGTCAGCTTGCCATCCGCGATCACCAGATCGTTGGCCTGGTCCTCGTCAAAGCCCAGGAGGTCGCGGACGTGGGCGGTGAAGGGCTTGAAGCCGCCGGACACCAGGGCGCAATGGGCGCCGTGCTTGCGCATGGTGGCGACCAGGCTGCGGGCGCCGGGCATCAGGGTGACGATGCCCTTCAACGTCTCGATCACCGTGGCGTCCATGCCGGCCAGCAGCGCCACGCGTTCCCGCAGGGCGCCCTTGAAGTCGATCTCCCCGTTCATGGCGCGGCGTGTGATCTCGGCGATGGTGTCGCGCCGGCCGATCAGGGCGCCCAGCTCATCCAGCATCTCCTGGTGGATGATGGTCGATTCCATGTCGGCCACCAGCACCGCCTTGCGCCGGCCCTCCAGCGCCTGGGTGATCGCGTCCACCGGCTGGCCCAGCAGGGCCTGGGCGCAGGCGGCCTGCGCCTGGTCCGGGTGCAGGCCGGAGAAGGGGATGTCGCAGGCACGGGCCGGCGCCAGCCAGTCGGGGGTGCCCATCTGCG
>NZ_BACU01000314.1 GCF_000333275.1 Azospirillum sp. B4 | reverse complement strand
ACGGCAGAGGCGGACCCCGTCACGGTCGCTTACCACACCCTGGCCCGCCAACTGTTCCCCGGCCATCCCTACGGACGGCCCTTGCGCGGCACGCTGGAGACGCTGGCCGCCATCACCGCCGACGATTTGCGCGACTTCGTGGCGCGGCGCCTGGTCCGTGATGGCCTGGTGGTGACAGCTGCGGGCGACATCGCGCCAGCGGAGCTGGCGGCGGCGGTGGATGGTATCTTCGGCGGCCTGCCGGCCAACGGGGCGCCCACCACCGTCCCGGATGCGGCCCCGGTCCTCGACGGCCAAGTCCAGGGCGTCGCCTGGCCGGGGCCGCAGAGTCTATTCGTCCAGGCGGCGGCCGGGGTGGCGCCGGGTGATCCCGACTGGCCCGCCGCCCTGCTGCTGACCCACATCTTGGGCGGGGAAGGGTTGGGATCGCGTCTCGCGGATGCCGTGCGCGACCGTCGCGGTCTTTCTTACGATGTGCAATGCAATTTGCAGTCATACGCGCACGCGGACTTGCTGGTGATCAGCGGTTCCACCGCCAACCGCACGGTGGGCGACGCGCTGGGACTGGTGCGCGAAACCCTGGCGGATGTGGCGGCGCATGGGGTGGCCACCTGGGAATTGCGCGACGCCCAGGCTTTCCTGACCGGGTCCTTTCCCCTGCAATTCACCAACAACCGGGCCATCGCCGCCCTGCTGCTGGACATCCGGCGCGATGGTTTTCCGCCTGGATTCCTGGACATCCGGGCGGATTTGCTGCGGCGGGTGACGCGGGATGACGTACGCCGGGTGGCGGCGCGCCTGCTGCGGCCGGATGCCTTGGCCACGGTGGTGGTGGGCGGTGCCGGATCGGCGCCGCGCTGACGCCGCCGCAGGCCTCGGTCGGCTGCCGCCGCGTGGCGGAGCGGAACGCGGGAAGCCAAGCGGCCGGATGGCCGCGCCCGGCGCCTGCGAAAATCAATGCAAAAAGCAAGGATGGTTAACGAAGCGTTGCCCCAACCTTTGGCATAGGAGTTGCTGCATTCCCGTGACCGCGATCCAGGCCATTGGGGGTTCCGATGACGTTCACCTTCGACGATTTCAAGGCGCGCTTCTTCCAGGCCTCCCCCGTCGCGCGACCGAAGCGGCCGCAGGCCGCGGTCGTGCAGGACAATCCGGTGCCCAACGGTCTGGGCGCCCGGCGCGTGGCCGCCCGCGCGGGCGATGTGCCCGACCACATCGACGGCATCCCCATCGCCGCCATCCTGGCGGCCATCAAGGCGGACCCCGCCGCCCTGCACCGCCGCCGCGCCGTGCTGGAGGGGGAAATCCGTACCGTCTGGGCCAACCTTCAGGAGCTGGTGCGGGAATATCGGGTGCTGGGCGATGAGGCGACGTTGCCCCGTGGCATGAGCCCCAGCCTGTCGGCCACCGCCCTGCCGAAGGAGGTGGCGGAGGCCTTGGGCGGCGCCATGGGCCTGCCCCTGACGGTCATGCCCACCGCCCCGCGGGCACCGGCACCGGAAGCGGCGGACAAGGGCGGTCTGTTCGACGTGGAGGAGGAGGAGCCGGCCACCGTTGAGATGGAACCGGTGCGCTTGCCCCGGTCCCGCACCATGGTCCGCCCGGCCCGCCGCCAGGCGCGTTAGTTAACCCCACCGCGTTAGTTAACCCCACCGCGTTAGTTAACCCCACCGCGTTAGTTAACCCCACCGCGTTAGTTAACTAGGCGCGTTCCGCTAAGGGGCCCCTCCACAGCGGTTCAGCGGCCGCGCACGTGGACGCTGCCACTGCCGCTGTGGGATTGGTCCAAACGGCCGGTCACCTGGTCGATGGTCACGTCGCCGCTGCCGCTCAACGCGATGGTGGCGTCGGTGACCTTCACGCGCAGCTGTTGGTCGCCGCTGCCGCTGATCACGGCGGTCAGGGTGCCGATCTCTCCGCCGTCGATGGTGATGTCGCCGTTGCCCGACTGCTTCAGTTGGGCGGTGGTGGCCGATACGGCGTGGATGGTCAGCGCGCCCGATCCCCCCAGATGCGCCGACAGGGCGCCTTGCGCCTTCGCCGCCACCACGTCGCCCGATCCGTCGATGCTCAGGCGCAGGTTCTCCACCGCGGGCAGGGTGGCGTTGCCCGATCCGCTCAGTTTTGCGGTGGTGGTGCCGCCGCTGCCGCCGCCGATGGTGACGTTGCCGCTGCCGCTGCTCTCCAGGTCGATGGAAGGCCCCGCCATCTGGATGAGGTCGACATTGCCGGAGCCCGCCACCCGTACCTTGAAGGCGCCGTCCAGGCGGTCCAGCTGGACATCGCCCGAGCCGTGGACCCGGACCTGCGCGCCGCCGGCCACCCGGTCGGCCTTGACATTGCCGGACCCATCCAGGGTCAGCGCCAGCGCGCCGAAGCCGCCCGTGGCCTGGTAGTCGGTGGACCCGCCCTCCTGTATTTCCAGCGGAATGCCGGTGGGGACGGTGATGGTGATGCGCAGGGTGGGCTGCCAGCGGTTCCAACCCTCCCCCTCGCGATAGCAGCGCCGCCCGGTGATGCCCAGCTGCGCCGACCGGCCGCCGCTGGCCGTCAGCTGGTCCACCTCCCCCGCCTCCTCCGCCGTCGCGCTGATGCGGACGCCGTGCGCCTCGGGCGTGGCCGTGATCTGCACCGACCGGGCGCATGGGGTGGTGATCTTCAGCTCCTGCCCCTCCAGGGCCCAGCTGCGCTCGGCCGCCCAGGCGCCGCCGGCGGCGGTGGTTCCGGCCAGTGAAAGGCTTAAGGCGAGAGCGATGCGATGATGGCGGGACATGGGCCGGCGTCTCCCCGTGGCTGACGGCATTGGCGCCCATTGTGGCCGCGCGCGTGGGGCGATCAAGCGCGCGACGGCCGGTGGAACCGCTCCCGCCCCTTTCCGGTGGCCAAGTGGCCCCATGGGCGCGCGCGATACGTCAAAAGCGTCGGCAAAAACGCGTCAAAAGGACGGAATCCCCATCCGGACCGCTGCTTAACCATGACCAGCCGTGCTAAACCCCTGGGGCTTTCCAGGGGCGGGACAATGGGGTCCGGTCGTCCCTGGCCACAGGTTCAGGAGAGAACGATGTCCGCCACCCCGCACGATACCCCGCTGGTCCAGACCCCGGCTTGGGAGGCGCTGGCCCGGCACCGTCAGGCGCTGGAGGGCGTGCACATGCGCGACCTGTTCGCGGCCGACCCGGAACGTTTCGACACCTATTCCCTGAAGCTGGGCACCCTGCTGCTGGACTACTCCAAGAACCGGCTGACGGACGAGACGCTGCCCCTGCTGCTGGACCTGGCCCGCGCCCGCGACCTGGAAGGCTGGCGCGACCGCATGTTCGCCGGATTCCCTATCAACCTGACGGAGGGGCGGGCCGTCCTGCACACCGCGCTCCGCCAGCCCAAGGGAGCCACGGTGCTGGTCGATGGCCGCAACGTGGTGCCGGACGTGCATGCCGTGCTGGACCGCATGGCCGCCTTCGCGACCTCCGTGCGCGACGGGGAATGGCGCGGCTGGACCGGCCAGCCCATCACCGACATCGTCAACATCGGCATCGGCGGGTCCGACCTGGGTCCCGTCATGGTGACCCAGGCGCTGACCCCTTATCACCACGCCCACCTGCAGGCCCACTTCGTCTCCAACGTCGACGGCACCCACATCGCCGAGGTGCTGAAGAAGGTGGACGCGGAGACGACGCTGTTCATCATCGCGTCCAAGACCTTCACCACGCAGGAGACGCTGGCCAACGCCCACACGGCACGCGACTGGCTGCTGGCCCAGGGCGCGCCGGCGGACGCGGTGGCGAAGCATTTCGTGGCGGTGTCGACCAACGCCAAGGAGGTGGCGGCCTTCGGCATCGACACCGACAACATGTTCGGGTTCTGGGACTGGGTGGGCGGCCGCTACAGCCTGTGGTCGGCCATCGGCCTGCCCATCCTGCTGATGATCGGCCCTGATCGCTTCGCCGAGCTGCTGGCCGGCGCGCACGCGATGGACGAGCATTTCCGCACCGCCCCGCTGGCCGCCAACATGCCGGTGATCCTGGGACTGATCGGCCTGTGGTATGTGAATTTCTGGGACGCCCAGTCCTATGCCGTGCTGCCCTATGACCAGTATCTGGCCCGCCTGCCGGCCTACCTGCAGCAGGCGGACATGGAGAGCAACGGCAAGGGCGTGGATCGCGAGGGCCGCCCGGTGGATTACGCCACCGGCCCGGTGCTGTTCGGGGAGCCGGGCACCAACGGCCAGCACGCCTTCTATCAGCTGATCCACCAGGGCACGCCGCTGATCCCGGCCGACTTCCTGGCCCCCATCGAGACACAGAACCCGGTGGGCCGCCACCACACCCTGCTGCTGGCCAACTTCCTGGCCCAGACCGAGGCGCTGCTGCTGGGCAAGACCGAGGACGAGGCGCGGGCCGAGCTGGCCGCCCAGGGACTGGATGGGGAGGAGCTGGAGGCCCTGGTGCCGCACAAGGTCTTCACCGGCAACCGCCCGACCAACACCCTGCTGTTCCAGAAGCTGGACCCCCACACCCTGGGCATGCTGGTCGCGCTCTATGAGCACAAGATCTTCGTCCAGGGCATCCTGTGGAACCTGAACTCCTTCGACCAGTGGGGCGTGGAGCTGGGCAAGCAGCTGGCCAAGGCCATCCTGCCGGAGCTGGAGGGGGGCGCCCGCCGCGGCCATGACTGCTCCACCGCCGGTCTCATCCGGGTGGTGCGCGAAGGATTGCGCTGATTTCCATTTCCGGCCGGGCGTCGTGCGGCCGGGCGCCCGGCCTTTTTTGTTAACGCCCCGCTTACCTGCGGAACTAAACTTGTCCGGAGGCGCCGGCGCGCACAGATTCCCTGGTGTGTCGTCCCAGCGAGGTTGGTGGCCGGCAAGGTTGGTGGAATGGAAAGCGGCGCGCATAACCCGGGCGGCGGGCGGGATCGGTCGGTCCCCGAACGGCAGCCCATGGCGCGGCTGACCCAGGAACAGCTGGACCTGGTGCTGAAGCGCCATGCCATGTTCCGCAACGCCAAGGTGGGCGGGGCCCGCGCCGTGCTGGCCCGCCTGGACCTGTCCGGCCTGACCCTGGCGGGGCGGGACCTCAGCCATGCCGACTTCACCCACGCCGTGCTGCGCGACGTGGACCTCAGCAACGCCGTGCTGGAATGCGCCACGCTGTTCGTGGCCGATCTGCGCGGCGCCAACCTGCGCAATGCCAAGCTGGTGAAGGCCGACCTGCGCGGCGCCTGCCTGCGGGGGGCCGACCTGTCGGGCGCCGACCTGTTCGACGCCGACTTGCGCGACGGCACGCTGGCGGCCCGCGCCCGCGACGGCAGCCTGCACGTCATGACGGTGGACCCCACCAACGCCGACCTGGGCGAGGCCAACCTGCGGGGCTCCAACCTCACCAACGCGCGGCTGTCGGGCTCCGTCGCCATGCATACCGATTTCACCGACGCCATCATGCGCAACGCCAAGCTGGTGCGGGCCAACCTGCGGCAAGCCAAGCTGGATGGCGCCAACCTGGAAGGGGCGGACCTGTCGGGCGCCGACGTGCGCGGCGCCAGCCTGCGGGGCGCCGTGCTGATCGGCACGGTCATGAACCTGACGGAACTGGGTGGCGCCGATATGGCTGGCGTGCTGACGGAAAGGCCGATGGGCCGCCCGGCGGCGGAGCTGGGCCGCACCATGGCCGAGTTGCTGAACCTGCACGCCACCTGGGTGTGCACGGCGGCGAAGGAGGGTATGGCGCTGGACCTCAGCGGCGTGGATCTGCGTGGGTCCGGGACCCTGTCACGCGCCATGCTGACCCGCGGCGTGGGCCTGGGGGCGGTCTTCTACGGTATGGACCTGACCGGCATCCAGATGCAGGTGGGCCAGTTCGACAACGCCGACTTCCGCACCGCCACCCTGGCCGACGCCGATCTGCGCGGCGGCAGCTTCCAGGGCGCCAATTTCAGCGCCGCCAACCTGCGCCATGCCAAGCTGGACCATCTGCAGATCGACACCGAGCGGCATGTGCGCACCAACCTGACCGGCGCCATCCTGCGCAACGCCGATCTCAGCGGCGCCCGCCTGCGCCGTATCCGCCTGGCCCAGGCCGACCTCAGCCACGCCGACCTTCGTGGCGCCGACCTGCGGGAGGCGGATCTGCGGGGCGCCAACCTCAGCGGCGCCCAGGTGGAGGAGGAGCAGATGAGGGCGGTGGATTTCACCGGCGCCCGTGGCCTGCCCCGCACCTGGCACGTGCGCTATGTGGCGGATGATTGATCCAGCCTGATGCCCGGATATCGGAGCCGCGGCCGGTCGGATGATCGGTGCGACTTGGCCCTGGGCGGCGGGCTTTGGCAGGCCAGTGGCGTGGCTATGATCGCGGCGGGCCCCCATATCTATGGCGTCCCTTGTTTATGATCCCCATCTTTGGGGTATTATGATCTGACGGCCTGCCTTCCCGCTACACTGGCGCCATCATGCCCATCCGCCTTCTCCCTGAGACCCTGGTCAACCGCATCGCCGCCGGTGAGGTGGTGGAGCGTCCCGCCGCCGCCGTGAAGGAGCTGGTGGAGAACGCGCTGGACGCCGGCGCCCGCCGCATCGACGTCACCCTGCGCGATGGTGGCAAGGCCCTGATCCAGGTGGTGGACGACGGCGGCGGCATGGCGGCGGAGGAGCTGTCGCTGGCGGTGGAACGCCACGCAACCTCCAAGCTGCCGGGCGACGACCTGCTGAACATCCACACCCTGGGTTTCCGGGGGGAGGCGCTGCCCTCCATCGGCGCCGTCAGCCGCCTGACCATCACCAGCCGCCAGCCGGGGTCGGACAGCGCCTGGGCCCTGACAGTGGAGGGTGGGGCCAAGGGCCGGCCGGTGCCGGCGGCCCACCCGGTGGGCACCCGCATCGAGGTGCGAGATCTGTTCTACGCCACCCCGGCGCGGCTGAAGTTTCTGAAGACCACGCGGACGGAGACGGACCACGCCGTCGACGTGGTGCAGCGCCTGGCCATGGCCCATCCCGAGGTCGCCTTCACCGTGGCGGACGAGGGCCGCACGCCCCTGCGCCTGCCGGCCCAGACGGGCACATTGAACGGTGATGATCCCCTGCTGGCCCGTCTGGGCGTCCTCATGGGGCGGGAGTTCCAGGAGAACGCCCTGCCCATCGACGCCTGGCGCGAGGGCGTGCGGCTGTACGGCCACATCGGCCTGCCCACCCTGAACAAGAACACCGCCGCTGGCCAGTACCTGTTCGTGAACGGCCGGCCGGTGCGCGACAAGCTGCTGCTGGGCGCCGTGCGCGGCGCCTACGCCGATTTCCTGGCCCGCGACCGCCACCCCCTGCTGGCCCTGTTCCTGGACATCCCGTGCGAGGACGTGGACGTCAACGTCCACCCCGCCAAGACGGAGGTGCGCTTCCGCGACCAGGGCCTGGTGCGCGGCCTGATCGTCGGCGCCCTGAAGCATGCCCTGGCCGGCGCCGGTCATCGCGCCTCCACTACCGTGGGGCAGGCAGCATTGGCCAGCTTCCGCGCCGACGGCGCCCAACCCATCCCCCAGACCGCCTTCCAGTGGCAGCCGCAGCCCCACTCAGGCGGTGGCGGCAGCTGGCCCGGCATCACGCGGCCGACCGCCAGCCAGGTGGAGGCCGCGCGCGCCTTCCAGGCGCCGGTCGCCGCCTGGGAAGGTCCAAGGGGGGAGGGGGCCGCCCCGGCGGCGCCCGGCTACGCGCCTTCGGTTTTGGCGGAGGCGCCGGCTTACGCCGATGCCGCACCCGGCCCGATATCCCCGGGCCTGGCGGCGGCGGTGGCGGCCTTGGCGCAAAACGGCGCCAATGACGTGCCCGACTTCCCGCTGGGCATCGCCCGCGCCCAGGTGCACCAGACCTACATCGTTTCCCAGACCCGGGACGGCATGGTCATCGTCGACCAGCACGCGGCGCATGAGCGCCTGGTCTATGAGCGCATCAAGCAGTCCATGGTGGCCCAGGGCGTGAGGCGGCAGATGCTGCTGATCCCCGAGGTGGTGGAGCTGGAGGAATCGGCCGCCGCCCGCCTGGCCGAGCGCTCGGACGAACTGGCGGAACTGGGCCTCTGCCTGGAATCCTTCGGCACCGGCGCCGTGGTGGTGCGGGAGATCCCGGCGCTGCTGGGGGCCAAGGCCGACATCAAGGCCCTGGTCACCGACATCGCCGACGAGCTGGCGGAGCTGGGCGACCAGCACGCGCTCAAGGAACGGCTGGAGGAGGTCTGCTCCTCCATGGCCTGCCATGGCTCCGTCCGCGCCGGCCGCGTTCTGACGGTGGGGGAGATGGACGCCCTGCTGCGCGAGATGGAGGCCACCCCCCACAGCGGCCAGTGCAACCACGGCCGCCCCACCTATGTGGAACTGAAACTGGCGGACATCGAGCGGCTGTTCGGCCGGCGGTAGCCGCCGTTTTGGTGGGGCTCGGGGTTACCCCTCCATCCGACGTGCCTTTTCACGCCGCATCATTTCAGCGCGGTCAGGGCCGAAATAGCTTGGAGTGCGCACGAAGGGCACCGGATCGGACAGCAGCCGCTCGACCTGGGAAATCAATTTCTTGGTCGAGAACGGCTTGCATAGGAAGCCGTTGATCCCCGCCGCCAGGGCCGCCGACAGCGTGTTCTGTGTCGCGTCGCCGGTCATCATGATGATGGGCAGTGTCGGTGAGGGCATGCCCTCAGCCATCCGTATGCGGCGAGCCAATTTGATTCCATCGACGGGCAGCATCAGGTAGTCGATGAGCGCCAGGTCGACCTGGGTGCCCGAGAGGATGTCAAACGCCTCCCGGGCATCCATGGCGCGCAGCACGTTGACCGGGCCGGCGCTGCGCAACATGGGCCGGACCAACTGGTGAATAAGCGGCTGGTCATCGATGACCAGGGCCGTCAGCGTCGGCCAATTGATCGTCATTGTTCCTCCTGCATCTGCTCGAGCGTATGGAGGACGAGCATGGGATCCAGCCGGCGGCGGTAGTTGGCATCCACAAAGAACGCGCGGACAATCCCGTCCCGACCCACCACAAAGGTCGCGGGGACAGGCAGTTCCAGCCCGTCCCCGCCGGTAACCTCCGCCAAGTCCAGACCATCCGCCCGATAGAGATCGTACCATTCGGAGGGCAGGCGGAAGACCAGGCCCCAGGCACGCGCCACCGCCATGGCCTCATCCACCAGAACCGGGAAACCGACGCCGTTGGCGCGACGCGTGGCGCACGCCAGGGCGAAACGTTCGGGGGTGATCGCGATAAGCGACGCCCCTGTCGCCTCGATCTCGGCACGCGCTTCCTCAAGTTCGGAAAGCTCAAGGGAGCAAAATGGACACCAGCCGCCGCGAATGAAGCTGACCACCAACGGTCTGCCATGAAAATCGGCCAGGGCCACCGTGCGGCCTTCGGTATCCAGCACTTGAAACGCAGGGGGCCGGGCGCCGACCGCTGGCGCCTGCGTCGTCACATGCGCCAGGGTGGCCTCAATCACCTCGGCCAACTGCGGCGACATCGCCGCGCGTTCCTTTTTTTCCTCCAGTTCCAGTCCTATGGTCAGATACATCGACGTCCATCCCCTTAGGCCCGGATCAGCTCAAGAAAATGGGCGCGGTCGGATTGGCCATCAAGCCTAAACGTCGACCAACCACGGTACCCGGCTCGTCAGTTCCGCCATGGCGGCAGCGGGAGTGGCGACCCAGGCGGCGCAAGGGTCCAAAAGCATGTTTACATTGTAATCATCCGCGCTGATGATTACGCTGTAAACACCAGCCATTGGCGGTGCCCTCCCTGCGCAGGATCGACGTCCCATGATCACCGTCCACCATCTCACCAACTCGCGCTCCCACCGGGTGCTGTGGCTGCTGGAGGAGCTGGTGCTGCCCTACCAGCTTGTCGTCCACCAACGGGACCCGCGGACGCTGCGGGCACCCATGGCATTGAGGGCGGTTCATCCCCTGGGGAAATCACCTGTGATCGTGGATGAGGGGCGGGTGATCGCCGAATCGGGGGCGATTATCGACTACATCCTGACCCGGTATGGGGAGGGGCGGCTGGCGCCGCTGGCCGGCTCGGAGGACGGGCTGAGGTTCACCCATTGGCTGCATCATGCGGAGGGGTCGGGCATGCCGCCCTTGTTGCTGAAGCTCATCTTCCGCGACCTGCCCGCCCGCGTACCCTTTCCCATCCGACCTGTCGCGCGGGCGATCACCGCCGCGACACAGCGTGTGCTGGTGGATCCGCAGCTCAAGTTGCATGCCGACTATTGGGAGGCGGAGCTGGGGGAATGTCCCTGGTTCGCCGGACGGGAGTTCACCGCCGCCGACATCCAGATGAGCTATCCTTTGGAGGCGTTCGCGGCCCGTGCCGGGATGGTTGACGCCTATCCCAACATCCTGTCGTTTCTGGCGCGGATTAGGGCGCGGCCGGCCTATCAGCGCGCCATTGAGCGTGGGGGGCCGTTGACGCCCCCCTGATCTCGTGCGCCCTGGCGAAGATGGCCACCCCAAATACAGAAACGCCCGGAAGGATGACCTTCCGGGCGTTTCGCTGTTCGGCCCCTTCGGGGCCACGCGTTGCTTGGTGTTTCCTCTATCCCTGTTCGCCCGCCCGGTGTTTCCCGGGTTTACAGGCGGCACTCGTACTGGGGTGGCCGGTCAGGGCCGCCCGAACTTTTCAGGCCTTCAGCGCAGTTCCCAGGCGAACTCAACCTTCACCGGGGCGCCGGCGACGCTGGCGATGGGGTTCTGGCGCAGCCAGTTGAAAAAATCATCGAAGGGCAGGGCGGGACGCGCCACCACCCGGCGGCCCGATAGGCCGGTCGCCCGCTCCGACAGGGTACGGGTCACCTGCTCATACGCGACCTCGGGAACGCCGTGGGCCACCGCGATGGCACCCGTGGCCGGATCCTCCACCTGGAAGGAGTGGGCCCCGTCCCGGAACGCATAGGCAACATGAACCGTATCAACCCGATGCATGATCTTTCACTCAGCTCCGCAAAACGGAACTTTATGTATCATGCGGCCGTGACATTGGAAAGGAAAAAACAGCGGACGCAGAATTGACGCAACAGAACGTCTTTTTCGCATCGCAACCGCCTGTCGGACCCGCGTTCCGCTGTCTTTCCAAGAGTTTATCTATGGGTTGATAGATTTATTCGATCACAAAGCGCGGGGCCGCCCGGCCGCCGCCGGCCTTGATTTTTTCCGCCACGCGGGCGGCGATGGCCCGGTAGGTCTGGGCGTGGACCCCGTCCGGCTGGCTGACGGTGATGGGCGTGCCGGCGTCGCTGGTCTCGCGGATGGCGATGTCCAGCGGCACCTCGCCCAGGAAATCGATGCCCAGCTTCTCCGCCTCCGCCTTGGCGCCGCCGTGGCTGAAGATGTCGCTGCGGTGGCCGCAGTTGGGGCAGCAGAAATAGGACATGTTCTCGATGATGCCCAGCACGGGCACGTCGACCCGGCGGAACATGTTCAGGCCCTTGCGCGCGTCCAAGAGGGCGATGTCCTGCGGGGTGGAGACGATGACGGCGCCGGCCAGGGGCACGCCCTGCGCCATGGTCAGCTGGGCGTCGCCCGTGCCCGGCGGCATGTCGACCACCAGCACGTCCAGTTCGCCCCAGTTCACGTCGCGCAGCATCTGGGTGATGGCGCTCATCACCATGGGGCCGCGCCAGATCATGGGCGTGTCCTCGGCCACCAGGAAGCCCATGGACATGACCTTGATGCCGTAGTTGACCAGCGGGTCCAGGCGCTTGCCGTCCGTGCTGTCGGGCTTGCCGCTGAGGCCCATCATGCGGGGCATGCTGGGGCCATAGATGTCGGCGTCCAGCAGGCCGACCTTCAGGCCGTTGGCCGCCATGGCCAGCGCCAGGTTGGTGGAGGTGGTCGACTTGCCCACCCCGCCTTTCCCTGAGGCCACGGCGATGATGGCGGCCACGCCGGGGATGCCCGCCTTGGCGGGTTTGGCCCCAGGGGCTGCCCCGGGAGCCGCTGGCGCGCCGGGACCGCCGGACACGGCCTTGGGGGCGGGGCGGTGGGCGGTCAGCACCGCCGTCACCGACAGCACGCCGGGCAGGCGGTCCACCGCCTTCTCCGCCGACTGGCGCAGGGGTTCCAGGGCGGCGCCGCGCTGGGGGTCGACCTCCAGGGTGAAATGGACATGGCCGTCCTTGACCGCCACGCCGGAAACCATCTTGAGGCTGACGATGTCAGACCCGCGATCGGGGTCCACCACCCGCCGGAGGGCCTCCAACACCTGGGACTCGGTAACCGCCATGATCAAACGCCTTCATCTTGTAAAGTGGGGGGCGGGGGGTCATATCGCCCGTGTCGGGCTTCCCTGCGAACGCCCGACTATATACGGTGCCGCCGAAATGGGGGGAAGCCCGGGGGAAGAGATGGCCGCCATCGGCGACCATCGGCCGCCGACGCCCTCTGTCTGGGTGCTCCCTCATATGGGGTCGGGCGCCCGAATCTCCAGGACAGGAAAGGCGAACATGCCCTGGTCCAATCAAGGGTCGAATGGCGGGAACGACGGGTCGGGCGAAGATCCCGACAAGAAGGCTCCCGGCAAGGATAAACCCGAACCGGGATCCTCCGGAAGCGGCAGCCCGCCGCCCAACCCCTGGGGCCAGAGTGATGGCGTCGCCGGCAACACCGGATCATCCGGCAAGGTGTCGGGCGGCAAATCCCCGGGCAAGCCGTCCGGCCCCCGCCAGCCGGGGCTGGAGGACGCCGTGCGCCAGGGCGGGGAACGCCTGCGCGTCCTGCTGGGTGGCAACGGCAATGGCGGCGGCCCCGGTGGCGGCCGGCCCCGGGGCGGCGGATCGCCCTTCGGGGGTGCGCCCTCCGGCAACCCCTTCGGCAATCTCGGCCGCTGGACCACGGGGCGGGTCATCGGCGTGGGCGTGGCGGCGGTGGCGTTGCTGTGGCTGGCCACCGGCGTCTATCGCGTGGCGGCGGACGAACAGGGCGTGGTCCTGCGCTTCGGCAAGCCGGTGCGGGTGGAACAGCCAGGCCTGCGCTATCACCTGCCCGCCCCCATCGAGCAGGTGCTGCTGCCCCAGGTCACCCGCGTCAACCGCATCGAGATCGGCTACCGCAGCCAGGGCGACGGCCGGCGCAGCGTCGGCGACCGCGACGTGGCGGACGAGAGCACCATGCTGACCGGCGATGAGAACATCGTCGACATCGACTTCGCCGTGTTCTGGGTCATCAAGGACCCGGGCAAGTTCCTGTTCAACATCCGCGAACCGGCCGAGACGGTGAAGAAGGTGGCGGAAAGCGCCATGCGTGAGGTCATCGGCCGCACCGAGATCCAGCAGGCCCTGACCGACGCCCGGCAGCGCATCGAGAATGACAGCCGCCAGCTGCTGCAGACCATCCTGGACCAGTACCAGGCCGGCATCGAGATCACCCAGGTGCAGTTGCAGCGGGTCGAGCCGCCGCCGGCGGTGGTGGAAGCCTTCAACGACGTGCAGCGCGCCCGCCAGGACCGGGAGCGCCTGCGCAACGAGGCGGAAACCTATCGCAACGACATCATTCCCCGGGCCCGGGGCGACGCCGAGCGGCTGAACCAGGAGGCCCAGGCCTACCGCGACCAGGTGGTGGATCTGGCCCAGGGCGACGCCAAGCGCTTCCAGCAGGTGCTGGAGGCCTATTCCCAGGCCCCGGACGCCGCCAGCCGGCGCCTGTATATCGAGACGATGGAGCAGATCCTGAAGGGCACGAACAAGATCCTGCTGGATGACAAGGCCGGCGGGGGGGCCGTGCCCTATCTGCCCCTGAACGACATGTTGAAGCCGCATCCCGCCACGCCGCCCGCTGCGGCCGGCAAGTAAGGGAGGACCACCATCATGGAGAAACGTTGGTTCGTCTTCCTGGGCCTGCTGGTGCTGGCCGCCATCCTGCTGCAGGGCGCCTTCTTCACCTTGAACCAGACCCAGCAGGCGCTGGTGCTGCAGTTCGGTGAGCCCAAGCGCGTGATTCGCGAGCCTGGCCTGTGGACCAAGATCCCCTTCGTGCAGAACGTGGTGGTGCTGGACCGCCGCGTGCTGGACATCGACCCGCCGGTGGAAAGCGCCATCCTGGCCGACCAGAAGCGGCTGGAGGTGGACGCCTACGCCCGTTACCGCATCGCCGACCCGCTGATGTTCTTCCAGACCCTGGGCAATGAGCAGCAGGCCCGCCAGCGCCTGGCGGTCATCGTGAATTCCGCCATGCGCCGGGTGCTGGGCAACGTCAACCTGCCGGCCGTGCTGTCCCAGGACCGCGAGAAGGTCATGGCCGACATCAAGGCCCAGGTGAACCAGGAGGCGCAGCGCCTGGGCATCGAGATCGTGGACGTGCGCCTGCGCCGCGCCGACCTGCCGGAACAGACCAGCCAGGCGGTGTTCGCCCGCATGCGTTCCGAACGCGAGCGCGAGGCGGCGGAGGCCCGCGCCCAGGGCCAGGAACTGTCGCAGCAGATCAAGAGCCGCGCCGACCGCGACCGCACCGTCCTGCTGGCCGAGGCCCAGCGCCAGGCCCAGATCACCCGGGGCGAGGGCGACAACCAGGCGATTCGCATCATGAATGAGGCGATCAGCCGCAATCCGGAGTTCTACAGCTACTACCGTAGCCTCCAGGCCTACCGCGACACGCTGAAACCCGAGGACACGACCATGGTGCTGTCGCCGGGCGCCGACTTCTTCAAGTACCTGGGGGCGGGTGACAGGCGGCGCGACAAATGAGCGAACCAGGCGGACGCATGCCGGCGCCCGGCGCTAGAGGGGAGCATCAAGCCCTTGAATGATTTGTGGGTGGGGGCCGCGCTGGCCCTGGTGCTGGAGGGCCTGTGCTACGCCCTGATGCCGGCGGTCATGCGCCGGCTGGCCGGCCGCATGGCCGAAACCCCGCCGGAGCAGCTGCGCTGGGCGGGGCTGGCGGGGGCCTGCATCGGGGTGGTCCTGGTGTGGCTGGCGCGCCGCTAGCGCGCGCGATTTCCGTCCTCACGGCGGGGATGCCGTCTTATCCCCTTGCGATATCACGAGCCATCCCCCTTAACAGGCGCGACATCAGCCCCCTATAGTGGGCAAATGGAATGATGACGGGCGGATACCATGAGTGATCGGCGTCCCCCTGCCAGGAGTGGCCCTACAGTGACGTCTCCCGCCTTCCCCGTGCCCGCCCCCACGGCCTCCTCCCCGAAGAAGGAGGGCCTGACGCGGGCCCGGCCGCTCTCGGCCTTGCGCCGGTCGTTGATGGTGCTGAGCGTCCTGCTGCTGCCCACGGCCTGCGGTGATCCCAGTTCGGCCAAGGCGGAGCCGCCGCCCCACAGCTTCGCGCCCCTGGTGGAGAAGATGCTGCCGGCGGTGGTGAACATTTCCACCAGCCAGACGGTGAAGAACAAGAAGCAGGGCCAACTGCCCATGCCCGAGTTCCCGCCGGGCAGCCCCTTCGGCGACTTCTTCCGCGATTATCAGGAACGCCAGAAGGAGAATGACCAGGGCGGGGACAAGGGCGGCGGCGCCACCTCGCTGGGCTCCGGCTTCATCATCGACGCCTCGGGCTACGTGGTCACCAATAACCACGTCATCGAGGGTGCCGATGAGATCACCGTGCGCCTGCAGGACGACACCCAGCTGAAGGCCACCCTGGTCGGCACCGACAAGGCGACCGACATCGCGCTGCTGAAGGTGGAGCCGGCGTCCAAGCTGCCCTTCATGGTGATGGGCAACAGCGACATCCTGAAGGTGGGCGACTGGGTCGTGGCCATTGGCAATCCCTTCGGCCTCGGCGGCACGGTGACGGCGGGCATCATCTCCGCCCGCGGCCGCGACATCGGCGCCGGCAAGTACGACGACTTCCTGCAGACCGACGCCTCCATCAACCTGGGCAATTCCGGGGGGCCGCTGATCAACCTGAATGGTGAGGTCATCGGCATGAACACCGCCATCTTCTCCCCCCAGTCCAATGAGGGCGAGGCGGGGTCGGTGGGCATCGGCTTCGCCATCCCCTCGGTGGTGGTGAAGAACGTGGTGCAGCAGTTGCGTGAGACCGGCAAGGTGCGGCGTGGCTGGCTGGGCGTCCAGATCCAGGACGTGTCGCCCGACATCGCCGAAAGCCTGAAGCTGAAGCAGCAGCGCGGCGCGCTGGTGGCGGTGGTCAGCCCCGGTGGTCCGGGTGAGCAGGCGGGCCTGAAGCAGGGTGACGTCATCGTCAGCATCGACGGCAAGGACGTCACCAACGGCCGCATCCTGCCCCGCATCGTGGCGGAGGAGCCGGTGGGCCACAAGGCGGCCCTGGTGGTGGTGCGCAAGGGCAACAAGATGAACGTGACGGTGTCCCTGGGTGAACTGAAGGAGGATAGCGAGGGGGGCGCCGCCGTGGCCGCCACCGGCAGCGCGACCGGCGAGGCCGAGGGCACG
>NZ_BACU01000315.1 GCF_000333275.1 Azospirillum sp. B4 | reverse complement strand
TGCTGGTCGTGGATGGGCTGTTCGTCAGGCCCGCGACGCGGTAGGGTGTCGCCGTCATGGGGCTGGTGGGGGCCCCGGTGGTGGGATCAGTTTTTTGGGTCAGGTTCACGGGGGTCCCGGGGTTCGGGGCCCGCATTCGACGGACGAGGATATGGGCGAGAATTCTAAGGTTTTTAGCGCGCGGCTGATGCTCGCGGCGGCCGGTTTGGCAGCCCTGACGGGGTGTGACAGCCTGGACTATCTGTTCGGCGGGTCGCGGCCCACCCCGGACGAGTTCCGCGTGCTGGCGCGCGCGCCGCTGGAGGTGCCGCCCGATTTCAACCTGCGTCCGCCGCAGCCGGGCAGCCCGCGCCCGCAGGAAATCGTGAAGGAGACGCGCGCCACCAGCACCGTCTTCGGTGCCGCCACCACCGAGGCGACGGCCGTGGCGTCCGCCACCGCCAACCAGAGCAAGGGCGAGGCAGCACTGACCGCCAAGGCCGGCGCCGATCAGGCCGAACCCCAGATCCGCAAGATCGTGGACAAGGAATGGCCCGGCACGGTGGTGGGCGACCGCAGCTTCCTGGACAGCCTGATGTTCTGGAAGGGTGACACGGCGCCCAAGGACAACGCGCCGGTGGTCAACCGCGACAGCAGCTCCGCCGGCGCCCACTAAGGGTTCCCGCGCATGCCAAGGCCCGGCCGGGACGCCCTCCCGCCCGGGCCTTTTGCTATGGGCCGCTGAAGGCCCGTCGCCAGGATGTGTGGGTGACCACGCCGCAAGGCGCCTTGGGCCGGGCCCACGACCACCCCTAAGGTCCAGGTTCGGCCCAGGTTCCGGCTCCCCATCCCAATGGCTGGTCCAGCTTCCCATGGACAGCCCGCGTGCCCATGTTATTCCTTTGGGAAATGGGGCGGCATAAATGGGAGTGGCGGGGCTTTGGGCGTCTATGGGCGGCCTTCATGCCGGGTATGGTTCGCTGTTCTGGCGTTTGCCCTTGGCCTGACGGCCCCGGCCGCCGCCCGTGTCTTCGATCCTGAGACCTTCACGCTGGCCAACGGCCTGCGGGTGGTGGTGGTGCCCAACCATCGCGCGCCCGTCGTGACGCAGATGCTGTTCTACAAGGTGGGGGCCGCGGATGAGCCGGCGGGCAAATCGGGCCTGGCTCATTACCTGGAGCACCTGATGTTCCGGGGCACCGCCGCCGTGCCCTCCGGCGCGTTTTCCCGCCGGGTGGCCCGCGACGGCGGGGTGGAAAACGCCTACACCAACCAGGATCAGACAGCCTTTTTCCAGACGATCGCCCGCGACCGGCTGCCCCTGGTGTTGGGGCTGGAGGCGGACCGCATGGCCCATCTGCGCATCCGTGCGGAGACGGCGGCGCCCGAACTGGCGGTGGTGTTGAACGAGCGGCGGCAGCGGACGGAAGCCAACCCCGGCGCCCGCCTGCGCGAGCGGGTGCAGGCGGCGTTGTTCACGGCATATCCCTACGCCAGGCCGGTCGTGGGCCGGGCGGAGGAGGTGGCCCGCCTGACCCCGGCGGACGCCCGTGCCTTCTACCGCGCCTGGTACGCCCCCAACAACGCCGTGCTGGTGGTGGCGGGCGACGTCACCGCCGCGTCCCTGCGCCCGCTGGTGGAGGCGGCGTTCGGCGCCATCCCCGCCCGCCCGGTACCGGACCGGCTGGCCGCCCGGGGGACGGAGCCGCCGGCGGAAGGGGAGGGGCGGCGCATCGAGATGAAGGACGCCCAGGTGCGTCAGCCGGCGCTGAGCCGGGTATGGATCGCCCCATCCCATGGCTGGAGGGGGCAAGGCTGGGCGGCGGATCCCACGCAGGTTTACGCGCTGGAGGTGTTGCAGACCATCCTGGGCGGCGGCGCCACCGGGCGCCTGTACCAGGCGCTGGCGGTGCGCCAGCGCCTGGCGGCCGGCGTCAGCGTCGATTATCTGGCCGACGCGCTGGGGCCCGGCCAGTTCAGCCTGGGTGTGGTGCCCGGCCCCGACGTGGCCGTGGCTGATGCCGAGGCCGGCCTGAACGCGGAGATCGCCCGCCTGCTGCACGACGGGGTGGGGGAGGCGGAGGTGGCGGCGGCCATCAAGCGCCTGCGGGTGGGCGCCCTCTACGCCCGTGACAGCCTGCAGGGCCCCGCGTCCGAGTTCGGGGTGGCTTTGACCACCGGCCAGACGGTCGCGGATGTGGAGGCCTGGCCTGACCGCATCGCCGCCGTGACGGTGGAGGATGTGAACAGGGCCCTGCGCGCCGTATTGGGGGGCAAGGGCTCCGTCACCGCCCTGCTGCTGCCCGACCCCGACGCGCCCACGCCGGAGGCGGAACTGGAGGATGTGGCGGCGGCCATGGCGACGGGGGCCTTCGATGATCCGGCACCTGGTGTGCTGCTGATGGCGATGCTGC
>NZ_BACU01000316.1 GCF_000333275.1 Azospirillum sp. B4 | reverse complement strand
CTGGCGCTGACCATCGTGCTGGTGGTGCTGGTCATCTTCCTCTTCCTGCGCAAGGTCAGCGCCACGGTCATCCCTGGCATCGCCGTGCCCATCTCCCTCATCGGCGCCGCCGGCGCCATGAAGGCCTTCGGCTTTTCCATCGACAACATCTCGCTGCTGGCGCTGACCCTGTCGGTGGGCCTGGTCGTGGACGACGCCATCGTCATGCTGGAAAATATCGTCCGCTACATCGAGAAGGGGATGAGCCCATTCGAGGCGGCGCTGAAAGGCAGCCGGGAGATCGGCTTCACCATTGTTTCCATCACCCTGTCGCTGGTGGCGGTGTTCATTCCCATCTTCATGATGGGCGGCGTGGTCGGCCGGCTGTTCCATGAGTTCGCGGTGACGGTCACCCTGGCCATCGCCGCCTCGGCCATCACGTCGCTGACGCTGACGCCCATGTTGTGCAGCCGCTTCATCAACCACGACCACCATGCCAAGCCCAACCGGTTCGAGCGGGTGACCGAGGCCGGGTTCGAGGCGTGGCTGCGGGGCTATGACCGCACCCTGACCTGGTGCCTGGGCCACCGCCGGGTGGTGGTGGCCGTGTTCTTCGCCACCCTGGTCGGCACCGTCGTGCTGTTCCAGCAGGTGCAGAAGGGCTTCTTCCCCACCGAGGACAACGGCCAGGTCTTCGCCCAGACGGAGGGGCGGCAGGACATCTCCTTCGACGCCATGATCGCCCTGCAACGGCAGGCGGCGGCGGCCGTGGGCAAGAACCCCTATGTCGAGACCTTCATCTCCTCCGTCGGTGGCGGGGGCGGCGGCAACGCCACCAACACCGGCCGCATCTTCATGTCGCTGAAGGACCGCGCCCACCGCCCCAACATGGAGGCGGTGATCCAGAGCCTGCGCAATGACGTGGCGGGCATCGCCGGCATCAACGTCTTCTTCCAGCCGGTGCAGAACCTGAACGTGTCCGGTCGCGGGTCCAAAAGCCTGTACCAGTACACATTGCAGGGCCTGGACCAGCCGACGCTGTACCAGTGGGCGGACCGGCTGATGCAGAGGATGGCGCGGATGCCGGTGTTGCAGGACGTGACCAGCGACCTGCAGCTGTCCGGCCAGAACGCCTCCATCCATGTGGACCTGGACAAGGCCTACATGCTGGGCCTGACGGCGGAGAACCTGCGCTCCAGCCTCTACAGCGCCTTCGGCACGCGGCAGATCTCCACCATCTACACGCCGACCAACGATTACGAGGTGATCCTGGAACTGTCGCCGGAGGCGCAGAGGTCAGCCGACGTGCTGAACCGCATCTACCTCCGCGCCGACAGCGGCAAGCTGATCCCGCTGGGGTCGGTGGCCCGCATCGACCGCACCTCCGGTCCCATCAGCGTCAACCACCAGGGCCAGTTGCCGGCCGTCACCCTCTCCTTCAACCTGGCGCCGGGGGTGTCGCTGGGGGCGGCGGTCACCGCCATCGACGCGGTGCAGCGCGAGATCGGCCTGCCCGACAGCATATCCGGCAGCTTCCAGGGCACCGCCCAGGTGTTCCAGCAGGCGCTGGCCAACCAGGGCCTGTTGCTGCTGGCGGCGGTGGTGGTGATCTACATCGTGCTGGGCGTGCTGTATGAAAGCTTCATCCACCCGCTGACCATCCTGTCCGGCCTGCCGTCGGCGGCGGTGGGGGCGGTGGGGTCGCTGATGCTGTTCGGCTTCGACCTCAGCGTCATCGCCATCATCGGTGTGCTGATGCTGATCGGCATCGTGAAAAAGAACGCCATCATGATGATCGAC
>NZ_BACU01000317.1 GCF_000333275.1 Azospirillum sp. B4 | reverse complement strand
GATCAGTTCACCCCGGCTGTCCACCGGCAGTTCGCCGGCCAGGCCCTGGCGGGTATCCACCCAGGTGGCCGTGACGGTCAGGCGGCCGGCGTCGCCCATGTCCAGCTGGTGCTTCAGGAACAGGTTGCGTTCCCGCCGGCTGGTGCGGTCGCGCCAGCCGTCGCCGCGTTCCTGGCCCGCGTCCACCAGCAGGGCGCCGCCCTTGACGGTGGGGGTCTGCAGCAGGGCGTCGATATGCAGCCAGCCATCGCTGCCGGCCTGCAGCGTCACCTCGCGCAGCGGGTCCGCCGTCACGTCGCGGGTCAGGTAGTTGACCGTGCCGCTGATGGCGCCCCGGCCATACAATGCCGACATGGGGCCGCGCACCACGTCCACCCGGCCCACGGCCGCGAAGGGCAGCTGTTCCAGGTCCACCTCGTCATCGCCGGTGACGAAGGGCACGCCGTCCATCATCACCACCAGGGTGTCGTTGTGCACCTTGGCGGGAACGCCGCGCAGGGTGATGGAGGTGTAGGTGCCCATGTCGTTCTTCGACACCAGCACGCCCGGCAGGTCCGTCAGCTCATCACCGATGAACAGCACGCCCTTCTGCTCGAAATCGGCGCGCGACACGGTGGACACGCTGGCCGGCACATCGCGCAGCGCCTCGGCCCGGCGGGTGGCGGTCACGACGATCTGGTCCAGGGGGGACTGGGTGTCGTCGGCAGCGGTCGAGGTGGGGGCCTGCGGGGCGGCCGGCGCGGCGGGGGTCTGCCCGCCGGTGGTATGGGGATCGTCGGTATGTCGGCCGCTGGTATGGTCGGCGGTATAGGAGGACGACGCGTCTGCAGCCAGGGCGGCCGAAGCCGGGACGACGGGCGAACCCGCCAGGATGGTGGACAGCAGCAACAAACGGCGCATCGTTTCAGAAGCCTCCTTACGGTCTTTGCAAAACGGAATGTGGAAACGGCGCCGGTGTACCCCATCCCGGCCGGCCTGCGAAGGGATGTCGATGCCACGGCCGGGGATGGGCGCTATGTCCGGCGCGGTTGGGAGCGGGCTCCCATCGGCACGCTTGCTACCAGTGGTGGCGAGGTACATCCTTTGGGGCGGTGCTGCCCCAAGCCCCTCCGACTTTAAGGATAGTGCCGGGGGCGGGTGTATCTCTTATAAGACTGCGAAAACCGGGAGCCGCGACGTTCCGCCCGCTTCCAAGGGCAGGGTCAGCCGTGGCCGCCAGCGCAGGGTTGGGTCGTAGATGCCGACGCGTGAACTGACAGGGCTGGGCATGCCGCCCGCCGTCCGGAAGGCGGCGGTTGGCCGGTTTTTCGCGCGCGGTAACGCAACTGTCGCCGTTTTGCCTCATGATCCCGCCGGCTTGATCCCCTATGTCCGCCCGTCTTCGGAGAAGTTCTGATGAAGCGTCCCACGGCTGTCGCCGCGATGGCCCTTGCCCTGGTCGCCCTTTATGGCGGATATCGCCTGTGGGCTGGCAAGTCGGGGCAGGACACCTCCGTGGCCGAGGCGGCCGTTCCATCAGGGAAGCCGTCGGGACAAAAGGGCAATGACGGCCCCGTGCCGGTGGTGACGACGCGTGTCCGCCGGGGGGCCATGCCAGTGGATGTGACGGCGGTGGGCACCGTGCAGCCCATCTCCACCGTGCAGGTGCGCGCCCGCATCGACAGCCAACTGATGGAGGCGAAGGTGGAGGAGGGGCAGGAGGTCAAGGCCGGCGACCTGCTGTTCCTGCTGGACCAGCGCCCGCCCAAGGCCCTCCTGATGCAGGCGGAGGCCAACCTGGCCCGCGACCAGGCCAATCTGGCCCAGGCGCGGTCGGACGCCCAGCGCAACGCCGGCCTGTTCGCGCGCGGCGCCGTCTCCCTTCAGCAGAATGAGCAGGCGGCCGCCACCGCCAAGGCGCAGGAGGCCACGGTGCTGGCCGACCAGGCCGCGGTGGACCAGGCGCGCCTAACCCTGGCCTTCACGGAAATCCGCTCCCCCATCGATGGGGTGGTGGGCAGCATCCAGTTGCGCCCCGGCAACCTGGTGAAGGGCAGCGACAGCGGCTCCACCCTCACCACCCTGGTGCAGGTGGCGCCCATCAATGTCGCCTTCACGGTGCCGGAGAGGCATGTGACCGCCGTGCGCCAGGCCATGCGCACGGGCACGGCGCCCACCGTGTCGGTGAAGACCACGGACGGCCTGGTCAGCGCCACCGGCCGCCTGGTCTTCGTTGACAACACGGTGGACCAGCAGTCCGGCACCATCCAGTTGAAAAGCCTGTACCAGAACAAGGATCGCGCCCTGTGGCCGGGCCAGTTCGTCGATGTGACCTTGCACCTGGGGGCCGAGCCGGACGTGCTGTCCGTACCGGCGGTGGCGGTGCAGCGGGGCCAGGCCGGTCCCTATGTCTTTGTCGTCAAGGCCGATGACACGGTGGACATGCGTCCGGTGACGGTGGCGCGCTTCGCCGAGCAGGGCGCCGTCATCTCCGCTGGTGTCGAAGCCGGGGAGCGCGTGGTGACTGAAGGGCAACTGCGCCTCGTGCCTGGCGCCAAGGTGACGGAGCGTGCGTCAAATAAGGTTCCTGGCCAAGTCCCCGGCCAGGCCCCTGGTCAAGGCCAGGGTGGCCTTGAGGCCGATGGTGTGGTGGCGCCCACCGGCGCCAGCGTCGGCCGTGCCGCACCGGACCAGGCCAGCGGAAAGGCGCGGACGTGACCATTTCCGAGCTTTGCATCCGCCGGCCGGTGATGACCGTCCTGCTGATGGCCGCACTTATTTTCGGTGGCATCCTGGCCTATCGCTACCTGCCGGTGGCTGCCTTGCCCCGCGTGGACTTCCCCGTCATCAGCGTCAACGCCAGCCTGCCTGGCGCCAGCCCGGACACCATGGCGTCCTCGGTCGCCATCCAGCTGGAGCGGGAATTCTCCACCATTGCCGGCATCGACAGCATCACGTCATCCAGCGTGCAGGGCAGCACCACGGTCAACATCCAGTTCGAGCTGGACCGCGACATCGACAGCGCGGCGCTGGACGTGCAGGCGGCCCTGTCGCGGGTGCAGCGCCGGCTGCCCATCGAAATGACCACGCCGCCCAGCTACCGCAAGGTCAATCCGGCCGACCAGCCGGTGCTGCTGCTGACCTTGAGCAGCGCCACCCTGCCGCTGAGCCAGGTGGATGAGTACGCGGAGACGCTGCTCAGCCCCGCCATCTCCACCCTCAGCGGCGTGGCGCAGGTGCAGGTCTGGGGCGCGCAGAAGTTCGCGGTGCGCATCCGCCTGAACCCGGAGGCGCTGGCCGCCCGCGGCATCGGGGTGGATGAGGTGCAGAACGCCATCGCCGCCGCCAATTCCAGCACGCCGGTGGGCGTGGTCTCCGGCTCCGCCCAGCAGCTGATCCTGGAGACCAATACCCAGCTGTTCGACGCGCAAAGCTTCGCCCACCTGGTCATCGCCACCCGCAACGGCGCGCCGGTGCGCCTGGGCGATGTGGCCAGCGTCATCGACGGGGTGGAGAACGACAAGACCGCCAGCTGGCTCAACGGCACCACCCGCACCATCGTGCTGGGCGTCCAGCGCCAGCCCGACGCCAACACGGTGGCGGTGGTGGACCCGGTGAAGCGGGTCATTCCCACC
>NZ_BACU01000318.1 GCF_000333275.1 Azospirillum sp. B4 | reverse complement strand
CAGGATTCTGGGAATGTTCAGGGGTTGAAACAGGGGGCACCCGGCAAATTTTTCCTACACCCTGCAAAGTGTGTCATTTGAGTCACGCATTTTGCCGACGCGGCGACTCTTGCATTCAACAAGAGCTAACCCGATTGCGAAGTGCAGCAAAATGCAACGGAAGTCGAGCTGGCCTGGAAGCCATATTGACCATATTTCGGTATTTCGCTAAATACCATTCCCATGAATCGCGTTTTCAAAGCCCTGGCCGATCCCACCCGCCGCCGCATCCTTCAGCTGCTGCGCGAGGGGCCGCTGTCGGCCGGCGACATCGCCGCCCATTTCAATCTGGCCAAGCCCACGCTGTCCGGCCATTTCGCCGTGCTGCGCGAGGCCGACCTGGTGGACCAGGAACGCCAGGGCACCACCATCTATTACCGCCTGAAGCTGTCGGTGCTGGAGGAGGCTCTGTCCGGCCTCATGGACAGCATGGGGATAGGGCAGGGCGACCAGCCGGCCGGTGACCTGGCCCAGCAGGGGAAATGACCGCCATGTCGGCGCGCGCGCACTGGATCCTGACCGTTCAAATCCTGGTCCTCATGATGGGGGCCAGCCTGTACAGTCTCTGGCGGCTGGGGCCGGACGTCCTGCTGCCCGTCCATTTCGACGCCGCCGGCCAGCCGACGCGCTATGCCCACGCCCCCTGGGCGCTGGGCGTGGGGCCGCTGATGGCGCTGGTCCTGGCGGTGGCGATGCCCCTGGCGGCACGGCTGTTGCCGTTGGCGGAGAATCTGGAGCGCTCGGCCGCCGCCTGGCGCGTGTCCCGCCTGTCCGTCCTGGGCGTGCTGGCGGTGACGCACCTGGGCCTGGTGGTCACGGCCCTGGGGCACCCGGTGGAACTGCGGCGCCTGCACGCCTTCGCGCTGGGCATGGCCATGGCGGCGATCGGCAATGTCCTGGGCAAGGTGCGACCCAACCATCTGATGGGCATCCGCACGCCCTGGGCCAAGGCCGACGAGTGGGTGTGGGACCGCACCCATCGCTTCGGCGGCCGGCTGACCGTGGCCGGCGGCCTGGCGCTGATGGCGCTGGCCTTGTTCCTGCCCCCCGGCATCCTGCGCGGTCCCAGCCTCAGTTTCAGCGTGGTGATGACCGTGGCCGCCATCGCCTGGGTGCGCTCCTACCTCTACTGGCGGGTCCGTCCCGGCCGGCCTTAGCCGGGGATGGTCAGCAGGACGACGCCCAGCCGCACCCATAGGATGACCAGCACCAGCATGGATGCGATGTAGATCGCGGCCCGGTGGGTGACGTTGTTGTAGCTGAGGTGGATCAGGCCCTGCGCCACGCGGAGGGCGACGTAGATCCACGCCAGCGCCAGGTACAGGTGGTCACCCTGGTGCAGGACCATCAGCACCGTGCAGATGACGTAGAACAGCGGCGGCGCCTCCATCAGGTTGTCAAAGGCGCGCTGGCCCGTGGCCAGGCCGTCCGGTTGGGTTCCGGCGGTGAAGTTTCGGAAGTAGGACAGGCGCACATTTCCCCGCTTCACTGCGCGCACCCTTAGCAGGAACAGGCGGCCGCCAACCAGGATGGTGAACAGGAACAGGGCCAGCATGGGGAAGAAAAGGGCGATGCTGCTTGTCATGGCGGTCCGCTGCGTCAGGAAAAATTAACAAATAACTTATGGCTTTTCGCGGTGATGGGAAGGCTCCGACCCTCCTGGATTGGCGGCCTAAGCCGTCGCAGGTCGCGTTAATCTGTTCCAAAATGATCAGCCGTGAATACGGATGAAGGCATTTTTTCAGGATGGGCTAAGAATGGGGTGGTAGAAGTGCAGCTGGCGCATTCGTCAATTTGCATGTGGTGGGCATTTTTCAATTTCCTATAGTGACGAGCCTAAATAAACTTGCAACGCGGAGAGTGGTCACTGCGCCATCTATAAACGCCTGTCTCTCGTGCCGGTTGGGTGTGGGGGCTTCCGGAATAGAATTCGCAAAATTAGGATCAGGAGTGGGGCTTATGCCGTACCGGGCAAGGATAAGACGATCCAGTTCGTTGAAGTTTATAGGATTTCTGACGATTCTATCGGGTTCCGCGATTAGCGGTGGAGCTTTGGCGGGCTGCCCAGCTTGGCATGTGCTGCAGACCGGACAGACGGCCAGCGCCACAGACGTGATGGACAATTTCAACCACATTCTTGGTTGTCCCAATTTCACAGGCAATGTGGGAATTGGAACGGAGGCGCCATCAACGCCGTTAGAAATAGCGCACAATACAGGGACAGGAATAGAGGCGCCACTCCTGCGACTGAATTCGCTGGATACGCAGCCAAACAACGGCGGAAGCATCCTCTGGACCAATGTCTCAGGTGCCAACGCTCTGGCAAAGGTCGCAGGCGAAGACGCCGGTGGTTACGGCGGCATGCTGGTCTTTTCCACTAAGGCGCCGGCCGGCGGGACTGCCGGAGATCCGGTTGAGAGACTGCGCATTGATAGTTCCGGTAATGTCGGTATTGGAACAAGTTCACCCGTGGAAACACTGGATGTAAACGGCGCCAGCGTTTTGGGCTACGCAGGCGGGGAGCGCATGTCCATAATGGGCGGCTCCTTGGGGTTCAACCGCAAGGTGGCGACAGGGGCGATTTACACGTCGGCGGCGCACGCCTATCAATTTCAACATACACAAAGTACTACGCCAGCCTCGGACTACCTGGCATGGCAGGTTTATGGTCCTAGTGGCAGCGGAGTCACCGGCACGGCCCTGACGGTCAATGGCCTGGGATATGTGGGCATTAACGGAGTCTCGTCGGGCTACAACCTTTTTGTGAATGGCTCAGCTGGCGGGTTGAGCGCCTGGACTAACCTTTCCGATGCCCGGCTCAAGAAAGATATTGTCCCTATCAACGGCGCCTTGCGGATGATCAGCGAGTTGCGCGGCGTTCGGTTTCGCTGGCGTGGGGATGACGAGCGGACCGTTGGCAAAGATTTGAAGCTGCCAACCGCCACGCCTCAGGTGGGCTTCATCGCTCAGGAGGTCAGCGCGGTGCTTCCCGAAGCCGTGGCCCAAAGTGCCGATGGTGACCGGATCATGAGCGTTCAGGAGTCGAAGATCGTTCCGGTTCTTGTGGAAGCGGTCAGGGAGCTTAAGGCCCAGAACCAGGAATATGAAGACCGTATCAGGACACTGGAGCAAGAAAGCGCTCGATATAAGAGCGCATACGATGCCCAATTAGCAAAGGATCGCCAGGTGCAAAAGGCAAGCGTGGAAGTCGAGGAGCGCTTGCGTAGGCTCGAGAAGCTGGCCAATGTAAAAATGACGCTGACTTCTTCCCAGTAAGATCGACGGTTCGACTGCCGCAAGTGGCCTGTCTAGAAAGAAAACGGCGCGCGGAATGCTTCCCGCGCGCCGCTTGCCATCCCGAACAGGGTTATCTGATCAGAACCGCACCTTGACCGTGCCCATGATCTGGCGCGGCGGCTGGGGGAAGGCGCCCAGCGGGCCGTTGTCGTCGGCCTCGATCAGGTTGACCTTGCGGTCGAACAGGTTGCGCACCGTCAGGCCCAGGTCCAGCGTGTCCTGGCCCGGCGGCGTCCACGTCCAGGTGGTGTTCCACAGGGCGTAGCCGCCGCCGATGTGGCTGTTTTGGCTGTCGTAGGCGTAGTCGCCGAACATCTCCACCCACAGCTTGCCCGACAGCCCCCAGGCCGGGATGGCCTGGTTCAGGGCGATGCTGCCCGTGTGCCGGGGGGCACCCTGGACCCGCTTGCCGGTGAAGTCGCGCTGGATCAGCGTGTCGCTTTCCACGAAGCGGTCTTCCAGCCAGTAGGCCTCGGTATAACCATAGGTGACGTCGGCCGACAGGTGGGGCACCAGGCTGTCCAGCCGGGCGGTACCCGCCAGCTCCACGCCCTGCGACAGCTGCTGGCCGGTGTTGAACGTCTCCGTCTTGCCGTTGACCTCCACCACCTGCAAGAGGTCGTGGCGTTCCAGGCGATAGACGGTGACGCTGCCCGACAGCAGGCCGCCGAAGGCGTCGCCCTTCACGCCGGCTTCCACATTGTCCGCCAGTTCCGGGTTCAGGCCGGTCTGGCGGCTGCGGAAGGACCACAGCGGCCCGAAGGCGGCGGAGAAGCCCTGGCCGTAGGCGACATAGGCGCTGACCTCCGGCGTCACCTTCCAGGTGACCGACGCCTTGGGGCTGAAGTGGCCGTTGCTGTCGTCGGCCGTGCCCGGCGGGGTGATGGTGCCGTCGGGGCCGCCGCTGGTGGTGGGGCCGTAATAGACGTGGCGCTCGAAATGGTCATAGCGCCCGCCCACGTCCAGGGTCACCGGTCCCAGGGTGCGGTCAACCTGGAGATAGCCGGCGAACGCCCGCTCCCGGCCGTAGGCGTCCAGCTGGGTGTCGGACACCCAGTCCGCCGTGTTCAGGTGCTGGCCGGTCAGGATGCTGCGCTGCTCACCGTAGTAATAGGTGTCGTTCAACTCCCCGGTCCAATGCTCGGTATGGTGGGCGCGCACCTGTTCCGCGCTGATGCCGCCCAGCACCTGCCAGGGACCGCGCGTCCAGGACAGCTGCTGCTCGCCATAACCGGTGACGGTGTTGCCGTCGACGCGGAACCCGGTGAAGGTGACGGAGCCGGCGCTGGGATCGTATTCCGTGGCGAAGCCCTGCAGCGCGGAGGTCAGG
>NZ_BACU01000319.1 GCF_000333275.1 Azospirillum sp. B4 | reverse complement strand
ACCAGCACCTGCTCCGCCCCCCGCTGCACGTCCAGGGCGTCGGCCAGGGCCAGCGGATCCTCCACCGTCATCAGGCGCAGCTTCAGCACGCGGGTGAAGGCCGCCAGCTGGTCGATGCCGCCGGCACGCACCGTGTCGGTGGAGATGACGCCCACCGGACGGCCCTTCAACGCCGCCCGGGCGCACAGCTTGGCCACCGTCAGCGTCTTGCCGGCACCGGGCGGGCCGATCAGCATCAAGGGCTTGGGGAAGCGGCCTTCGGGCAAGGGCTGGAAGGTGAAGACGGATTCCAGGGCGGCGGCCAGCAGGGTCTGGGCGTCCTTGGCGTCGAAGTCGGCGATGCTGTCCATCAGCCGCTGGTTCAGGTCGGCGGGCAGGCCGTGACGGAACAGGATGTCCGTCACCTGGTCGGCGGGGTCGGGGGCCAGCGGGTCGGGATAGCGGTCATTGATGGCGGAAATGCCGTGAACCGGGGTGGATTCCTCCACCGCCGCCGTCACCCGGACGCCGACGCCCTCCTCCTCGCGCGTGGCGACGATGATGGCGTCATCCCCCAGCACCTCCCGGACAAGGCGCATGGCCTCACCCATCGTCGGGGCGTGAAAGGACTTCAGCCGCATGATTTTCCTGCCCTAGGGGCCATATCCACTCCACCTCCCCACAGGGACCACCCCCGTGGGACCCTGCCACCGGCGCCGCGATGGCTGCGCCCACCATTCGCGGCATCCACAAAACTCATCCTGCCGAACGCGATGCCGATTCGGCCAGGCTGGCGGATCGCCCCGCCGGCCGCACTGTTCCAGGTCATTCGCGCCCCTGCGCGGGTCAACTAGGCCTGTCTGCCGTCAAAAGGACAAATACGTCAAGGTCCCAAGGATGGCATTTTATCGTTGCCGTTGCATCAGCGATAAGGGCGTGGACGCGACCCTTCCCGCAGGCCAAGCCATTTACACCGGGCATGCTTAATTTTGCGTTAGCCAGTTTTGGGCGCGGCACCCCCATGCCCAGCTCAGCCAAGCCCTGGGCCCCCCGATTCACACCTGCCCCAGGGTCTTGATCTTGGCCTTGGGGTGGATTTCGTTCTGCGACATGACGGCGGTGGCCGGGCGGAAGCGCTCGATGATGGACCGCACGAAGGGGCGGATGCCTGGGCTGGTCAGCATCACCGGCGACTCACCCATCATCGCGTGGCGGTCATAGGTCTGGCGCACGGCGGTGATGAACTGCTGCAGGCGGGACGGGGCCATGGCCAGGTTGCGCTCGTCCCCGTCGCCCACGATGGATTCGGCGAAGGCCTGTTCCCACTCCGGCGACAGGGTGATGAGGGGGATGTAGCCCTGGTCGTTGGTGTGGCTGTCGGAAATCTGGCGGGCCAGGCGGGCGCGCACATGTTCCGTGATCTGGGTGATATTGCGGGTGTAGCCCGTCGCCTCCGACACGCCTTCCAGGATGGCCGGCAGGTCGCGGATGGAGATGCGCTCGCCAAGCAGGCTCTGCAGCACGCGCTGAAGCGCGCCCACGCCGATCTGGCCAGGGATGACGTCGGCCACCAGCTTCTGCTGTTCCTTGCTCAGTTCATCCAGCAGCTTCTGCGTCTCGGCATAGGACAGGAGGTCCGCCATGTTGTCGCGCACCACCTCCGTCAGGTGGGTGGTCAGCACGGTGGGTGGGTCGACGACGGTGAAGCCCTTGAACAGCGCTTCCTCGCGATAGGCCGGCTCGATCCACATGGCGGGCAGGCCGAAGGTGGGTTCCGTCGTCACCTCGCCCGGCAGCTGGATGGGCTCGCCGCGTGGGTCCATGCACAGCAGCATATTGGGGCGCACATCGCCCCGGCCGGCCTCGATCTCCTTGATGCGGATGACATAGGCGTTGGGTGGCAGCTGCAAATTGTCCTGGATGCGTACCGCCGGCATGATGATGCCAATCTCGCTGGCCAGCTGGCGGCGCAGGCCCTTGATCTGGTCGGTCAGGCGGTGGCCGGCGTCGGTGTTGATCAGGGAAAGGAGACCGTAGCCCAGTTCCAGGCGAATGAGGTCGATCGCCAGGGCGGAGGAGATGGGCTCTTCCGGCGCCGGGGCCGGTGGGCCGCCAGGCCCCCCGGGGGCGCCGGGCGCGCCGCCGGCCATCGCTTCGGCGGGCTGGTCGGCCCGCGCCTTGCGCAGGCGGGGCAGGTAATAGGCGCCGGCGAACAGGGCGACCGCCAGGGAGATGAAGGGCAGGAAGGGCAGGCCCGGCAGCAGGGCCAGGGCGCACAACAGGAAGGCGCTAAGACCCATGGCGGAGGGGTAGAAGCTCAGCTGCCCGAACAGCGCCTTGTCGGCGGAACCCGACTGGCCCGACTTCGACACCATCAGGCCGGCGGCCAGCGAGACGATCAGCGCCGGAATCTGGCTGACCAGGCCATCGCCGATTGTCAGCTGGGTATAGGTGGCGCCGGCCTTCAGGAACGACATGTTCTTCTGGCCGACGCCGATGATCATGCCGACGACGACGTGATGAAAGGTGATGACCATGCCGGCCACGGCGTCGCCGCGCACGAACTTGGACGCGCCGTCCATGGCGCCGAAGAACTGGCTTTCCTCCTCCAGCTCGCGCCGGCGCTTTTTGGCCTCGCCCTCGTCGATCAGGCCGGCCGACAGGTCGGCGTCGATGGCCATCTGCTTGCCGGGCATGCCGTCCAGGGTGAAGCGCGCCGCCACTTCGGCGATACGGCCGGAACCCTTGGTGATGACGGTGAAGTTCACCATCACCAGGATGGCGAACACCGTCACGCCGATGATGAAGTTACCGCCCATGATGAAGCCGCCGAACGCCTGAATGACGTGCCCGGCGGCCTGGGTCCCTTCATGCCCGTGCCCCAGGATCAGGCGGGTGGACGCCATGTTAAGCGCCAGGCGCAACATGGTGGACACCAGCAGGATGGTGGGGAAGGAACTCATCTCCAGCGGCTTCTGGATGCTGAGCACCGTCATCAGGATCAGGACGGAAAAGGTGAAGGAGACGGCGAGGCCCAAATCCAGCAGGAAGGTGGGCAGGGGGATGACCAGCATGACCAGGATGGTCACAATGCCCAGCGCGAACAGAATCTCCGTCCGCTTCAGCAGGGCGGGGCCCGCCGTCCTCAGATTCCCGAAGGCGGCTTGCAACGGGTTGCCGCCGGAGGCTGCGGTCTGGTCAGCCATGATCCCTCTTTCCGGTCGCTGTCACCAGCACCTCACATCGCCGCCCGGTCCAGTTCGCCACCCGCCGGGGGCGGCACGGCCACGCCTTCGTCGCTGTACTGCTTCAGCTTGTTGCGCAGGGTGCGGATGGAGATGCCCAGGATGTTGGCGGCATGCGTCCGGTTGCCCAGGCAGTGGCTGAGGGTGTCGATGATCAGGTCGCGCTCCACATCCGCCACGCTACGGCCCACCAGGCCGGCGGTGCCGGACGCGCCGGGGTCACCAGCGGCGGTCTGGGGCTGGGCCACGGCGGTGGCGCGGGCGGCCACCGGGGCCACCGCGCTGTAACCGGGTGCCGGGGCCGCCGGTTCCGCGCCGGTCAGCAGGATGGCGTCGGTGCCGATCTCCGTCCCGCGCGACAGCAGCACGGCGCGGTGCATCGTGTTCTCCAGCTCGCGCACATTGCCGCGCCAGCGGTGACCCTGCAGCATGGCCAGCGCCTCCGGCCCCACCGTGCGTTCAGGCAGGCCGTTGGCCTCGGAATACTTGGCGGCGAAATGCTGGGACAGGACGGCGATGTCGGCCGGGCGCTCGCGCAAGGGCGGCAGGGCCAGGTTCACCACGTTCAGGCGGAAGAACAAGTCCTCGCGGAAGCGGCCGGCCCGCACCTCCTCCTCCAGGAAGCGGTTGCTGGTGGCCAACACGCGGATGTCGACCTTCACCGGTTGGGTTCCGCCCACCCGGTCGATCTCCCGCTCCTGGATGGCGCGCAGCAGCTTGGCCTGCAGGCGGATGTCCATCTCCGAGATTTCGTCCAGCAGCAGGGTGCCGCCGTTGGCTTCCTCGAACTTGCCCACGCGCCGCGCCACGGCGCCGGTGAAGGCGCCCTTCTCATGGCCGAACAGCTCGGACTCCAGCAGGTTCTCCGGGATGGCGGCGCAGTTGACCGAGACGAACACCGCGTTGGCCCGGCGGCTCTTGCGGTGGATGTAGCGGGCCATCAGTTCCTTGCCCGTGCCGGATTCGCCGGTGATCAGGACGCTGGCGTCCGACGGCGCGATCTGGTCGGCCAGGCGCAGCACCCCGCCCATGGACGGATCGCGGCTGACGATGGCGTGGCTTTCCTCCGCCACCGCCTCCAGTACGGCGGCGATCAGCTGTGCGTCCGGAGGCAGGGGGATGTATTCCTTGGCGCCGGCGCGGATGGCCTTCACCGCCGCCTGGGCGTCGGTGGCGACACCGCAGGCCACCACCGGCACGGTGATGCGTTCGGTCTTCAGCGCCTCGATCAGCATGCCGACGTCCAGCTTGACGTCGATCATCACCAGGTCGGCGCCCTGACCGCCGCGCAGGGCGTTGAGCGCGCCGCCGATGCTGTCGGTGTGCGCGACCTTGGCGCCCTTCTGAAGCGCGATCTTGCCCGCCGCCGTGATGTAGCCTTCCAGCGTTCCTACGATCAGCAACCGCATCGCTCAAAACCCTTTCAAACCAGGGCGCCCCGACCGGGGTGCGCCCATCGTCCAAACCGTCAGTCGTAATGGTTCAGCCGCAGCTCCGGCGGCAGGACCGTGTTCATCATCATTTCCAGCCGGCGCGGATTCTCCTGCCGGGCGATGGAAACGGCGCCCAGCATGAACAACGTGTCCACGATGGCCTGGGCGTCGGTGTTGCGTTCCAGTTTTCCAGCCAGGGGCGCCAGGGCCATGTTGCCGACCAGCGCGCCATAGAAGGTGGTCAGCAACGCGATGGCCATGGCGGGGCCAATGGCCGCCGGGTCCTGCAGGTTGCCCAGCATCTGCACCAGGCCCACCAGCGTGCCGATCAGGCCCATGGCGGGCGCCACCTCCGACGCGCGGCGCAGCACGGCGGCGCCATGGCGCGACCGCGCCTGCTGCGCCTCGATCTCCGTGCGGAGGATGCGCTCCACATCCTCCGCCGCGATGCCGTCCACCACCAATTCGATGGCGCGGGCCTGCAGGGGCTCCACGCCCTTGTCCTTCATCAGCGGCTGCAGGGTCAGCGGACCGTTGCGCCGCGCGGCTTCCGCCATCTGCAGCACATAGCCGGAAACGTCGGCGATGTCGGCCACCGGCCGCATCAGCGCCCGGGTCAGCTGCCGCCGGCAGGCGGCCAGGTCCTCCCGCGCGAAGGAGACGATGGTGACGGCGATGGTGCCGCCCACCACGATCATCAGCGAGGGCACGTTGATGAAGGCCCGCGCGTGTCCGCCGAAGGCCAGGGCCGAAAACACCAGGGCGAAGCCCGCCGCCAGGCCCAGCACGGTGGTGAGGTCCAGGCCACGGCGCACCCGTACCGGTTCCGGCAGGGGGGCTGGAATGATCGCCGCCGGCCCCTTGGCCTCGTTCGCCGCCTCTGGCGCCCCGCCGGGAACCGGCGCGGCGGTGGCCGCGGCCGTCCGGGCGCCGGGGCCGGTGGAACCGGCGGCGCGCAGGGTCGGTGAAGGGGGGCGGGTGTTCAAGGGGCTCTCGTCTCTCAAGCTGGGAATAGGGTGGTCAGGTACGTTCCGACTTGATGATTTCCGTCATGGTCACGCCCAGGCGGTCTTCCACCACCACCACTTCGCCGCGGGCCACCAGGCGGTTGTTGACATAGATGTCGATGGCCTCGCCCACCTTGCGGTCCAGTTCCACCACCGCGCCGCGACCCAGCTTCAGCAACTGGCTCACCTGCATGGTGCACTTGCCCAGCACGGCGGAAATCTGAACCGGGATGTCGTAGACGGCCTCCAGGTCTTTCACGATAGGGGCGCCATCGGCGTCCATGCCTGATTGGCCGTCGAAATCATCCAGGCTCATCGTTTCCCTCGTCTCTCAACGCCGGGGCCGCCGGCCCCATCCACGCGTCTGATAACCACGCATGCCATAACACAACTGTCCCGCCGGGGACTATTCCGCCGCCTCGCGGCCGTCCTCCAGCGGGCGGCCCAGGTTGCCGGCGATGCGGTCGATCTCCGCCCACAGGGCGGCCACGTCGCGCTCCGCCCCGCCGTCGCCCCAGTCGGCCTTGCAGTCCAGCTCCCCGGCCCGGGGGTCGGCCACCACGGCGATGGAGCCGGCGAAGCCCTGGCGCGCCGCCATGTCCTCGATCTTCTCCTTCACCGGGGCCAGCCAGTTCTCATGCACGCGCACCAGCAGGCGCGGCTCGTCGGACAGTTCGGCCAGGAAGGAGGACACCGTGGCCTCCACCTCCACCAAGCCGTGGCGCTTGACCATGGCGGGGAAGAGCTTGCGCACGATGGCCAGCGCCATGCGGATGGCGTTCTGCGTGCGCTGCGCCCGCCCTTGCGTCTCCGCCTGGATCAGCTGGGCGACGCTGCCCTGCAGCTGGTTCAGCACGCCGGCCAGGGCCTTCTGGGTCTGGTCGGCGCTGGCGGCCATGCCCTCGGCGTGGCCTTGGGCGTAGGCCGCCTCGCGCGCCATGCGCACCTGCTGCTGCAGGTCGGCCAGGCTGAAGGTGGGTTCCGGCGGGGGTGGCGGCGGCGGCGGGGGTTCCGGCGGCGGCGGTGGCGCCAGCGGGGGCGGCGGCAAGTCCTCCGCCACCTCGACGCGGCGGCCTTCGGGGTCGAAGGAATTGTCGAACAGGAACCTGCGGATGTTGGTCATAAGCTCACGTCCGCGCTCAATTTTCCTGGTACAGCCAATTCCGGATGATGGACACGGCCTCCTCCGGATGCTTCTCGACGATCTCACCCACCTTGCGCAGTGAGGACGCGCGGACGCGGCCGTCGACGCGGTTGATGTCGATCATCTGTTCCAATTCCTCGTTGGCCTGCGCCGCCTCCAACGCCAGTTCGCGGGCCAGGGCACCGCCGCCAGGGCCGGCCAACTGGGGCACGCCGCCGCTGTCGGACAGCAGGTCCGGCTCCTCGTCCAGCTGCGGCGTGCGGTCCAGCGCGCGGGCGACCAGCGGCCGGATGACCAGCAGGATGACCAGGATGGCGACGATGGCCAGCACGATGGTTTCGGCGATGCGGAACACGTCCTGCTTGGGCAGGCCGAACAGCGTCTCTTCCTTGGCGTCCAGCTCGCCTTCCGGCGTGGCGAACTTCATGCTGACGACATCGACCGTGTCGCCGCGCGAGCCGTCATAGCCGATGGAGGAGCGGACCAGCGACGCCAGCTTCTGCAGCTCGTCGTCGGAGCGCGGCTGGTACTGGGCGACCCCCTTGTCGTCGGGCACGTAGTTGCCGTCGACCAGCACGGCGACCGACAGGCGGCGCACCTGGCCGGCCTCGCGCTCATGGACCTTCACGGTCTTGCTGATCTCGTAATTGGTGCGCTCGTTGGTCTTGGTGGTCTTGGAGCTGGACGAGCCGTTGGTGGCGTTCTCGGCGTTGGCGGAGGGCAGGTTGTTCGCCACCGTCACCGGATCCTGCCCCTCCTTGTTGATGTCTTCCGAGTTCTCGTTGTTGGTCTCGGTGGAGCGCACGACCTGGCTGTCGGGGTCGAATATCTCGCTGTTGGTGGTAATGCGGTCGAAGTCCATATCGACCGTCACCTCCGCCCGCACCTTGCCCATGCCCACGGTCCGGCCCACGATCTCCTCGACCTTGTCGGTCAGGCGCTGCTGATAGGCCAGGCGCTTCTCCTCCGCCGTGGCCATCATGGCTTCCTTGCTGTCGGACCCCATGCCGCGGGCCAGCAGGTTGCCCTTGTCATCCACCACCGACACCATGTCGGGCTGCAGGCCCGGCACGGACGCGGCGATCAGGTGCTGGATGCTGGCCACCTGTTCCTTCTTCATCTGCTGGCCGGGGCGCAGGCGCAGGACGACGCTGGCCGTGGCCTTCTGGGCCTCCCGGCTGAACAGCTCTCGCTTGGGCATCACCAGGTGGATGCGTGACTGCTGCACCGGGGCCAGCGTGTTCACCGTGCGCGACAGCTCCCCCTCCAGCGCGCGCAGTTGCTGGACGGACTGCATGAAGCTGGTGGTGCCCAGGCTTTCACCCTGGTTGAAGATTTCATAGCCGACGTTGCCGCCCGTGGGCAGGCCCTGCTGGGCCATCAGCATACGGATGCGGCCCACCTGGTCGGCGGGCACCTCGATGCGGGTGCTGTCGGGGCTGACCTGGTAGGGCACCTTGGGCTGCATCTGGTCCAGCTGCTGCACGATGGCGCCGCCATCGCTGGGCGACAGGTCGCTGTACAGCAAGGCCATGTTCGGCGACGACCCGTTGAACAACAGGAAGCCGAACAGGGCGATGATCAGCAGGGCCACGCACCGATGGCGCCCAGCCGCACCGGGCCCAGATTACGCAGGGTCTGCAACAGGTTTTCCAG
>NZ_BACU01000320.1 GCF_000333275.1 Azospirillum sp. B4 | reverse complement strand
ATATTCGCCCAGGCGCAGGAAGACCAGGGCGGGATAACGGGCGAAGCGGAAGCGCCGTTGCAGGGCGCGCTCATCGGCCTTGGCGGCGATCAGCGGCACGACATGACCGCCCATGGCGTCGTCCAGTTCCGGCAGGATGGCGGCCACGTCGTCGCTTTCCGCCACCCGCCAGTGGTCGCCAGCCAGGAACAGCATGGCCAGCGGCTGGCCGGCGCAGGTTTCCGTCAGGTCCGCGTCCCCCACCACCCGATAGCCGCGCCGGTCCATGACGGACCGCAGCAGGGGGGAAAAATCGTCACGTGTGTCGCTCATGCTTCCGGCTCCGGGCTGGGGCGCAAATGGTCGGGCACCAAATGGGTGGGCAGTTGGGGTTCGCGGCCGATCAGGTCGGCGAAGGCGGCGTCCAGGTCGGCGGGTTCCCCCCGCATGACCGCCTCCAGGGCGGCCAACGCCGCCAGGGAGCGCTGGGCGGCCTCGGCGCTCATCACCTCCCGGGCGGCCCCCAGGAAGGTCATGAGCCAGGTGCCGGGCGCGACATCGCCCACCAGGCTGGTGTCGATGGAATGCAGGTCCGCGCCGGATCGGCAGCGGGCGTGGCCGAGACCGGCCTCCACCACCTGCATGGGAATGCCGATGCACATCAGGCGGTCGTCCCCTGGGGCTTCCGCACGCCGGCCACCAGGGCCTGCATCTCCGCCTCGAAATCCGCGGGGCCGGTCCAGCCGCCGGCGCCCAGCACCCGCGCGTCGCCGCCGCGGAAGGCCACGCCCTCGTCCGGACGCTCCGCCTCATACCGTTCCAGCATCATTTCCAGGGAGCCGATGCCCTGCTCCACCGGCAGGGGCGCCGGACGCCGGGCGGCCGTGACACCGAAGCCCGCCAGATAATCCAGCGCCAGGGCGATGGCCGGTTCCACCTGGGCCTTCACCGCCGGCCGCAGGCTGCCGCCGAAGTCCTCCAGCTCCACCGGCTGCACGCCGATCAGCAGCTGGTGGGCGGGGCTGTCGCCCATCATCTCCGCCATGGCCAGCACTTCCTGGAATCCGGTCTGGTGCAGGGAGATTTTTTTGGCGCCCAGGAACTTCGGCACCTCCGACCCCTCCACCCGCTTCAGGGTGCCGGGCGGCAGCGCGTAGTCCACGGCGTCGAAGACGATGAGAATGTCGGTCTCGCGGATTTCCTGGACCAGGTAGATGCCCTGGGTGCCGCCGTCGATCAGGCGGACGTTGGCGGGAAAGGCATAGTGGCGGTGCAGGTGTTCCACCGCCCGCACGCCGAAGCCCTCATCCGCCCACAGCAGGTTGCCGATGCCCAGCACCAGCACGCGGGGTCCGCTTGCCGTTGTCACTTCCACGCCGCTCACTCCCCTGTCATCCGACTTGCCGGATGTTGGAAGCGGATTGAGCAAGGGGCATGCCAGCGCATCGTTCGCCGCCGAAACGGCCGGGTTTCCTGGCAGGTGGCAGCCTTCGCAGCTGGGCGATATGGATAGTTATTTTCCAACTGGAAACTCCATCGGAAACTAATCTTCCATATGGAAAAGGAGGGCGCGAGGCCCTCCCTTCCACCCCTGGAAACAGCCGGATACTCAATGCTCGTCGGTCGGCCCCCCGTCACGGAAGGTGCGCCAGCCGGAGAACATGGAGGAGATGATGGACTGGCGGGACATGATGTCCTCCCGCACGGCGGCGTAGATGTGCACGATGGCGAAGATGACGATCACCCACATGGCCATGTGGTGCCAGGTGTGGACCGTCTGGCTTTGCCCGAACAGGGGGATGACCCAGCTGGTGAACAGCCGGTGGATCCAGCCCGGACCCTGGCCCTCGCCATACAGGGCCAGGCCGGTGACGATCATGAACAGCGTGCCCCAGACGAACAGGATGTGCATGGACAGGATGGCCAGGGGGTTGTGGCCGCTGTACTTCTTGGGCTCGCGCTCCAGCATGGCGTACCAGCGGATTTCATGGATCACGCCCAGCCAGAAGCTTTTGCGCCACACCGGGGGCCGGAAGATCTCCCGGGCATGGTCGTTGCCAACGAAGGACCAGTAAAAGCGGAAGACGAAGCCGACGACCAGGATCTGCCCCGCCGAGAAATGCAGGAAGCGGACCCAGCCGAACAGGAAGTGGCTGCTGGGCTCGCCATGGATGGATGGCGGGGGTGAGCCGATGAGGTAGCCGGTGAGGCACAGCATGACGATGGCGGCGGCGTTGACCCAATGCCACAGGCGCACCGGCGCCTCGTAGACGTAAACCGCCTCTTCCTTATGCGCCCCGACCTTGTGTGTACCCAGGGAGGTCTCGCTCATGGGCCGCCTCCCTCACAGCGCGGCGAGCGCGAGGCCCGCTGCGCCCAGGGTCAGGCCGGAGGCGAACCGCCCCCAGCGGGTGGCCAGCAGGCCGGCACCCAGGCGCCAGCCGGCGGCGTGCAGCAGGGCCGACGCCGCCATGAAGCCGGCGAAGTAGCCCAGCAGATGGCCTCCCGCCTCCATGCCATGGGCATAGCCATGCACCGTGGCGAACAGGGCGATGAGGCCCAGGCCCGCGGCATCGGGCAACAGGGGCGCCGCGATCAGCATAAGGCCCAGCAGGGTCACCGACAGCGCCGCCAGCGTGTCCACCGGCGCGAAGGCGCCACCGGCCACTCCCGCCAGCGCGCCGGCCGCCAGCATGGCCACAAACAGCGCCGGCGCCTGCCAGGCCCGCGCCGCCGGCCGGGTGGCCGCCCACAGGCCGACGGCCAGCATGGCGGCCAGATGGTCCAGGCCCGTCAGCGGGTGGATGATGCCAGCGGCGAAGCCCCCGTCATGGCCCGGGTGTGCCAGGGCCGGGGTGGCGATGAAACCCACCGCCAGCACAGCCGCCGAGACGCGGGGGACCGATTTGGTGATGAACGTCTTCATGGGATCAGTCTCCTCTGTTCAGCGGACTTTGACCTCGGCCAGTTCCTGACCGTCCGGTCCCATCACGTGGGTGGAGCAGGCCAGGCAGGGGTCGAAGCTGTGCAGGGTGCGCAGGATTTCCACCGGCTCCTCGGCACGGGCCACCTTGGTGTTCATGAGCGACGCCTCGAAGGCGCCGATGTTGCCCTTGTTGTCGCGCGGGCTGCCGTTCCAGGTGGTGGGCACCACGCACTGGTAGTTATCGATCTTGCCGTCCTTGATGCGGATCCAGTGGGCCAGCGCGCCGCGCGGCGCCTCGGTGAAGCCCACGCCCTTGACCTCGGACGGCCAGGTCTTGGGATCGAACTTGGCGGTGTTGGCGGTGGAGGTGTCGCCGGCCTTGATGGTGGCGATCAGCTTGTCGAGGAAATAGCGCTGCTTGCGCGCCGCCCACTGGGCCTCCAGCGCGCGGGCCGCCGTCCGCCCCAGGGTGGAGAACAAGGCGTCCAGCGGTACGTTCAGCGCCGCCAGGGTGCGGTCGACCTGATCCTTGATCTCGACATTGCCCTGCATGTAGCCGACCAGGTAGCGGGCCAGCGGCCCCACCTCCATGGCGTGGCCACGCCAGCGCGGCGCCTTGATCCAGCTGTACTTGGCCGCTTCGTCGATCTCGATGATGTTGGTGCTGGTGCCCTTGGCCTTGGCGCCCAGCTGGTAGTGGGGCTCCGTGACACCATCCCAGGGGTGCAGGCCCTTGCTCTCGTCCGGGTATTTGTACCAGCTGTGGGGCACGAACTCCTGCACCTGCTCGGGATCCGTCAGGTCCACGGGGTGCACCTCCGACAGCTTGCCGTCGATGATGGCGCCGTGGGGCATCAGGAGGTTGCGGGGGCTGTAGTCATTGGCCCGGTCGGGGATGTCGCCGTACGCCAGCACCGACTTGTTGGACAGCCCGCCACCGTACAGCCAGTCCTTGTAGAAGCCGCCGATGGCGATGATGTCGGGGATGTAGACGTTCTCCACGAACTCGATGCAGCGATCGGTGATGGAGGAGACGTAGTTCAGCGACGCCATGTTGACCGGCGCGCCCGCCGCCATGTCGCCGTCCAGGTTGATGGCGCAGGGCACGCCGCCCACCAGCCAATTGGGATGGATGTCCTTGCCGCCGAAGATGGTGCGGACCCGCATGATGTCCTTCTGGAAGTCCAGCGCCTCCAGATAGTGGGTCACGGCCATCAGGTCGGCCTCGGGCGGCAGCTTGTAGGCCGGGTTGGTCCAGTAGCCGTTCTTGAACGGCCCCAGCTGGCCGGACTCCACGAACTTGCGCAGGCGGGTCTGGATATCGCGGAAATATCCCGGGGAGCTGTTGGGATGGTGGGGGGAGACGGCCTGCTGCAGGTCCGACGTCGCCTTGGGATCCGCCTTCAGGGCGTTGACCGGGTTCACCCAGTCCAGCGCATGCAGATGGTAGAAGTGCACCAGATGGTCATGCACCTGCAGCGACAGCTGCATGATGTTGCGGATGCTGTTGGCGTTTTCCGGGATCTGGATGTTCAGGGCATTTTCCACCGCCCGGACGGAGGTCAGGGCGTGGGTGCCGGTGCAGACGCCGCAGATGCGCTGGGTAAAGGCCCAGGCGTCGCGCGGGTCGCGGCCCTTCAGGATCACCTCCAGCCCGCGCCACATGGTGCCGGTGGACACGGCGTTGCGGATCACATTGTCGCCGTCGAGGTTGACCTCGCAGCGCATGTGGCCCTCGATGCGGGTGACCGGGTCGACGACGACGCGCTTGCCGCTGGTGTCGAGCTGGTAGCCGTTGGGTGTCGCAAGCGTGGGCATCAGTCCCGTCCCTCTCTCTTATCGTTCTCACCGCCGTTGGAGCGGGCGCGTTTGACCGCGCTGGCCGCGGCATGCACCGCGGCGGCGGCGCCGACGATGCCGGCCGCCGTACCGCCGATCTTGTCGGCGTTGGCCTCGACCCCGAAGCCGTGGACATCGCTCAGCCGTTCGTAGAAGCCACCCTTGTCCCAGAAGCCGTCCTCGGAACAGCCGATGCAGGGATGGCCCGCCTGGATGGGGAAGCTCAGGCCGCCGTTCCAGCGCACGGTGGAGCAGGCGTTGTAGGTGGTCGGGCCCTTGCAGCCGACCTTGTAGAGGCAGTAGCCGCGCCGGGCCCCTTCATCATCGAAGCTTTCCACGAACTGGCCGGCGTCGAAGTGCGGCCGGCGATAGCATTTGTCGTGGATGCGCTGGGAATAGAACATCTTCGGCCGGCCCTGCATGTCCAGTTCCGGGAAGCGGTCGAAGGTCAGGATGTAGGCGATGACCGCCGTCATGACCTCGGCGATGGGCGGGCAGCCCGGCACCTTGATGATGGGCTTGGCCGGCAGGCCCGGCACCTTGTGGATGGGGGTGGCCTGGGTGGGGTTGGGACGCGCCGCCTGGACGCAGCCCCAGCTGGCGCAGCTGCCCCAGCTGATGATGGCCTTGCAGTGGTCGGCCGCCTTCTTCAGCTGCTCCAGGTACGGCTTGCCGCCGATGATGCAGCTCATCCCCTCCTGGTTCAGGGGCGGATTGCCCTCGCACGCCAGGATGAAGTTGCCGTTATACTTCTCGATGGTCTCATCGATGATGGACTCGGCCTGGAAACCCGCCGCGGCCATGATGGTGTCATCATAGTCCAGGCTGATCATCGACAGGATGACATCCTTGGCCAAGGGATGGGCCGAGCGGATGAAGCTTTCCGAACAGCAGGTGCATTCCAGGCCGTGCAGCCACAGCACCGGGATGCGGGGCTTGGTCTCCATGGCGGTTTCGATGGCCTGGGCGTAGGACGGGCCCAGGCCCAGCGCCGCCGCCGTCAGGCTGCAGAATTTAGTGAAGCTTCGCCGGGTGATGCCCTGGCGGCGCATCACCTCATAGAACGTTTCAATCGCCATTCCGGCTTTTCCTCCAACCTACCCGGCGGGGCTGTCTCGCTCCGCATCGGCGTCGTTGGGGCAAAAAGCATGCCAGGTTAAGAATTCAAGACAGGGCAGGGCTTAGCCGCGGCCCGTCGCTCCGGCGGTGGAAACCGACCTTCCAATTGGAAAGCCCACATCGCACCGTTTCACGGAGGCCCGGTGCCGCGAAAGCCCGAGCGCCCGGAACTGACCGCCTAACGTCGCCGCCTGACCGCCCGCCAACCGACGATCATCGCCACCACCCAAACAGGGGCGACGTAGAGGGCCAGGCGGGTGTTCTCGTCGAAGGCCAGCAGCACCAGGGTCAGCGCGAAGAAGGCCAGCGTCAGATAGCCGGTCCATGGCGCGCCCGGCATGCGGTAGGGCGACGGGGTCGCCCGGCCCGCCACCACGGCGCGGCGGTAGAACAGGTGGGAGACGATGATGATGGACCAGGTCCACAGCTGGATCACCACCACCGTGCTCATCACGTACAGGAAGGCCTGTTCCGGCGCCACGTAGTTCACCAGCACGCCGGCCAGCATGAAGACCACCGAGGCGATGATGCCGCGCGTAGGCACGTGCTGGCCGCTGAGCGTGGCGAAGTAGGCCGGCGCCTCCTTGGCGTTGGCCAGGGTGTGCAGCATGCGGCCGCAGGAGAAGATGCCGCTGTTGCAGGCTGAGGCGGCGGCGGTCAGCACCACGAAATTGATCACCCCGGCGGCGGCCGGAATGCCAAAATGGTCGAACACCGTGACGAAGGGGCTGAAGTCCGGGGAGATCTGGTCCCAGGGCACCAGCGACATGATCACGACGATGGCGCCTATATAGAAGATCAGGATGCGCAGCAGTGCGCCGTTGATGGCGCGCGGCAGGGTCCTGCCCGGATCCTCCGCCTCGCCCGCCGTCACGCCGATCAGCTCGATGCCGCCGAAGGCGAACAGGGCGGCCGGGAAGACCAGCAGGGTCGCCAGGGTGCCGTTGGCAAAGACGCTACCGTGGCTCCACAGGTTGGAGACGCTGGCGTGGGTGCCCAGGCCGCCGGCGTCGAAGCCCAGCACGGCGACCCCGAACAGCAGAAGGGCGATCACCGCCAGCACCTTGATCAGGGCGAACCAGAACTCGAACTCGCCGAACACCTTGACGCTGCGCAGGTTGGCGGCCAGCAGCACGCCCAGCATCGCCAGCACCGGCACCCATTGTGGCAAGTTGGGGAACCAATAACGGATATAGACGCCGACCGCTGTCAGTTCGGCGATGCCGACCATCACCCACAGGAACCAGTAGGACCAGCCGGAAACGAAGCCGGCCCAAGGCCCCACGAATTCCTGGGCGTAGGTCGCGAAGGACCCCGCCACCGGGCGGTAGAGCAACAATTCGCCCAGCGCCCGCGCCATGAAGAACACCGCCATGCCGCCCAGGGCATAGGCCAGCAGCAGGCTGGGCCCCGCCTTGTGGATGGCCTGCGCCGACCCCAGGAACAGCCCCGACCCGATGGCGCCGCCCAGCGCGATCATCTGCACGTGACGGTTCTTTAGCCCGCGAACCAGGCCCTCCGACGCTTCACTCACGCGGCACCGCCCATGGAATGATCACAAAACATCAAAATCCCCCTCCCCGGAATTCTTATATTACTTGAGTCTCTTAGGGCACCGCTGTGCGCCGCGCAGTCCTCAAGCTTCCGGCTGGCAATATTTACTTGGCCGAAGGGGTTCATATCATCTTTCTGGCGCGCTGGCTGCCCCGGATGTCATCCGGCCCCGGTCATTGCAGGCCGGGGGCCTCCTGCCCGGTGCTGGCCACGTACTCGGTATAGCCGCCACCGTATTGATGGATGCCTTCCGGCGTCAGTTCCAACACGCGGTTGGACAAGGTCGCCAGGAAATGCCGGTCGTGCGACACGAACAGCATGGTGCCCTCGTAGGCGGCCAGCGCCGTGATCAGCATCTGCTTGGTATCCAGATCCAGGTGGTTGGTCGGCTCGTCCAGCACCAGGAAGTTGGGCGGGTTGTACAGCATCATCGCCATCACCAGGCGCGCCTTCTCCCCGCCAGATAGGACACGGCAGCGCTTTTCCACGTCATCGCCGGAAAAGCCGAAGCAACCGGCCAGCGCACGCAGGGACCCCTGCCCGGCCTGCGGGAACTTCGCCTCCAGCGCCTCGAACACCGTCTGGTCGCCGTCCAGCAGTTCCATCGCGTGCTGGGAGAAATAGCCCATCTTCACGCTGCCGCCGACGGTGACGGTGCCGGCATCCGGCTGGTCGGCGCCGGCCACCAGCTTCAGCAGCGTGGACTTGCCGGCGCCGTTGACGCCCATGACGCACCAGCGCTCCTTGCGGCGGATGGTCAGGTCGAAGCCCTGGTAGATGCTGCGGCTGCCATACCCCTTGTGCACATTCTTCAGGACGGCCACGTCATCGCCCGAACGGGGGGCCGGCGGGAAATCGAACGTGACGACCTGGCGGCGTTTCGGCGGCTCGACACGGTCGATCTTGTCCAGCTTCTTCACCCGGCTCTGCACCTGGCTGGCGTGCGAGGCCCGGGCCTTGAAGCGTTCGATGAACTTCAATTCCTTGGCCAGCATCGCCTGCTGGCGCTCGAACTGCGCCTGCTGCTGCTTCTCGTTCAGCGCGCGCTGTTGCTCATAGAAGGTGTAATCGCCGGAATAGGTGTTCAGCGATCCGCCATCGATTTCGATGATCTTGCCGACGATGCGGTTCATGAACTCCCGATCGTGGGAGGTCATCAGCAGGGCGCCGTCGTAACCCTTCAGGAAGCCTTCCAGCCAGATCAGGCTTTCGAGGTCCAGATGGTTGCTGGGTTCGTCCAGCAACATGGCGTCGGGCTTCATCAGCAGAATGCGGGCCAGCGCGACGCGCATCTTCCAGCCGCCCGACAGCATGCCGACATCCTTGTCCATCATCTCCTGGCTGAAGCTGAGGCCGGCCAGGACCTCGCGCGCCTTGCCCTCCAGCTCATACCCGCCCAGCTCGTCGAAGCGGGCCTGCACCTCGCCATAGCGCTCGATGATCTCATCCATCCGGTCGGCCTGGTCCGGATCCGCCATGGCAACCTCCAGGCTGGCCAGTTCCCGCGCCACGTCGCTGACCGGACCGGCGCCGTCCATCACCTCCGCCACCGCGCTGCGGCCGGCCATCTCGCCGACGTCCTGGTTGAAATAGCCTATGGTGACCTGCTTCTCGACCGAGACCTGGCCGGTGTCCGGCAGCTCCTCGCCCGTGATCATGCGGAACAGGGTGGTCTTGCCGGCGCCGTTGGGACCCACCAGGCCGACCTTTTCCCCCCGGTTCAGCGCCGCGGACGTTTCCATGAACAGGATGCGGTGGCCGTTGTGCTTGCTGATGTTTTCAAGGCGGATCATGGTCGGACGGGTTCCCGAAGCGTGGTTCGGGGCCCCTTATGCCACAGGATTGGTGACGGAATGGTATGCCGATCGGCATGCCGTCCCCACCCCACGCGGCATGGCGGCCACGCGCGCGCTGAGCGCTATTGAGTCCCCCGGGCATCTGTGGAAAGACTGTCCCCCGCCCATCCCGGCGGCGGACGTATATGGTTTTCAATGCGAATATTATTCACCTTTGAAAATCCCCTGCCCAGTACAGAGGCGGATGCCGAAGTATTCACGACAACGGCGAAGTACCTCTCGGCCTTGGCTGAACAGTCCTGGCTGCACGTCCCGCTGAAAAGCGCGGCGGGGCGGGCCACGGCGGAAGCCCTGGCCGGCATGCCGGTGGTCGACGCCCGCGCGCCCATCAGGCCGGCGGCCCTGCGGCATTTCCTCTGCGGCCTGACCCTGCCGTTCCGCAAGGAATTCCGCCAGGCCGACGTGATCTACACCCGCAACCTGTGGGTCGCCTGGATGGCCATCCTGTTCGGGCAGAAGGTCGCCTTCGACCATTACCGCCCCTGGCCCGACCAGATCCCGCCGCTGCAGTACTGGCTGTACCGCCTGCTGAGCCATCCGCGGTTCATCGTCAAGATCTGCCATTCCGAATACACGCGGCGCAAGTACCTGGCCCTGGGGATTCCCGAGGACAAGGTGCGCTGCATCCGCAACGGCTATGAGCCGGCCCGTTTCCAGGCGCGCATCCCCCTGGAGGAGGCCAAGCGACGGATCGGGGTCGCGCCCGGCCAGAAGACGGTGGTCTATACCGGCCGGGTCAATCACAAGAAGGGCCTGGGCCTGGCGGTCGAGGCGGCCAAGCTGCGGCCGGACGTGCTGTTCATCCTGGTGGGATCGTACGGTGACGGACCGATCGAGGCCATGGCCCGCGACGTCCCCAATGTGCGCATCGTTCCCTACCAGCCCGCTGATAAATTGGCCGACTACGTATACGCGGCCGACATCCTGCTGATCCCACCGTCCTGGCTGCCGCTGGCGGAATTCGGCTCGACGGTCCTGCCGCTGAAGGTGTTCTTCTACCTGGCCTCCGGCCGGCCCATTCTGGCGGGCCAGACGCCCGACGTGGGAGAGGTCCTGCGCCACGGCCACAACGCCCATCTCTGCCCGCCGGATTCCGTGCCGGAGCTGGTGGCCGGCATCGACGCGCTGCTGGGGGACCCGGGCCGAGCCGCCCGCCTGGCGGAAGCGGCGCTGGCCGACAGCCGCGACTATACCTGGGCGGCACGGGCCCAACGCATCTTCGCCCTGGTCAAGGACCGCTTGGAGACCACGCCGGCGGAGACGGGCACCTGGGGGCGGCGGGAATTCCGGGCCTGGCGCCAGCAGTCCGGCCAGTGGCTGGCCCACCTGATCGACAAAGGCGCTTGGGTGCTGCCGCCCCGCCCCGAACCGCCGGTACCGCCCGCCCAACCCGCCGAACAGCCGTGAGCGACACCGTGCATGGCCCGGGAAATGGCCCGCAGAGCGATAAGGACCATCAGCGCCACCTGCGCCGGGGTTTCAACTGGCTGGGTGGCGCCACCATCCTGGCCAAGGTCATCGACTTCGCGACCATCCTGGCGGTGCTGAACTTCCTCAGCAAGGAACAGGTGGGCGTGGCCTCGCTGGTCATGTCCGTCGGCATGGTGATCGAGGCCTTCAACGGCCTGGGCACCGGCGACGCCCTGCTGCAGGCGCCGACGGTGGCCAAGCGCCAGTTGGACAGCCTGTTCTGGTTCGTCATGCTGGCCGCCACGGCGATGGCCGGGCTGACCCTGCTGGCCGCGCCGGTGATCGAGGCGGTCTACGGCGTGTCCGGCATGGCGGTCTATTTCATCGCCGTCGCCGCCAAGCAGCCGGTGGTGGCCGCCGCCGTCATCCCCCTGGCGCTGCTGAACCGGGATTTGCGCTATGAACGGATCGCCGTGGTCAACGTGTCGGCCACGCTGGGCGCCGCCCTGACACGGCTGGGCCTGACGCTGGCCGGGGCCGGAACCTGGGCGCTGGTGGTGGGGTATGCCGCCAGCGGCCTCTACACCCTGATCGGCGCCACCCTGGCACGGCCCTTCCGCCCCGGGCCGCACTTCGACCAGGCCGAAATCCGGCCCCTGGTGCGCTTCGGCTTCAGGGCCGCCGCCGTCAACCTGTTCGAGCAGGTGTTCAAGAACGTCGATTTCCTGCTGGTCGGCTGGTTCTACGGCGCCGCCCCCCCTGGCGCTGTACCGCGTGGCCTTCGACATCGCCATGGAGCCGGTGATGGCGGTGGGCACGCTGATCAACCGCACCGCCCTGCCCGTCTTCGCCCGGGTATCGGCGGACAAGGCCGTCCTGACCCAATCGCTGACCTGGTCGTTGCGCCGGCTGTTCCTGCTGACGGCGCCCCTGATGGTGGGGCTGATCCTGGCGGCCGATCCGCTGACCGCCCTGATCCACGACGACCGGGGCGGCAGCTACGCCGCCGCAGCCCTGCCGCTGAAGCTGCTGGCCGCCGCCGCCCTGCTGCGCGCGACCTCGCAACTGTTGACCCCGCTGATGATGGCGTCGGGCCAGCCGGGCCTGGCGGCCCGCCTGTCGGGCACCACGCTGACGCTGCTGAGCGTGGGCATCGTCGCCGTGGGCGTGGTGTTCCCGGACCCGCGCGGCATCATCGCCGTCGCGGCCGTCTGGGTGGCGATATATCCGCCGCTGCTGATCTGGGGCGCCCGCTACCTGGAACGGACCTGGAGCATCGCCGCCAGCGCCGCCATCCGGACCTTCCTGCTGCCGGCCGCCGGCGTCGCCGTCATGGCCGCCGTGGTCTGGACCCTGCGCCTGCTGCCGGGCAGCGAGCGGCCCGCCGTCAGCGTCGCCATCGTCGTGGCGGCCATGGCGGCGGCCTATGGCGGGCTGTTCCGCCTGGACCGGGAAAAGCCGGTCAGCTGACCGGCGCCGGCGCCCCCTCGCCCACCCCCGCCTTGGCGGCTTGCGTCGGGTCGGCGATGGCCTGGCGCCGCCGGTCGAACATGCTCATCTGGTGCACGCAGCTGAGGGTGCAGGTCGGCGCGCAGCCCTTTTCCGTATGGTATTCGCGCTTGATGTCCTCAACCGTGTAGTCCAGCAGCGCCTTGTTGGGATATCCCCGCTGCTGCGAGCACCAATGCACCCGGCCATCCTCGGTGACGTAGAGGTAACGGGCGCCCGCGCGGCACTTCCAGTCGTTGCCCTGGCCGTTCATCAGATTCTTCTGGAACAGCCAGTAGTTCAGGCTGTGCACCATGGACGGGGAGATCTGGGTGACCCTCTCATAGGCCTGCATCTGCGCCGGGCTCAGCGGCTTCAACAGGCCGCTGCCGTCGTGAAGCACGCCGACGGAATGCTGCAGGCCGTATTTCGCCGCCGTTTCCGCCACCGTGATCACGTCCTGCGTCCGTTCCCCCGTGACGCCCAGGACGGAGTTGACGTTCACCTTGAACAGCGCGTGTTTGGACAGCAGCTCAAGCTTGCCCTCCACCGACTTCAGGCTCTTCATCGAGATGTCGTCGGGCTCAAGGTTGTCGATGCTGATCTGCATGCCCTGGAGGCCGGCGACGTTCAGCCGGTCGATCCATTCCTTGGTCAGGCGGAAGCCGTTGGTGATGGTGGTGACGATCATGCCCCGCTTGCGCGCGTGGCGGACCGCCTTGTCCAGGTCGGGGTTCAGCAGCGGTTCCCCGCCGGTGAAGGTGATCGACGCGGTCTTGAGATCCGCCAGATGATCGACGCGCGCCAGCAGATCCTTCAAGGGGACCGGCGGCGAGAAGTCGTCATATTCGTTGCAGTAGCCGCAGGCCAGGTTGCAGCGGCGCGTCACCACCACCTGGGCCAGCAGCGGTGTGTAGCGCTGGCCGATGGCGCGGGCGGCGAAGCGCAGGCCCGCGGCCAGGTTTTCCAGGCGATCCGGACGAACATCTTCACCGGCCATTGTCGAGAACCCCATCGTACAAATCTTCCAATTCCGCAGTCTGGCGGTGGATGTCAAAGCATGCTTCCACATGAGCCCGCGCCTGGGCGCCCATGCGGTGACGCAGATCACGGTCTTGCAACAACGTCTCCATATGGGCGGCGAGCGCCTCGGGCTCGCGCTCGGGAGCCAGCAGCCCCGTCCGTCCGTCGATGACGACCTCCGGAATGCCGCCAACGCGGGAACCAACCACCGGAATGCCGGTGGCGGCCGCTTCCAGCAGGACCATCCCCAGCCCCTCCACCCGCCCGGTGGCGGTGTACACGCTGGGCAGCATCAGCATCGCCGCCCGGCGCATGTGGGGCAACACCTCGGCATGCGGCCGGGCGCCATGGAACCGCACCCGCTCCCCCAACCCCAGCGACCCCGCCAGCTTCTGCAGCGATGCGCGCAGGGGGCCGTCGCCGATGATGTCCAGCCGGACCGCCGGGTGCCTGTCCGCCAGCAGGGCGAAGGCGCGGATCAGGTATTCCGTGCCCTTCATCTCCACCAGCCGGGCGACATGCAGGATGGTCGGCGTCTCCTCCGCCGGGTCGCGGGGTTGGACCGCCTGGCTGTCCACGCCGATGTAATGCACCCGCGTCCGCTCCGCCGGGAAGCCCATGGCCAGCACCCGCTCCCGGATGAAGGCGGAGACGCAGAGGAACAGGTCCCCCTGCCGCGCCAGCTGTCCCCGGAACAGGGGATAGTTCAACCAGGCGGGAGACAGCAGGAACGCCGCGGTGGACAAGGTGGCGTCGAAGCCGTGGAAGGTGGTGACCAGTGGAATGCCCAGGCGCCGCGCCAGCGGCAGGGCATAGACTCCGTCCACCCCGAAATGCGCGTGGATCAGGGCCGGCCGCCGGCCGGCGAGCAATCGCTGATAGGGCGCCGGGTCGCGCGTCAGCATCTGCCAGCCGATGCGGGGCAGCGTGAAACGCGGCCAAAGCGACTGCAGCGCCAGCGACTCCACCCCGGCCGGGCCGGCCCCGAAGCGCAGGCGGCCCACATGGACAGGCGCATGCCGCCGCAGGTGCCCGGCCTGTTCGGTGATGAAGGGTTCCGAAACACGAAACAGGTTCTGGCGGAAGATGACAATGTCACGCACGCCCGGCTCCCTCACGGCGCTTGAAGTCTGCCCGGCGGGGGCCATAGATGGTGCGGGGTTGTTCGCCTGGGTGGAGAGGATAATGATGGGTTGGGGGCGTTACACGAGTGCCATGATGGCGGCTACGCTGGCGGCCGGCCTGCTGCTGTCCGGCGTGGCGCGGGCGGAAAAGGCGACGGCCATGCCGGGCCCCCCTTGCGATCCCGGCAACCCCGACCAGGTGCGGCTGCAGGTCAGCGTCAGCGGCATGCGTAATGGCAAGGGCAACGTCACCATCACCATCTACCCGGACGACGCCAAGCATTTCCTGGACGGCGCCTACAAGGTCGCCCGCCAGATCGTGCCCGTCACTCTGCCAGCGACCGAGGCCTGCTTCGCCCTGCCCCAGCCCGGCACCTACGCCGTGGCGCTGTTCCACGATGAAAACGACAACGGCCATTTCGACACGACGATGCTGGGCATTCCGGCGGAGGGGTACGGCTTCTCCAACAACCCGACCTTGTACCTGGGGCCGCCCGGCCTGGAAAAGGTGCGCATCCCGCTCCAGGCCGGCGACAACCATGTCGTCGTGCAGATGAAGTATTACTGAGCGGCCACGCACAGGTCAGGCACCACGGTGGACCCGGACGCCGCCGGGATCAGACCCAGCGCCCGGCCCGTCTCGGCGAACAGCGACAGGGCCTGGTCGATCTGGGCGGGCGTGTGGGCCGCACTGACGCTGGACCGCAGCAGCGCCAGCCCCTTGGGCGTGGCGGGCGGCAGGCTGACGTTGGTGTAGAGCCCCCCTTCCAGCAGACGCGACCAGAAGGTGAAGGCCGTCTTCGGGTCGGGCATCACGGCCGACACCACGGGGTTGGCCTCCGAACAGAGGGTGAAACCCAGATCGGCCAGGCCGGCATGAAAGCGGCGGGCGTTGTCCAGCAACTGATGGCGCAGCGCCGGGCGGGCGCGCAGCTGGCGCAACGCCTCCATCACCCCGGCGATCACCGATGGCGGCAGCGACGCGGTGAACATGTAGGGCCGGCTGGCGACACGCAGGATGTCGAAGCCGTCCATGTCGCTGACGCAGAAGCCGCCGACGCCCCCCAGGCTCTTGGAGAAGGTGCCGACGACGAAATCGACATCCGCCTCCACCCCGGCGGTTTCCACCAGCCCGCGCCCGTTCTCCCCCAGGACACCCAGGGAATGGGCCTCATCCACCACCAGATAGGCGCCCCACTTGCGCTTCACCTCGACGAACTCACGCAGGGGTGCCGTGTCGCCCAGCATGGAGTAGATGCCCTCCACGACGATGACCTTGTCCCCCGCCGTACCCGCCAGGCGGCGCAGGCGGTTGTCCAGGTCGTCGGGATCGTTGTGGCGGAAGCGCGTGACCTGGGCATGCCCCAGGCGGGAGCCGTCATAGATGCTGGCGTGGCTGTCGGCGTCCAGGATCAGGTGGTCATCCTTGCCGGCCAGGGCCGACAGGATGCCCAGGTTGGCCTGATAGCCGGTCGAGAACACCATGCCGTGCTTGCGGCCATAGAAGTCGGCCAGGGCCCGTTCCAGCTGCCGGTGGCCGCCATAGCTGCCATTCGCCAGGCGCGACCCGGTGGTGCCGACGCCGAGTTCCTGGGCCGCCCCGACCGACGCGGCGATCACCGCCGGGTCGTAGGTCAGGCCCAGATAGTTGTTCGTTCCGAGGAGAAGGATACGCCTGTCCCCGATCACCGCTTCCGTCGGCGAGACAACATCGTCAAAGGCGACGTTAAAGGGATTGTAGCCGGTGGCTTCCAGACTTTCGTACTGGACCAATAGCGGCGCATACTTGTCTAAAAGAGCCATTGGTCAGGATTTGCCCTTGAGGTCGTGTACCGTGGCAACCAGATCCCCAATAGTTTTTACTTCGGCGATCCGATCAAGCGGAATGGAAATATCGAACGCATCCTCAATCTCCATGACAAAATCCATGACGGCCACAGAGTCCAATCCAAGACCTTCTGTGATATTGGTGTCATCGGAAAGTTCTATCGGATTTTGCAACGACGATCGAAGCACGCCGAATACCAACTCCCGAGTCTGCTCCATTGAGTGGTCCATGCGGTTGTATTAGCCGTTTTGTCGTTAGAACGCCGCCAACATCTCCTCCAAAAGGGGGAGGAGGGTTTAAAATTTTTGCAAGAACCCTTATAAATGGCTGACATGGCAATGTCACAGGGATTATTCCAGAGTGTCTACGCCGTTGAAGGCTGGCGGCTCCGAAACCCGGAAGGGATTAGGACATGCCGTCGGCTCTGCGTTAATCCTTGAGACGCGCCCCGCGCCGGATGGCCCGCGACCTTGATCATCGAACGCTACCTCATCCGAGAGATCGCCAAGCCGCTGACGGCCGTGCTGGGCATCCTGATGGCGCTTTTCGCCGGCTACAGCACCGCCAGCCTGCTGGCGGATGCTGTCAACGGCTTGCTGCCCACCGGCGCCATCGCGGAGCTGATCGGCCTGAAGCTGCTGATCTCGCTGGAAGTGTTGATCCCGATATCGCTCTACATCTCGGTGGTGCTGGCTTTCGGCAAGCTGTACAGCGACTCAGAGTTCGTCGCGATGTACGCGCTGCACGTCACGCCCGGCCAGGTGATGCGCGCCGTGGTCAAGCTGTCGGCGGTCATGGCGGCGACCGTGCTGCTCCTGTCCCTGTTCGCCCGCCCCTGGGCCTATGAGAAGTCGCACGAGATTTCCCACGAGGCGCAGCTGTCGCTGAACATGGACGCGATGGAATCGGGCACCTTCTACATCAGCCAGCACGGCAAGCGGGTGATCTTCTTTCCCCGGCGGGAGGGGCTGAAAGGCCCGGCCGAGGATGTCTTCATCCAGATCCAGCGCCCCGACAGCACGCATGTCATCCTGGCGCAGAAGGCCTTCGCCCTGCCGCCCAAACCCACCGGCGGATCGGACGTGCGGCTGCAGGACGCGCATGTCTATTTCCTGAGCCACAAGGACGGCGGGTCGGACCGCATGCTGGACGTGGGTGGCATTTCGCTGGATCCCGGCAACCATGAGGTCACCCCGACCTCCTACAGCGCCACCGGCGTCAGCACCGCCCTGCTGGCCCGGTCGACACAGCCGGTCGACATCGCGGAATTCCAGTGGCGCCTGTCCACGCCCCTGTCCACCCTGCTGCTGGGCATGCTGGGCATGCCCCTCAGCCGCGTCAATCCCCGGCAGGGCGGCCGTTATTCGAAGTTCGGCGCGGCCATCCTGGTCTATTCCGGCTATTACCTGCTGTGCACGTCGGCCCGCACCTGGGTCCAGCACGGCAGCGTGGGGCCCGTGCCCGGCATCTGGTGGGCCCCCGGGCTGCTGGCGGTCCTGCTGGTCGTATCCTTCTACTGGCCGCAGCTGAACGTGGAATTCCACGCCCGTGCCCTGGTCAGGCGCCTGTCCGGTCGCCTGCCCGCCCCGGAACACGTGATCAGCCATGACCCTGCTTGATCGCTATATTGGCGGCGCCGCGTTGAAGGCCTTCCTGATGGTCGCCGCCGGGCTGACCGCCCTGTTCAGCCTGCTGGAGTTCGTGGAGCAGCTGAAGTCGGTGGGCGAGGGCCAGTATCATCTGATCGACGCATTGGTCTACGTCCTGCTGACCAGCCCGTCGCGGGTGCTGCAGGTGGCGCCGGTGGCCATGCTGATCGGCAGCCTGCTGGCCCTGGGTGGCTTGGCCAAGGATTCCGAACTGATCGCCCTGCGCGCCGTTGGCGTGTCGGAGGTGCGCGTGATGGCGTCGGTGATGAAGCTGGTGCCGCTGGTCCTGGCCGTGCTGTTCGTGATGGCGGAATTCGTCATCCCCCCGGCCCAGCACCTGGCCTTGACCCGGCGGTCGGCGGCGCTTGCCAACTCACCCCTGGCCGACAGCGGCGACAGCTTCTGGGCTGGTGGCGCCCACCAGTACCTGAACGTGCAGCAGATCGAGAGCAAGAACGTGCTGCGCGGGGTCAACATCTACATCTTCGCGGAGAACCGGCGGCTGGACACCTTCCTGCATGCCGAGCGCGCCGATATCCAGGCCGACGGCCCCTGGCTGCTGAACGACGTCACGCGCAAGCGCATCGATGGCCAGCGCTTCGTCACCGAGCACCTGGACACCCTGTCGTGGAATTCCTTCCTGCCCGGCAAGCGCGTACAGGAACTGATGCCGGCGCCGGAGAACATGTCGCCCATCGCCCTGTTCCGCTATGTGCGGGAACTGCGGGGACAGGAACAGCACGCCGTGCGGTATGAGCAGGAACTGTGGGGCAGGATCAGCATCCCCTTCGTCCTGGTCGCGATGGTGATGATCGCGGCGCCCTTCCTCTTCGGCCCGCCACGCGCGCAGAACACGGGCCAGCAGATCACGCTGGGCGCCGTCATCGGCATCATCTTCTCACTGACCCAGCAGATCTCCGACCGGCTGAACCTGCTGCTGGACCTCAATCCGGCGGTGACGGCCCTGGGGCCGTCACTGATCCTGGCGGGACTGGCCATCCACCTGTTCCGACGGGCGCACCCGATGACGCGGCTGGTCCCGGCTACGCCGTCCGCTCCACCTCCCTGAGGAAGCGGGCGCACAGGGCCGCCTGCCGTGACAGCAGAACGGCCAGGATCAGGCTGAAGCCGATCAGTTCGAACCAGAAATACAGCAGGGGCGCCCCGGCCAGGGCGGCGAGGAAGATCCCCAGCGTCCGGTAGTTGGCCGACAGGATGGACCAGCGGCGCACGGCGGGCGCGAACGCGGCGCGGTACCGGGCGCGGAGGGCGGGAGCCCGCGCGGTATCAGCCGCCAGGGCGGCGCCCAGCTTTTCATGGAAGTCCACGGTGACCCCGGCCGTCAGGTACTGCAGCCCCACATAGGCGCGATAGAGCGCCCCCAGGAAGCCGCTTCCCCGCGGCCGCGCGGCGCCCAGCTTGGCCAGCTCGGCGGATTTGCGTCCCCAGCCCCAGTAATTGTAGGCCTGGCGCTGCATCTCATAGGCGGCGGACTGGGCGGCGTGGGCGACACCGGCGCCCACCACCACCAGCCAAATCCAGGGGCCGTGCTCCTGGTTCAGGGTCGTCGCCAGCCCGACATAGACGGCGATGAAGGTGACGTAGTCGCAGATGCCGTCCAGGATCTTGCCCATCTCGGACTGGGCGTTGGTCAGGCGGGCCAACTGACCGTCAGCACCGTCCATGACATGCCAGGCGACCATCAGGACGAATCCGGCCAGCGCGCAGGCCAGGGACTGGTAATGGTGGTAGGCCACGCCGGCCGCGATCCCGAAGGCCATCCCCGCCAGGGAGACGGCGTTCGGGGTAATGCCCACGGCCGCGAACCGGGGCGTCAGCCAACTGGAGACCGGATGAATGAGATAGAGGTTGGTGACCTCTTCGATCTCGGACGTCCGCCGGACCGGTTCGGTGGTTTCCATCGGGGTCAGAGCTGGCCGGAGTCCAGAAGCTTTTCCGCCTTCTCGAAGGCGACCGGGTCGTCGACATCGATCCAGATGCGCTCCCCGATATCCCGCACCAGCGCCTTGCCCCAGCCCGCCAGCACGTTCATGGCGCCGGAGATGCTGTCGTCACCCTTGGCCTGGCTGGCCTCCAATGCCGCGAACATACCCGGCGTGCACAGGAAGACGCCGGTGTCGTAGGCATTGAAGTCGCGGATGACCTTGCCGATGCGCTCGATCCTGCCGTCCACGCATTTGACCCGGGTCACGTCCTCCGGGTCGTTCAGCGGGCGGTCGAGGTTGTGGTCAACCGCCAGCGTCACGGTGTCGGGCTCCGGCGCCACGGCCATCAACGCCTGGAAGATGCCGGGATCCACCAGGTGGTCGCACATCGTCAGCAGGAAGGGCCCCGTAAGCTGGGCCTTGGCCTTATGCACGGACACGCCGTTGGCCCGTTCCCATTCGTCATTCACGACATGGGTGACGGATATCCCGCCGACGCGCGCGGCATAGGCGTCCAGCGCCGCCCGCAGCTCCGTGCCGCGGTACCCGCTGACGACGACGAACTCCGTGATCCCGGCGGCGCGGGCGCCCGCGATCACGCGCTCGATCAGCGGGGTTCCCTTGATCGGGATCAGGGGCTTGCTCAAGCCCCTTTCCCGCAGCCGTGTCCCCTGCCCGGCGGCGACGATCAGGCACTTCATTGGGAAACGGCGACCTTCAGCGTGTTCCCGCGGATGAAGGTTTCCGTCATCTGGTAGGCGTCGTCATCCGTGTACTGCACCGCCGGATGCTTGCAGAAATAGGCGCTGGGCCCTTCCAGGACGCCGCCGATGCCATTTTCCAGCGCCAGCTTGCAGCAGCGGATCATGTCGATGACGACGCCCGCGGAATTGGGCGAGTCCTCCACCGACAGGCGCAGCTCGATGTCCAT
>NZ_BACU01000321.1 GCF_000333275.1 Azospirillum sp. B4 | reverse complement strand
ATCCTGTTCTCCCGCCGTGATGCGGATCAGGGCGCCGTCGCGTCCATCGACGGCGTCCACCGCGTTCTGCATCAGGTTGACCAGGATCTGGTGCAACTGGCCCTTGCGTCCCGTCACCTCCAGCGCCGGCGGCAGCTCCAGCCGCACCTCCGGCTTGGTGCGCTGGGTCTTGATGACCCAGTCGGTGGCGGTATGGATCAGTCGGACCAGGTTGAACGCTTCCGGCTCCTCCCGCTGGTTGGAGGAGAAGCGGCGCAGGTCCTGGACGATGTCGCGCACCCGCTCCGCCCCTTCCAGGGTGCCGTCGACCAGGGGGCCGATGTCCGCCAGCACCTTGTCGATGCGCAGGCTGTCGCGCAGGGCCGCCAGTTCCGCCCGCGGCTTGCCGGCGTCGATGGCCGCCAGATAACCGGTGATGGCGGCGCCATAGCGCTTCAGGGCGTACATGTTGCCAAAGACGAAGCTGATGGGGTTGTTGAGTTCGTGCGCCACGCCCGCCACCAGCCGGCCCAGCGCCGCCATCTTTTCCGAGGTCAGCAGCTGCTGCTGCGTCTGGCGCAGGCGCTGGTGGGCCTTGTCCAGTTCCCGATAGGCCCGCAGCAGCTCGCCCACCGGCCGGCCGGCCAGCACCATACCGGCGAAGCGGCCGCGCGCGTCCCGGCGGGGCGCCCCGTTGACCGACACCGCCGCCCGCTGGCCGTCCGCCGCCAGCAGCTGCCAGCCCTTGTCCTCGATGGCACGGCCATCGGCCAGGCAGGCCCGGATGTCCGCGTGGTCGGCGGGGTCGAACAGATCCAGCAGGGGGGCGCCCAGCAATGCCCCCTCCTCCCGCCCCAGAGCCGCCGTCAGCGCCGCGTTGACCCGCAGCACGGCGCCATCGGCGTCGCAGACGATCAGCACGTCGTTCATGGCGCCCAGGACCGAGTGCATGAAATCGCGCGCCTGCTGCAGGCGCTGGTTCTGTTCCTCCAGCGCGACCTGCGAGGCGACGAGGTCGCTGTAGACGACGTCCATGCGGCGGATGACGTCGATCCACAGCTGCTCGCCCTCGCCGTCCGCGTCAGGCGATGGCAGGTCGGCCAAGGGATCGTGACTGCCCATGGCTCAGCTCCCCGCCATGCGCTTGGGCGGCGCCAGGGGATGGACGTTCTCCAGCCCGTAGCGTTCCAGCTTGGCGCGCAAGCCCACGCGTGACAGGCCCAGCTCCCGCGCCGCCTGGCTTTTGTTCCAGCGGTGGCGGATCAGCGTCTCGCGGATGATGCGCGCCTCCAGGACGCTGACCCGCTCGCGCAGGTCGCCCGCCAGCCCGGCGATGTCGGTGAAGTCATCCTCGCCACGCGCGCCAGCGCCCGCCGGTTCCGCCCGCAGGATGTGGGGAGACAGGAGGTCGGCCTCCAGCCGCCGGCCCTCCTCGCCCCGCACCACCAGGCGCTGCACCTCGTTCTGCAACTCGCGGACATTGCCGGGCCAGTCATAGCGGGCCAGGCACTCCAGCGCCTCCGGTGAGATGCCGGGCACGCGCTTGCCCATCTGCGTCGTGGCCCGGTCCAGCAGCACCTCCACCAGCACGGGCAGGTCGCCCTTGCGGTCCTTCAGGTCGGGAAGGCGGATGATCATGCCGGCCAGGCGGTAGAACAGGTCGGCGCGGAAACGCTTGGCCCGCACCTCCTCCTCCAGGTCCTTGTTGGTGGCGGCGATCACCCGCACGTCCACCTTGCGGGTGCGGGTGCCGCCCAGGGGGCGTATCTCCCCCTCCTGCAGCACGCGCAGCAGCTTGACCTGGAAGGCGGGGGACACTTCGCCGATCTCATCCAGGAAGACGGTGCCGCCGTCCGCCCGCTCGAACAGGCCGACATGGTCCTCGATGGCACCGGTGAAGGCGCCCTTCTTGTGGCCGAACAGCTCGCTCTCCAGCAGCTCGTCGGGCAAGGCGCCGCAATTCTCCACCACGAAGGGCTTGTTCCAGCGCAGCGAGCCGTAGTGAAGGGCCCGCGCCGCCAGCTCCTTGCCAGTGCCGGAGGAACCGAACAGCAGCACCGGCACATCGAACGGCGCCACCTGGGCCAGGCTGTGGCAGACCCCCTCCATCGGGCTGCCCTTGGCGCGGACGATACCGTCGTCAAAGCTATAGGCGCGCCGCAGCTTCTCCTTCCGCTCCCCCACCATGCGGGAGGCCGTGGCCGGCAGCATCTTCATCTCCACCGCCAGCAGCTCGTTCTGCCGTTGCAGGGCATAAAGGCGGCAGGCGCCCTTCAGCGTCAGCAGCAGGTTTTCCGGATGCCAAGGCTTGGTGATGTACTGGAAGATGCCCGCCTGGTTGATGCCGTCGATGATGTCGTGGGCGTCGGTGTAGCCGGAGATGATCATGCGCACCACCTCGGGCCAGCGCTCCTTGACCTGGGTCAGGAACTCAACGCCGGTGCGTTCCGGCATGCGCTGGTCGCACAGCACCACCTGGACCAGATTGTCGGCCAACCGCCGCTCCGCCTCGACGGTGCTGGCCGCAGTCAGCACCTCGAAATCCTCCTCCAGGATGCGCCGCAGCGATTCCAGGGAGCGCAGCTCGTCATCGACGATCAGGATGGTGGGCAGATCGGTGGAAGGCTCGGCCATCGCTCCTCTCCGCTAACAGATGCGCGGAAGTTGTTCGCCCGACAGCCAGTCGACCACCCGCTGGCCGCCGATGGCCGTCGTCATGCGGACGAAGCCGGGCTGGCCCACCGTAACATGACCGATCCGTGCCGCGTCACGGCCTTCCGCATGGTCGCGCATCACCGCCAGCAGCGTCTCCGCCTCGTCCGGCTCGCAAACACAGACCAGCTTGCCCTCGTTGGCGACGTTCAGGGGGTCCAGGCCCAGCATCTCGCAGGCCGCCGCCACCTCCGGCCGCACGGGAATGGCCCGCTCCTCCAGCTGCATGCCCAGGCCGGCGGCCTCGGCCAGTTCGTTCAGGGTGGCGGACAGGCCGCCCCGGGTGGGGTCGCGCAAGACCGCGATACCGGGCACCGCCGCCACCATGTCGGCCACCATGCGGTGCAAGGCGGCGCTGTCGGACCGGATTTCCGTGCCGAATTCCAGGCCCTGGCGCTTGGACAGGATGGCGATGCCGTGGTCACCAATGGGGCCGGACAGCAGGACGGCCTGCCCCGGGCGCAGGCGGTGCGGGCCGATGTCCACCCCCTCCGGCACCACACCGACGCCGCTGGTGGTGATGAAGACGCCGTCGCCCTTGCCCCGCTCCACCACCTTGGTGTCACCGGTCGCCACCGGCACCCCGGCCTCGCGGCAGGCCCGGCCCATGCTGGCGGCGATGCGGTCCAGGTCGGCCAGGGGGTAGCCTTCCTCGATGATGAAGGCGGCGGTCAGGGCCAGGGGCCGCGCGCCGGCCATGGCCAGATCATTCAACGTGCCGTGCACGGCCAACGCGCCGATGTCGCCACCGGGGAAGAACAGCGGGGAGATGACGTGCGCGTCCGTGGTCACGGCGATACGACCCGATCCGGCATCGATGCGCGTGGCGTCATGCCCCTGGTCCAGCAGCGGATTGGCCAGATGGCGGCGGAACACGTCATGGATCAGCCGCGCCATGGCCCGGCCGCCGCCGCCGTGGCTCATGTCGACGTTGCCGGAAAGGTCGGGCGGTGGCTGGGTCGTCATTCGGCCGCCATCTCCGCCAGGGTTTCCATGCGCCGGTAGGTCCAGTAGGCCGCGCACGCCCCTTCGGAGGAGACCATGCAGGCGCCCATGGGGGTTTCCGGTGTGCACGCCTTGCCGAACAGCTTGCAGTCCTTCGGCTTTTTGACACCACGCAGGATGGCCGGGCATTCGCAGGACTTGGTCTCGCGGCTCTGCTTCTCACTGAGGGCGAAGCGCTTCTCGGCGTCGAAGGCGGCATACTCGGCACGGATGGCCAGCGCGCTTTCCGGCACGCTGCCCAGGCCGCGCCATTCGAAGCTGGGGCGCAGTTCGAAGATGCGGGCCACCAGCTCCTGCGCCTTGCGGTTGCCATCCCGCGTCACCACCCGGGTGTACTGGTTTTCCACGTCCACCCGGCCCTCGTTCACCTGGTGGATCAGCATCAGGACCGACTGCATGACGTCCAGCGGCTCGAACCCGGCGATGACCACCGGCTTGCCGTAGCGGGCGGCCAGGAACTCATAGGGGCGGGAACCGATGACGGTGCTGACGTGCGACGGCCCCAGGAAGCCATCCAGGCGGGCGGCCTGGGTGGGGTCGATCTCCGGCGCTTCCAGGATGTGGCGGATGGCCGGCGGGGTCAGCACATGGTTGCAGAAGACGGAGAAGTTGGCGATGCCCTCCGCCTGCGCCTGGGCGATGGCGACGGCGCTGGGCGGGGTCGTCGTCTCGAACCCGATGCCCAGGAAGACCACATCGCGCCCCGAGTTGGCGCGGGCGATGTCCAGCGCGTCCAGCGTGGAATAGACCATGCGGATGTCGGCACCGTCCGCCTTGGCCTTCAGCAATGAGCGCCGCCCGGTACCTGGCACGCGCAGCATGTCGCCATAGCTGCACAGGATCACACCATGCCGCTCCGCCAGCTCGATGGCATCGTCCAGGCGGCGGGCGGGCAGGATGCAGACGGGGCAGCCGGGGCCATGCACGAAGCGCACGTTGGCCGGCACCAGATCCTGCACGCCATAGCGGAAGATGGCATGGGTGTGCCCGCCGCAGAACTCCATGAAATTGTAGTCACGCGCCGGGTCGGCGGCGGCGGCGATGGCCGTGGCCAAGGTGCGCGCCAAGTCCCGGTCACGGAATTCGTCGACATATTTCATGGCGCTGTTCCCGTTTCGACTGGTTCCGTCATCTCCACCACCTCGGCCTGCAGCAGCCCGGCCTCGGCCATCATGGCCAGGGTGCGTTGCGCTTCCTCCTCGCTGACGCGGTGCAGGGCGTAGCCGACGTGCAGCAGCACGTAGTCCCCCACCACCACCTCATCCAGCAGGGCGATGGAGACCTGCTTGGCGATGCCACCGACCGACACGCTCGCCATCGCGCCGTCGTGCAGCGCCGTCACCAGCGCGGGTATGGCCAGGCACATGGGATTCCCCCTATTCCGCCGCCTGCGGCGTCCTGCCGGACAGCGCCATCAGGCGAGCGCCCCGTATCCAGTCCAGCCAGGCCGCCATGCCCTCGCCCGTGCGGGCGGAAACCTGCAGCAGCCGCACCTTGTGGTTGACCTTGCGGGCGTTGGCCATGGCCAGCTCGACATCGAAATCCAGATGGGGCAGCAGATCCGTCTTGTTGATCAGCACCAGGTCGGCGGCGGCGAACATGTCGGGGTATTTCAAGGGTTTGTCCTCGCCCTCCGTCACCGAGAGGATGGCGACCTTGTGCGCCTCCCCCAGGTCGAAGGCGGCAGGGCACACCAGGTTGCCGACATTCTCGATGAACAGGACGGAACCGTCGGCTGGATCCAGGTGGTCGACGGCATGGCCCACCATGTGGCCGTCCAGATGACAGCCCTTGCCGGTGTTGATCTGGATGGCGGGGGCGCCCGTGGCGCGGATGCGGTCGGCATCGGCGCTGGTCTGCTGGTCGCCCTCGATCACCGCGCTGGGGAATTCACCGGCCAGCATCCGCAGGGTGCGGCACAGCAGCGTCGTCTTGCCCGAACCGGGGCTGGACACCAGGTTCAGCGCCAGGATGCCGGCCTGGGCGAAGCGCGCGCGGTTGGCGGCGGCATAGCCGTTGTTCTTGCCCAGGATGTCCGCCTCGATCTGGATGAGGCGCGCCTGGCTCATGCCCGGAACGGAGGTGCCGGCGGGACCGGCGCCGTAATCCAGCGCCCCGCCCTCCCCATGGTGATGATGGTGGTGGTGGCCGTGTTCATGACCATGATCATGACCATGGTGGTGGTCATGACCATGGGCGTCCGCCTCGACCTTGGCCCCGCCGTCGCCACATCCGCAGACCGTGCACATCACGTCACCTCCAGTTCGCGTATCTTCATCTCTTCCCCACCGGTCACCTGCACCTGGTGGGATCCACAATGGGGGCATGGGTCATAGCGCCGGCCGATCGTCACGGTCATGGCGCAGGGCAGGCACCAGGCGGTGCCGGCCGTTTCCACGATCTCCAGCCGGGCATCGGCGGCGACGCCGCCGCGCATCACCACGTCGAAGCCGAAGCGCAGCGCCTCCACCTCCACGCCCGACAGGGCGCCGATTTCCAGGCACACCCGCTCCACCCGGCTGAAATTCTGGACCCTGGCCTGTTCCTCGATCAGGACCCGGATGTTCTCGCAGATGGCCATCTCATGCATCAGGCCACCTCGACCGTCTGATCAAGGATCGCGTAGTCCACGCACGGGTCCAGAGCCTGCATCATCACCTCGGCCAGTCGCACCCGATCATCCGGCGGCCAGGCGGACAGCCGCTGGAATTGCCGCTCGGCCCGGCCGCCCGGCGCGAAGGCGCCGTCCGTGGGCGATAGGACACGATAGCGGGCCACCCGCCCCGCCACCACGCTGACCTCATGAAGCAGCGTACCACGGGCGCAGGGGACCTCCGCCCTTCCCGAACCGGGACCGGCCGCCACACCCCGCACCGGGACGGCATCGCCGCCGCGCAGGGCGGCCAGGCGCACCGGCGCGCGGCAAAGGTCGATCAGCCGGGCGACGTGACAGGCGATCAGCGACCCGGCGGGCAGCCCCCGGGCCAACAGGGGATGGTCGGCGTGGCGCGCCGCCAGTGGCCCCGGCTCCCCGTCCGCCGGGGTCAGCGTCGACACGTGGAACAGGCTGGCGATGAACCGGGCCGCCACCGTGCATCCCGTCCCGGCCCAGCGGGCCAATTCCGACGCGCAGGTGATGGTCAGCCATCGTCCCGGCGGCAGCCCGGTCACGGCGTCCTCAATCAGGGCCGATGGGTCGGCGGCGGTGGACAGCGCCACGAAGGCGCGTGCCCGGGCCGTGTCCGGCGCCTCCCCCAACAGGCGGGCCCAGTCCAGGCCGACACGCAGGCCGTGCTCCCGCACCACCTCCGTCCACGTGTGGATCTCACGCTCCGCCAGGGCGTCGGGCGCGGCCTCCACGCCAAGCGCCGCCTCCACCGCCAGGTCGGCGGCATGGCCCTGCGCGTTGGCGCACACCGCGAACAGCGCCCGGACCAGGGCCGGCACGCGCTCCACCGGCACGGCGGCCAGCAGGGCGGTGATGTCGCCGCGCGGCGCATAGCTCAGCGCCACCTGGCCACCTATGCCGCTGGGAAGCCGCAGGGTGATGCCGGTCATGGCGCCGCCCCCTCCCCCAAACCGAACAGGGCGCGGCGGCTCAGCGGCGGCGCCGGCTCCGTCCTGGCCGGTATCGGCGCGGGCGCCACGGGCGTGCCCGTCCAGATCAGGACCATGCCGTCGTCGGCGGCCTCCGCCGCATCCGGCACCGTCATGATCTCCATCAGCGCGGCATCGGCCGTGGCCACCGCCGTCTCCTGGTCCGCGAAGTCGAACATGGGCGAGAACAGGGAGCAGCTCCAGTACCCGCCCAGCGCGTCCTCCTGCCCCCAGATGCCTTCATAGCCGCCGGACGGCAGGGCCAGCGTCATCTTCTCCCCCACCCGCCGGGCGCCTTCGTCCGCCACCGGCAGCAGCAGCAGGTTCATGAACCAGGGCGTCACCAGCACACCCACCCAATGCCCGCCATGGCGGCGCAGCCCGCGCATCGCCACCGACAGCGCGGGGTTCATTACCGGCACCCCGGCCATGCGCGTTTCCGCGATGCGGGTGAAGGCGGCCTCGATGCGGGCGGAAAGGGCGGGCCCGTCGGTCATTCGTCGCCTATCACCATGAAGCCGGCCTTGGCGCTGTCGCACTCCGGGCAGGTCCAATGCGCCGGCAGGTCGGCGAAGGCCGTGCCGGGAGGCACCTGCCAATAGGTGTCGCCCAGGGCCGGGTCGTAGACATGCCAGCAGATCTTGCACTCCAGCTTCGTGGCCGGGCCGATCTTGCTGACGTCGCCCCCGAACGATCCGGCGAAGAAATGATCCGTCACCGGTAAATCTCCATGATCTCGGTCAGGCGCTCGACGGAATCCGCCAGGTCCTCCACCGCCGCCAAGGCGACCTGGGGAATGGCGCAGATCTCGATGCTGTTCAGGATCAGCGTGTCCTGGGAATTGAAATACTGCGTCCACCAGCAGCCGCGCGTTCCCGTCGACCGGATGCGGCAGTTGCCGTAGCCGCGCGACAGGACGACCAGGCCGCCCCGGCCCAGCGCCTCGTCCAGGAACGCCAGATCCTCCTCGGTATGGGGCAGCAGGGACAGGTTGATGACATGGCCTGGCCCGCCGGTCGCCCCGGCCCGGGGGACATGCTCGTTGATCTCCGCGATCAGGGGCGGGGCGTTGAAGATGTTGGGGCGCGCCGTCTCCGGCAGGATGGCGGCGTCCCGGGCGCCGTCGAAGGCGCGCTCCACCACGCCCGTGGGGAAAGGGCCGCAGTCGACATAATCGCGCAGCCGCCGGCCGGCGGCGTCGCTTTCCCGCACCCGCCACACCCCGGCCAGGACGGATTCCTGGATTTGAATGTCGGTGCCGAAGATGACCGAGACCTCGCCCTCGCCCAGCAGCTGGTCGACGAAGGCCAGGTTGGCGGCGTCGAGGTGCGACAGGTCCACCCGCTGCGGCCCGGCGCCGCCGACCACGCGGGTCAGGGCGGCCAGGATGGCGTCGCCCGCCGCCACGCCGTGCGGCACCGCCTGGGCGGCATCCGCCTCGGGCACGTTGGCGGCGGAGAAGATGGCCATGCCGTCGGGCATGACCATGTAGTCCAGCGTGCCGCCATCGAAATCGGCCGGCTGGCTGCCGGGCCCGACCAGCGCGCCGCCGCCAAGGGGGGTGGCCAAGGGATCGTTCATGGCTTTCTCCTCAATGCACGGCGTCGGTGCCGCAGCCGGCGGGCAGACGGAAGGCGGGGGGCACGCTGGGCTCACGCTCCAGGACCTCCGGG
>NZ_BACU01000322.1 GCF_000333275.1 Azospirillum sp. B4 | reverse complement strand
GGCACGCCGGTGGTCACCGCCTCGAACAGCGGCGGCGCCCTGGCCGCCGGCACCTGGTCCGTCATCGCGGTGGGCCTGACGCTGGAAGGCTATCTCAACGGTTCCGTCACCGGTGGCATCCAGGGCCAACTGACCCGCACCAATGCCGATGGCTCCAGCGACCAGTTCGGCGGCGGTGCCGCCAAGCCGTCCGCCGCCGCCACCGGAACCACCACCGGCGCGGCCGGCAGCCTGACTGCGACCGTGGCGCCCCTGGCGGGCGCCGTCGCCTATGCCTGGTTCTGGGGCGCCGCTGGTTCGGAGAAGCTGGGCTCCGTCACCACCATCAACTCCGTCGTCATCACCGATGGGGCGGTGGGCACACAGACCGCGGCCAGCCTGGGCGCCGGCGACAACAGCCAGAACAACCTGTCCTTCGACGGCCTGCTGTACCAGGCGTTCAAAGGCGGTTCCAACGCCTATGTCCAGATCATGCCCACGGGCGTGGCGGGCACCGGCACGCCGCTGACCGCCGATGGCGCCGGCGGCATCGTGGAGATCGAGACGGCGTTGAAGGCCTTCTGGGACACCTATCGCCTGTCGCCTCAGGAGATCTGGGTCAGCAGCCAGGAAGCCCAGACCATCAGCCGCAAGATCCTGACCGGCACGACCAATTCCGCCCAGCGCTTCGTCTTCAACACCGACCAGGCCTTGCTGGGCGGCGGCGTCATGGTGCGCACCTACCTGAACCGCTACAGCATGGTCGGTGGCCAGACGCTGGACATCAAGGTGCACCCCAACATGCCGGCGGGCACCATCCTGTTCCGCACCACGCGCCTGCCCTATCCCTTGGCCAACGTCACCAACGTCACGCAGATGCGCATGCGGCGCGACTACTACCAGATCGAGTGGCCGCTGCGCACCCGGCGGTACGAGTACGGCGTCTATTGCGATGGCGTGCTGCAGAACTACTTCCCGCCCGCCTTCGGCGTCATCACCAACATCGCCAACGGCTGATGCGGCCGGGCGGGGGCGGTCGCCCGCGTCCCGCCCGCGCTCCGCCCCTTTCCGGAGGTCGGTTCCCATGGAGGGCACCACGCTGTCCACCCCTACGCCTCTGACCGACGTGGCCACGGTCAAGGCCTGGTTCAGTCCGCCCCTGACCAGCACCACTGACGATGTCTTGCTGAACCGCCTGATACAGGCGGAAAGCGGCTTCATTCGGCGCTGGCTGGGCCGGGACCTGTCCCCGGCCACCTATACCCAGACCTTGGATGGAACCGGCAACGCCCTGCTGCCCCTGCCCAACTATCCGGTAACGGGCGTCACGGCGGTGACGGTGGACGGTGTGGCCGTTCCGCCGCAGCCGGGGGATCAGCCGCTGGCCTACGGCTATGCCCATGATGATTACGCGGTCATGCTGGTGGGCGGCATCTTCCCCAAGGGCCGCCGCCGGGTGACCGTCACCTGGACCGCCGGGTATGAGCCCTTGCCGGCTATCCTGGAACAGGCCTGCGTGGAACTGGTGGCCCTGCGCTACCGGGAACGTGATCGCGTGGGCCTGGTCTCCAAGGCGCATGGCGGGGAGACCACCGGCTATCTGCAGAAGGAAATGCCGGACAGCCTGGCGGCGGCCCTGGCGCCCTACCGCCGGGTGGCGCCGTTATGAGCGGCTGGTCGGTTGACGCCAGCGGCATCGACCAGTTGCGGGACCGTCTGGCGAAGGTGCCGACGGCTATCAGCGCCGCCTTGGCCGATGCGATGATGGTCCAGGCGCAGACCCTGGCGGCGGCTGCGGGCGCCAGGCTGAACCAGCAGACGAAAGGCGGCACCGGTGCGCTCAGCCGCGCCCTTATCCCCACCTTGACGGTCGACGGCTTGATGGCCACCGCTGGTGTGTCGGTGGATGACGCGTCGCCTGCGGCGGCCTATGCCGCCTTCCAGGAGTACGGCTTCCACGGCACGGAATCCGTGCGCGGCCATTTGCGCACCGTCACCGAGGCCTTCGGCCGGGCCATCTCACCCGTCAGCGTGCCGGTCAAGGCTTATGACCGCCGTGTCGACTACGCCGGCCATCCCTTCCTGGCGCCCACATTGGCCGATAGCGCCATCGGCATCCGCACCGCCCTGGCCGATGCCGTCGGCGCCGCCATCGCCGCCCAGCTCGGCGCCTGATCTTAGGACCCAATCCATGGCCCGTGAGGACATCCACGCCGCCCTGTTCGCCCGGCTGACGGCGGCGGCACCCTTCGCCACCGCCAGCCGCCGCGTGCGGCTGTGGAACGACCTGTCACCAGCGCAGCAGCCCGCCTTGTTCCTGATGAGCAGGGGGGAGGAGGTGACGCGCCGCGACACCCTGCCGGCCCATCGTCTGCTGCGCGTCGACATCCTGCTCTACGCCCAGTCGCCGGACGATGACACCGCCGGCGCGGTGGTGCTGAATCCGCTGCTCGACGCGGTCGAGTCAGCGCTACGCCCGCCGCCGGGGCAGGATAAGCAAACCCTGGGCGGCTTGGTTTACGACTGTTGGATCGAGGGCCAGGTGACTACGGATGAGGGGGCCCTGGGCTCCCAGGCCGTGGCCATCGTGCCGCTGCATCTGCTTATCCCCTGATTGCATCAAGGATGCTTGTCATGATTGACGCCGATACGCCGGCCGAGGCCGCCGTGCCCCTACCCGTGCCCGCTTCCACCCCCGACGTGGTCCCCTGCGACTGGCCCCTGCGGCTGGAACGGGCGGTCGCCGCCTGGCTGGCGGAGGAAATCCACAACTCGCCCGTGGCGCGGGCCACCGAGGCCTACAACCACCTCGTCACCACGCTGTCGGGCCTGAAGGCCCGCATCCTGCAGGAGATCTGATCCCATGCCCCAGTATTCCTTCGGCGCCGGCAGCCTGTTCGGCACACCCACCGGTGTTGCCAACGCCACACCGGTGCAGTTCGGCACCCTGCAGTCCGTTTCCGTTGACATCGATTTCACGCTGAAAGAGCTGTATGGCCAGAACCAGTTCCCGGTCTCGGTGGCGCGCGGCCAGGCCAAGATTCAGGGCAAGGCCAAGACCGGGCAGATCCAAGGCGCGCTGTTCAACAGCCTGTTTTTCGGCGGCACCTCCACCATCGGCCAGCAGCTGGTGGCCCTGAACGAGGCGGCCAGCGTGCCGGCTTCCACCCCTTACACCGTCACCGTGGCCAACAGCACCGGCTTCCAGGCGGACCAAGGCGTGGTCTTCGCTGCCACCGGCGTGCCGCTGGCCCGGGTGGCCAGCGCCCCGGCGACGGGACAGTATTCCGTGAGCGGCGGCATCTACACCTTCGCCGCCGCGGACACTGGTGCGGCCCTGCTGATCAGCTACGGCTACACCAGCGCCACCGGTGGCACCGTCACCACCATCTCCAATCAGTTGCAGGGGGTGGCGCCCACCTTCTCCTGCGTGCTGACCACGCCGTTCGGCGGTCAGAACTTCGTGCTGACCCTGAACGCCTGCACCTCCAACAAGCTGCAGCTGGCGACCAAGCAGGGTGACTACATGCAGCCGGAGTTCGACTTCATGGCCTTCGCCGATGCCTCCGGCACGGTGGGCAAACTCAGCGTGCAGGGGTAAGACCATGGGCGCCAGCGTGGTGATCGGCGGCACGGAATACACCGTGCCGCCCATGAATTTCGCCGCTCTGAAGGCGGCGTGGGCTGACATCAAGGGCCTGCCCCTACTGACCGATCCGGTGGACCAGGCGTCCGCCGGTATCCGCATCGTGGCGGCGGCGTTGAAAAGCACGGCGCCGGACATGACGGCCGACGCCATCGAGCAGAAGATGGCCGCTATCGAGTTCCCGGCCCTGGTGTCTGCGGTGGTGGGCATCCTGCACGAGTCGGGGCTGATCCCCTCGGGGGAGCCGATGCCGCAGGCGGGGCCGTCGACGATATCGACGACCTGACTGCGGAACTGGTGGCGTCCGGCTGTGGCGCCTGGGATGAGGTGGAGCGGCAGTTCACCCTGCCGCGCTACCACGCGTTATGGCGTTACTGGCGCCGCCATCCGCCGGTTCATTTGATGGTGGCGGCTTATCTGGGCATAAAGCCGGATGAGCCGTCGCCGGTGGACGAGATTGGGCTGGCGGACCTGCTTGCGATGTTTGGTGATGGGAAAATCCGCTGAAAGTTGCAGAAAAGGGGTTGCCGTCTTGTTTGGAACAGGAGATGCTTGAAGAGCAACTGAGGACGACCAATATGCGGCAAAAACCCAATTCACCATCTCTAATAGCCTGGATCCTGTACCTGATCTCGATCAGCCTTTGTTTGGGTGTTAGCGCCGCCAGAGCGGAAATTCCTGCGGCCACGCGTCAATTGATGCTGCAGGGCAGCGTTAAGATTAAGCCATGCTTGAAAGAAGACGGCGAGAAGATGTTCTTCTGCATGACCGCTGTCGATCTTCAATTCAGTAAGGAAATTGATGCAGTTCGAGGAACGCCGAAGTTTCGCGATGCCATTGTCAAAGAGATTGGAATGACAATGACATCAACGATGATTATAGATGATGTATATAAATGTTCAGCGGACTTATCAATGGGCATTAGACCAAAAAGAGTGTGTGAAATTGATATGTCAGATCGTATTGAGACGATTCTTAAAGGTCTTTATGTTCTTGATATAACGTCTGATGACGCGGCAGAATACGTACACAAAGATAGGGGGTATTTTGAAATGCTGAAGGCGTTCTATAAAAATAGATAAAATTTTCAATGATCTTAATTCCGTGAACCCAGAATCGATTAAGTCGAAATAAGCTAGATCTCCAGGAATGGAGTATCGAGCCTCATGCCCGAGGGCGCAGCGGTCGTCCATTTGGGCGGCCTATTTCATTTGGAGGCTGCCATGGTTGAAACGGTCGCGGCGAAGATTGATGTCGATGCCTCCGGTGTAGAATCCGCCACTCGGTCGGCTGGTGAGGCGCTTCAGGACCTCCGTGAAAAGACTGACCAGACCGGCGCCTCCCTGAAGGAAAACATCCCCCAGTTCAAGGATTTGGGGGAGGCTGCCCTTTCCATGGGCAAATCGATCAATGAAGGCAAGGGTACGCTGGAGGCAATTGTTGATGTGGCGCCGGCGGTAATCGTGGCCTTGTCCGAAATGACCCTGGGCGTCGCCGCTGTCGCCGTAGGGGTGATGGCCCTGGGCACCGCGCTTTATGTGCGCATCACGAACCTGGCTGAGATGCGGCAGAAGGTCGAGGATGTCTCCGCTCACATGACTCTTATGGGCCGGGCGGCCGATGGCAACAAGGACACCATCAGTCGGTGGGGGAATGATCTTCACGACCAGTTTGGCCTTAGCGGCAAGGCGGCCTTGGACATGGTCGCTACGGTCACGCAGGCCATTCCCCAGGCGTCCACCGCCTTGCAGCACATGGCCACTGATTATGCCGGTACCATCGCCTACATGGGCAAGATCACGGATGGCAAGGAGCAGGCCCGTATCGCGGGAGGGCTGGCCCAAGCACTCTCCGGCGATTTTTCCAGCATCCGGCAGCTGTCGAAGGAATTCGACCTGTTGAGCGCTAGCCAACTTGATGCGCTCGACAAGGCGGAGAGAGAGCATGATCAGGATGCCGCGTCCCTGATCATGCAGGATGCTTTGAGTGCCCGTTTCCGCAAGGTGCGTCAGGACCTAGAGGAACTGGCCGCGGCCAAGGCGCGAATTGGCCATACGGCGAATGCCCACGACGAGATGCAAGCGCAGGCGGAGAGAAGGGCCGCCGAGGACAAACTCGACAAGGACGTGCGGATCGACACGCGTCCCGATCAGGGGGCCCTGAAGGCTCGGGAAGAGCAGCAGAACCTGGTACAGCAGACCAAGGCCGCCGCTGAGGAGCGGCGTCAGCTGTGGGTGGGCAGCAACGCCGATTTTCTGGCCGATGAGGTCAAGACTTGGCGGGACGTGATCGCCCAGGCGACCGCGGGTTCTCAGGCGCGGGCCGATGCGGAGCGCATGCTGGCCACGATCCAGGCGCAGTTGCGCCGGGAAACGCACACCGAGCGGATCGGCCAATTGCAGGCTGAAGTGGCTGCGGCTGGCGATAATATGGAGCGCCGGGCCGCCTTGGTGCGCCAGATCGCGGATGAGACCGTTGCCTACGAAGCCAAAGGGTCGGCAGCCGCCATCGCCGCCCAATCGCAGGCGACCCAGGCTGCCAGGGCCGCAGCTGACGCCCGCCTGCAGATGAAGATCGACGCCATCCGTCGGGAAGAGGCGGTCCAGAAGGGCAATCTTGATGCCGAACTGCGCGATGAGCAGCGCGTCCTGGACGTGATTAAGGAAGCGGGGCGGCAGAACACGGCGGAGTATGAGACCCAGGCCCGCCGGGTGGCGGAACTTCAGAAGCAGATGGCGAACCAGCGTGTGGATGTCGACATTGCCGGATTGCACCGCCAATTGCAGGCGGCGTTGCAGAACGAGGCGGAGCGCGACCGGCTGTTGGCACAGCTTTCTGAAAAACAACGCGAACGGTACGCCGGGGACTCCGCCGCGCTGGACAAGGCCCTGACGGCTGATCGCGCCATCGTCAGCAAATTCCTCGCGGAGCAGGAGCAGCAGCAGCTCAGTGTGCTCAAAGAAAAGCAGCAGCAGGATCAGAAGGATTCGGAACAGCGCCGCCTGTACCTGAACCTGTCCCTCAAGGAGGTGGCCCAATCCAAGGTCGTCGAGGTTGAGCTGGAGCGCCAGGCGACGCTGAGCAAAATTGAGGAGTGGCGCAAGCAGGAGGAAGCTTATGCCAAAACGGATGAGGAAAAGACGGCACTGGCGCAGCGCGTCAACAAGCAGATTGTGGATGCCAACCGGGTGGCGGCTAGCCGGAATCTTGAAATAACCCGTCAGCTGAAACGCGACCAGCAGAAGGAATGGCAGGAGACGATATCCGGTATCACCAAGTCCATGGGCAGCATGGCGCAAGGATTGATCACTGGCACCAAGACGGCGCGCCAAGCGGCTACGGAAATGGCCCAGGGCGTGCTGTCCCAACTGATGGAGCTGGCGGAGAAGCAGGCGACGGCCTGGATCACGAAGAACCTGCTGATCCAGCAGTCGGACGAAGAAACGGCCATGGCCAGCAAGCTGCAGTCCCTGGCGACCAGTCAAACCCAGGTCCAGGACGCGGCGGTGGTGGGGGCCGCCAACGCCTACGCCTCCGCCAGCGCCGGACCGGAATGGTGGATCGCGCCCGCCATTTCCGCTGCCGTGCAGCTGGCCATCGCTGGCTTGGCCAGTGGCCTGTCCAGTGCCGCCGGCGGCTGGGGGCGGGTGCCGGCGGACGGTATGCTCACGGAATTGCACAAGGATGAGATGGTGCTGCCGGCTAGTATCGCGGCACCCCTGCGCACCATGCTGGCGGCGCAGAAACTGCCGAGCATGGCTGTGCCAGCCTTCGCCGCCGCCAACCTGAACCTTCCGGGCGGTGGCGCGGCCAATGCCAACGGCCCGTTCTCGGCTGGTGGCGGTGGTGGCAACGTGACGCTTACCGTCCAGGCTATGGACAGCCGCGACGTTGCCAGCTTCTTCAACCGGCACGGCGACAAGCTGGTGTCGGCGTTGCGGGGGCAAAAGCGGAATTTTTCTTTCTAACGTCCGGATGGGGGCCGTTTGTCGGTCTTCATGGGAATTGGGGGGGCAATCAATTGCGCTGTAAGATCATTGTGTTGATGCTGTCCTCGGTGTTGGCGGGCTGCGCCTCGCCGCCGCTACCGCCGCCACCCCTGCCGCCCCGTGCGGATGCCGTGACTTCTATTGCTCCCCTGCGGCAAGCTCCCACGGGCTTACAAGTAGCGGATGCCCATCAGTTCTACGTCACGCCGGAGGCGATTAAGCCCCAAGACGCTCAATTGTCGGAGGTTCGCCGCCATGAGGCCCTGATACGGGCGGGCCAGGAAACGAAGGCCTGCATGAACGTGCCGGCGGCGCGCTGCCTGGCCAGTTTGGCGACGGTTGCTCGTGTTCGAATATATTCCCAACCGGAGGAATCCTTGTTCGGCGATCGCCCACCAGATGTGACCGGGCGGCCGGACATGGCATCCCGGATTGAACTGGGTGTCCTTACCAATGCGGCTTCCACCCATGGCGGTCCGGTTGCGGGAATGGAATACGGGGTGGCGCTCAATATCGGTGGTGATCCAGGCCGAGAGGTCCAGGGTGTGGTAATCTCCCTGTTTGACGCAAATATCAAAGTTATCGGTGCAAGAACAGAAGAAGAATTCGACCAATCACAGATTTATGACATTTTCCAGATAGCCTTCGCTCGCAACTGCCCTGATCTCGATCGAAAAAAGCTATATGAATTCATATATTTAGAAGTATTCGGAAATCGCGCAAATGAAAATGTGGCTAAGAAAAATTACGTCCGCGGAGAGTTTTGCGGCTATCGCACTTCTTTAATAATCGATAGTCAAAAAATACTAATGACAAGGCATCAAAGATATTTGGCAGAAAAGAACGGAGAATCAACTTATTTAAACCGCATACAAATAAATATTGAAAAGTCGTGGAAATAAGAAAATGAAAAATATAATCATGGCATCTTCAATCCTATTGATGGCATTGGTAACGGCCTGTGTGCCTGGAATGCTCAAGCAAATGCCTCCTGGGGTGGCGTTGCTCGGGCCGGGGGGAAGCTATGTCCTGCCCGAGCAGGTTTTGCCGCGCGACCCGCAAGCGCTTGCCTTGCGCCAACACCAGGACGCAATACGCAGTGGCCGGGAACGGCCGGGTTGTATCAACCTGCCGGCGACCCAGTGTATCGCTAGTCTTGGCATGACGACGTTTGTGAGCCTGGCTCCGGCGTGGTGGAAGGACCAGTCGCTGCTGGGTGACGCTCCTGCAGACAAGGATGGTAGGGTAAAGGCATCGACCAATATTTATATGAATATGCCTGTGATCATAAAGTCTAATCCGGACATTTATACGGTTACTATCCAGACAGATGACTCCGAATATCGATATGTAAATAGTGTAAATATACACCTTACTTGGGGGTGGTTAACAATTACGATTGTGGATTCAATAGAGGAACTTAGAGAATTCCATGTATTTCAAGTTATTTCCCCATTCATGACGGCCAAATGCCCCGATCTGACCGAGGGGCAATTATATGAATTTATATTCAACGATATATTTAGGGACTATACCCATCGTGGGTATTCCAAGAAAATGTGTGGCGTTTCCATCAAATGGCAGACCGATAGCTTCGTAGTGAGCGATGAACAGACGTGATCTGCGGACTGTGTTGGTGGCCAGTGCCAGGTCCGTAGCAGACCGACGAGGTATATCCCCCGTTATACAATTGATATTGAGGAATTTCCTGGTCCAGGGGGCGGGTATTTAATATCTGCAATTGAGTACCTATTCCGGCCGAAACTATTTGAGGCAAGAGCCATGACCGTGATCTATCCGGCCCTGGCGGGCCTGGGCTATTCCGTCATCAAGAAGCCAACGTGGTCTACAAAGATCGCCACCGCCGTGTCGGGGCGCGAGACACGTATGGCATTCTGGTCGGCGCCTATTTGGGAGTTTCAACTGAGCTATGATTTCCTGCGCGATACGGTGACAGCCAACGAACTTAAGACGCTGATGGGCTTTTACCTGCAGATGCAGGGGGCTTATGGCAGCAATCTGTTCGTCGATCGCCGATGATTAAACAGGCCACAGGCCAGACCA
>NZ_BACU01000323.1 GCF_000333275.1 Azospirillum sp. B4 | reverse complement strand
TCCAGACGGAAAAGGACAACCCCCGCGTCACCGACCCCAACAATTCCACCCTGAACGTGCTGGGCGGCGACCAGAAGGTGAAGGGGGCGGAGATCGAGGTGACCGGCCGCATCACCGACGCCTGGCAGGTCAACACCAGCTACGCCTACATGGACGGCCGGGTCATCAAGTCGACCACGTTCAGCCAGGTGGGCCGCGCCCTGGCCAACGTGCCGCACCATACCTTCAACCTGTGGACCACCTACCAGCTGACCCACGCGCTGCAGATCGGCGGCGGCGCCAACGCGGTGTCGCAGCGCGTCGGCAGTTCCAGCCCGGTGGCGGCCACCAACCTGATCAACACCGTGCCCGGCTATTGGACCTTCAGCGCCATGGCCAAGTACGACATCACCGAGAAGATCAGCGTCCAGGCCAACATCACCAACCTGCTGGACCGGTACTACATCGACCAGATCCACCCGGCCCACCTGATCCCGGGTGAGGGCCGCACGGCCCAGGTCACCCTGAACGTCGCTTTCTGATCCACCCCCAACGCCCGACTGGGCAAGGCCGCATCCATGCTTCTCCACATCCCCGGCGTCCTGACCCGAGAGCAAGTCGCCTGGTGCCGTCAGCAGCTGGACGCGGCCGACTGGGTGGACGGCCGGGTGACGGCCGGCCACCAGTCGGCCCTGGCCAAGAACAACGCCCAGCTGCCCCAGGACCACCCCGTGGCCCGGCGGCTGGGCGACACCATCCTGGCGGCGCTGGAGACCAACGCCCTGTTCCTGTCGGCGGCCCTGCCGCTGCGGGTGTTCCCGCCGCTGTTCAACCGCTATGCCGGGGGGCAGTCCTTCGGCATGCACGTGGACAACGCCATCCGCCAGCTGCCGGGCACGCCGCAGCGCGTCCGCACCGACCTGTCGGCCACCGTCTTCCTGGCCGATCCGGAGGAGTACGACGGCGGCGACCTCATCGTCGAGGACACCTACGGCGACCACCAGGTGAAGCTGCCGGCCGGCGACATGGTGCTTTACCCCTCCACCAGCCTGCATCGCGTGGAGCCGGTGACGCGCGGCGCCCGCGTCGCCTCGTTCTTCTGGATCCAGAGCATGGTGCGGGACGATGGCGAGCGCACGCTGCTGTTCGACCTGGACACGACCATCCAGGACCTGAACCGCGAGGCGGCCGGGGGACCGGCCGCCGTGCGGCTGACGGGCATCTACCACAACCTTCTGCGCCGCTGGGCGGAGGCCTGACGCCATGATGAGGACGCTGCGTTTCCTGCATTTATGGGTGGGGCTGATCCTGGGCCTGCCCCTGTTGGCGCTGGGCATCTCCGGCACCCTGCTGGTCATCGAGCCGGAGCTGCGCGAGCTGTTCGGCCCGTCGCTGCCCGCCGCAGCCCCGGCCGACGCCGGCACCCCGCACACCATCGCGCAGGTGGTGGCCGCCGCCACCGCCGTGGCCCCACCGGGCGCCAAGCCCGCGATGTACATGGCACCCAGCGCCCCGGGGGAGACGGCCACCGTGCGCTTCCAGGCGCCGCGTCGCGCGCCGGGGGCGGAGCATGCCCATGAGGGCCAGCCGGGGGGCCAGCCGCGCCCTGGTCAAGGCGGCCCCGGCGGCGGCCCGGGCGGCGGCATGCCCGGCATCAGCGTGCACATCGACCCCGTCAGCCTGGCGGTGGTGAAGACCCCGGGGCTGGACGCCACCATCGGCTGGATCCACCGCCTGCACGGCAACCTGCTGATCCCGGACCGCAGCGGCCGCGACGTGGTGGGCTATCTCGGCGTCATCATGACGGCGCTGGGCCTCACCGGCCTGGTGCTGTGGTGGCCCCGGCCGGGCCAGTGGCGCCAGGCCTTCATGGTGCGCAAGGCGGCCAAGGGCGCGCGCTTCCATCGGGAGCTGCACGGTGCGGCCGGCATCTGGGGCCTGCTGGTGTTCCTGGTGGTCAGTTTCACCGGTGTCGCCATCGCCTTCCCCCAGACCATCGCCGTCGGCGTGGGCGCCGTGCTGCCCATGGCGGCGCAGACCCAGGGCTTCGCCGTACCCAAGGTGGCGGTGAACCAGGACGTGGACCCCGCCACGGTGGATGAGGCGGTGGCCATCGCCATCGCCGCCGCCCCCCGCCCCGGCCTGGCCCTGCGCGGCGCCAGCCTGCCGCAGAGCCCGGACCAGGCCATCCGCGTGGTGCTGGCCCCGCCCGGCGGCGACGCGCCCAGCGCCGTCACCCTGATGGTGGACCCCTGGGCCCGCCAGGTGGTGGAGACCCGGGACCCCAGCGCCCAGGCGGCCGGCAACAAGGTCACCGGCTGGATGCGCCCCCTGCACGAGGGGGAGGGCCTGGGCCCCGTCTACCGCGTCCTGGTGGCGCTGAGCGGCCTGCTGCCCACCCTGTTCGCCATCACCGGCACCACGATGTGGTGGATGAAGCGCCAGAACCGCAAGGCCGGCGCCGCCCGGGCGGCGGCCATCCTGCGGCCCGCCGCCGAATGACTATGACCAACCGGCACACGACACGCGCGGCCAGGGGCGCCGCGTCATTGAGAAGGGGCACGATCATCATGGCGAACACCTCTCTGAAGCGGACGGCGGCCGGCCTGACGGCGGGCCTGACCCTGGCCTTGAGCGCCACCGGCGCCTGGGCACAAGAGGGGGCTCCCCGCGCCACCGCCGCCACCGTGCCGCACGACCTGTCGGCCATGGGCATGTTCCTGAACGCCGACGGGGTGGTGAAGGCGGTCATCCTGGGCCTGCTGGCGGCCTCCGTCGTCACCTGGACCATCCTGCTGGCCAAGGGGCTGGAGCTGCGGGCCGCGCGCGCCCGGCTGCAGGGCTCGCTGGACAAGCTGGACGAGGCGCCCAGCCTGGACGTCGCCGCCAGCCAGCTGACCGGCGGGGCCGACGCCCTGGCCCTGGCCTTCGCCCGCGCGGCGGAGGCGGAGCGGACCCTGTCCGACGGCTTGCCGGCCGAGGGCGTGAAGGAGCGCGTGGTCCTGCGGCTGGAGCGGCTGGAGGCCAAGGCCCGGCGCGCCATCGTGCGCGGCACCGGCGTGCTGGCCACCATCGGCGCCACCGCCCCCTTCGTCGGGCTGTTCGGCACGGTGTGGGGCATCATGAACAGCTTCATCGGCATCTCCAAGACCCAGACCACCAGCCTGGCGGTGGTGGCCCCCGGCATCGCCGAGGCGCTGCTGGCCACGGCCACCGGCCTGGTGGCGGCCATCCCGGCGGTGGTGGTCTACAACGTCTTCGCCCGCAAGGTGGATGGCTACCGCGTGCTGCTGGCCGACGTGTCGGCCGGCGTGCTGCGCCTGGTCAGCCGCGACCTGGACCGGGCCCAGGCGGATGTGGCGGCCGGCCCCCAGGCCCTTCGCACCCGCGCCCGCGCGGCGGAGTGACCCCATGGCCGCGCGTCTTTCCCACGGCGGCGATGAGCTGGCCGAAACCCACGAGATCAACGTCACGCCCTTCATCGACGTGATGCTGGTGCTGCTGATCATCTTCATGGTGGCCGCCCCGCTGGCCACCGTGGACGTGCCGGTGGACCTGCCCTCCTCCAACGCCCCGCCCCGGCCGCATCCGGACAAGCCGGTGACCCTGACCATCCGCGCCGACCTGACCCTGGCGCTCAACGGCGCCGACGTCGCCCGCGACGCCCTGGCCGCCGCCCTGGACCAGGCCGCCGGCGGCGACAAGGAGCAGCGCATCACCCTCAGCGCCGACCGCGCCGTCTCCTACGGCGACCTGACGGAGGTGATGAACCGCCTGCGCACCGCCGGCTACCTGAAGGTCTCGCTGGTGGGCCTGGACGGCGGCGGGGCGCCGTGACGCCATGGCCATGGCCTCGATGAACGACAACGCCAACCCCAGGGCGTACGGCAGCGACCCCACCGGCCGCGCCCCCATCAGCCGCGACCCCACCGGAGCCGGCCGGGCCCGCCTGGTCTGGGGCGGCAGCCTGGCCGTGGTGCTGGCCGCCCACGCCCTGGCCCTGCCCTGGCTGATGGCGCGCTCCACCCAGGAGGCGCCGCCGCCCCCGCCGGCCCTGCAGATCGACCTGCCGCCACCGCCGGCGCCACCACAGCCCGAACCACCCAAGCCGGAACCGCCAAAGCCCGAGCCGCCCAAGCCGACGCCCAAGCCCACGCCCCCGAAGCCGGTGGCGATGAAGCTCCCGCCGCCGCCGCCCGTGGCCCTGCCGCCCGAGCCGGCACCGGTTGCGACGCCGCAACCCGAGCCGCCGCCCAGCCCGGCGGTGCAGACCGCGGTACCGGCCCCGCCGCCGCCCGCCCCGCCGGCCCCGGCCAGCAAGGGACCGGACACCTATGAGGGCCGGCTGATGGCGCAGCTCTACCGCTTCAAGCGCTATCCGGCGCAGGCGCGCCAGCGCCACCAGACCGGCACCGCCCTGCTGCGCTTCACCATCGACCGCTCCGGCCATGTGCTGGCCGCGTCGCTGGAGCGCGGCTCCGGCTCCGCCCTCTTGGATGAGGAAACGCTGGCCCTGGTGCGCCGCGCCGATCCCCTGCCCCCCATGCCCGACGACCGCCCCGGCCCCAGCCTGGAACTGGTGGTGCCGGTGGAGTTCTCGTTGAACTGAGGCATACGGCCCACGCTATGCGAACCAGCGGCATGAGGTTCTGCCTCATGCCGCTGTAGGACGCGACCGCGTCCGCCGGAGCGAGCACCGCAAGGGCGCAGCGAGGAAGCCAAGGGCCGGACGGCCCGCCGGCGTTTGAGGCTACGAAACAGCCCCGCCCGGCGCTTGAGGGAACCCATATAAACTACAACCGGTTGAATTCGCGGGGCCGCCCCGTCAACGGCCCCCCTCATTTCCGTTGCGCCTGGTCCCGCCGCCGGTCAATTATTTTGACCGTCCCGTCAGCCCCGCCCCCGGCGCCGGCGGGGTTTGGCACGCGTGAGACGGGACCCCATGAAGGACAGCATCCGGCCGGCCAAGCTGGCCGACACCATCGCCGAGCACCTGGAGCAGCTGATCGTGGAGGGCAGCCTGCGCCCGGGCGAGAAGCTGCTGCCGGAGCGGGAACTGGCCGTGCGCTTCAACGTCTCCCGCCCGTCTTTGCGCGAGGCGCTGGAGAAGCTGGAACAGCGCGGCCTACTGCGCAGCGGCCGGGGGGGCGCCACCTTCGTCGCCCCCCTGCTGGGCCCCACCTTCACCGAGCCGCTGCACGCCGTGCTGGCCGCCCGCCCCGAAACCACCCTGGACTACCTGGAATTCCGCACGGAGGTGGAGGGGGCCGCCGCCTACTACGCCGCCCTGCGCGCCACCGACGTGGACCGCGCCCAGATCCAGAGCCGGTTCGAGGCCATGGAGGCCGCCCACGGCCAGGATGTCGCGAAAGAAGAGGCCGACGCCGACGCCGACTTCCACCTGGCGGTCTATGAGGCCACGCACAACGTCGTCATCCTGCACATCATGCGCGCCCTGGCCGAGATGCTGCGCCAGGACGTCTTCTTCAACCGCGCCAAGCTCTACCAGCGCACCGGCGTCCGCCAACTCCTCCTAGGCCAGCACCGCGCCCTCTACGAGGCCATCATGAAGGGCGACCCGGCGGCGGCGAGGGCGGCGGCCGAGGCACACATCAACTTCATCAGCGACGCGCTGGTGGAGATCTCTCGCGCGGATGCTCGACTGGAGGCATCGCTGCGGCGGATCGCGGGTGGGGATATTGTCGCGGAGAAATCATAACGAGGGCCGCATCGACGTGCCCGAAGGCATGATACAACTCACCATGATCAGTCTGCTACTTAGGTGAGTTTGTCACTGAACCGAGTTTCCAAACGGGCTCTTAGGGCATTATTGCACGCAGCCAGAATTTCTGTGTGAAGTGACGAGTATTTTTCAGAATAGTGGATAATACAGAATATCTATATGATACTATGGCACTATGATATTAAATAGCCCTTACCCATTGCTTCTCCAATGGCGTCGATTATTTTCTTATTTTTTGAATATGAAATTCTATTATTTTTCATGTCATCATAAGATAACCATTTATTCCTTTCTGGCCTTGATAAATATTCATCTGTCGAATTAGACAGAGTTCTGTCCAATTTTATCAAAAAGAATTTATACTCGTATAACTTTAGACTTAGATCACCGCCTGATTTCTTAAATTCCCAGAAATCAAACTCCTTTATTCGTTTTGATACTAAGGAATTTACAATTTCATCGGAAATATTTTCTGAAAATTCCCCTCCCAATTTATCATACATAGCCCTATGGATGGATTCGTAACTTTCATCGTCAATATTTTGTTTAATAACATCAACTCCAGGAACAAGATAACAACCCCATTCTCTATGAAACAAATTTAAAAATTCAAATTTTCCGGCCGTTTTTTTAATAATTATGTAAATTGCGACATTTTTTTCCCTAAAGAAAAAACGGATAAAGAAAGGAGCAATTGCCATGCCGAAACGACCAGCTTTGAGTGCTATGCTAGGGATTGTAAGTACCCCCATAACGTCCCCCACATTAACAATTCTAATAATACGGTCCGAATATGGCATACTTATGGCAATAACACAATCTATAAGAGAGATTTGCGTAACGGTTCTGCCCGACCATCGGCGCGCGTATCAGGCGATCTCGGCGGGCGCAGTGCGTCTTAGGGTATGGATTTGGGCTAGGTCACAGCCATTTTTCCCTGATTTCCTCGTGTGGAAGAGAGACTCCGCCCGTCATGCCGTCAGTACCAGGGCGCGGCGGAGGTTGATGGCGGCGAACATCAGGTGCAGATGACACGTATTGCGAGAACGTCCACGGTAGCGGACCCCCCGATACCCATAGTGCCGCTTCATGGTGGCGAACGCCCGCTCCACTCCCGCCCGGATCGGGGACACCGCCTTGTTGAACCAGTGCTGGGCCGGGGTCAGCGGCTTGTTACGGGCCGCCCGGCGCAGGATCTGGCTTTTGATCCCGGCCGCCGCCAATTCGTCGCGCAACGCCTAGCTGTCGTAGGCCTTGTCGGCGTAGACCGCCTCCTCATCCCCTTGGATCAGGGTCCGGGCCACCTGGCTGTCATGCACCTCGGCGCTGGTCAGCACCGCCGCCCGGATCAGGTTGGTCCCCTCGTCCACCGCGACATGCGCCTTGTAACCGAAGGTGCTCTCGCCGTTCTTCGTCGTCCACCCGGCATCCGGGTCCCGCTCCGATACCGTGCCTTCCGAGGATGCTGGCGGCTTCACCGCCGCCTTCACGATCGACGCGTCGATCAGCGTGCCCTTGCGCACGATCAGGCCCCGGGCGTCCAGTTGCCGCGTCACCTCGCCGAAAAGCTGTTCTGACAGACCGTCCTTCGCCAAGCGCTGACGGAAACGCCATATCGTCGAATGATCCGGAACACCTTCATCCAAAGGTAGGCCCGCGAACCGCCGGAACGACAGGCGGTCGTCCACCGCTTCCTCCAAGCCGGGATCCGACAGCCCGTACCACTGCTGCAACAGCAGCAACTTCACCAGCGTCCGCAGCGGATACGAGGGCCGCCCCTCATCGCTGGCATAGACAGACTCCAGTAATCGGTCGATCGCCCGCCAATCCACCAGCCGCTCAACATCCGACAACCACTCCAGGCGTCCCGCCCGTTGATTGACAAGACCGTCCACAAAGCTCGCCTGCCGTAAGTCACGACGCATTGCCAACCACCCGTAAATCAATTAATTCAATAATATCATATAGTTATTGGCTGCGCAAAGCTCTCTATAAGAGAATATAAATCTTCAGCCAAGACAGCCAGGAGTCCGTTTGGAAACTCGGTTCAGTGACAAGTTCGCCTAAGTAGCAGACTGGTCATGGCGAGTTGTATCATGCCTTTGGACACGTCCATGCGGCCCTCGTCATCACGGACGAGAGGCCGCCATCGCGTCTCCAGGCGAAGGTCCGTTCGACCACCTAGCGCCGGGGCGGCACTTTGAAGCCGGGCTCGGCGTCGATCCGCCGGCCGGGCCACTTCAATGGTGTAGTCCAGGAGGGCGGTCTTGTCTATCAAGACGGTTCGGTCGTACCCGCTGTCGAACAGATGTTTCATCCAGGGCCTACGCTTGCGCAGGCCATCCAGAATCTGTTGGCCCCCAACGGAGTCGGAAATGTCGGCCGGGGTCAGGTTGACATCAGTCAGGCGCCCATCGGTATCTACCGCGATGTGCCATTTGTTGCGGGCAATGACTGAGATGCACGGCATGATCCACTGGGGTTAATCCCAAAGTGGCGCACTGGACAGAAGAGGACGGAATGCCGAAGCAGCCAATGGACGCCACCATTCCGTTACCTTCGGTGTTGCACCCCGCCAGTTTTGCCCGCGTAATAAGCAAAACCAACCGGGGAGCCGTCCATGAGCAAACTGACCCTCTATTTTATCCGCCATGCCGAAAAGCCTGAGGAGCCCTGGCCCGGTCCCGGCCTGACGGTGGATGGCAAGAAGGACAAGGAGTCCCTGGTCATCCGGGGCTGGCAGCGGGCGGGGGCTTGGGCGGCGCTGTTCGGGGCGGGGCTGGACACGGGCGACTATGCCACGCCGCAGGCGGTCTATGCCGCCACGCCCGGCACGGTGGCGAACAAGGAGCCGAGCAAGCGGCCGTTCGAGACGGCGTCGCCGCTGGCGGCGCGCCTGGGGCTGGCGGGGCCCAACACCACCTATGGCAAGGGGCAGGAGGCGGCGCTGGTCAATGAGTTGCTGACCCTGTCCGGCGTGGTGCTGGTGTGCTGGCAGCATGAGGCCATCGTCCAGGACATCATCCCCCTGCTGCCCATCCGCCGGGGCAAGCCGCCCACGGTATGGCCCGGCGACCGCTTCGACGTGGTGCTGCGCTTCAAGCGCAAGGAGGCGGACAAGTCCGGCAAGGTTGGCGGCTTCGCCTTCAAGGAGCTGTATCCCCGCCTGCTGTCGGGGGACAGCGACACGCCTTTGTGAGGCGCCCTTAGGCGCCGGGCGCGGCCATCCGGCCGCTTGGCTTCCTCGCTTTCCAGTCCACTGCGTTCCCCGGAAAGCTCCGGCGGACGCGGTCGCGTCCTAGGCATGAGCCAAAGCTCCGGCGCCCGCAGTCGCGGGCTACAACGGCATGAGCCAAATGCTCATGCAGTGTTGGGAGTGCTCGTGCGCGCCCACAGGACTGGAGCGCCCCCAAAGAAAAGGCCCCGGCGGGTGAGCGCCGGGGCGTGGGAGGTTACGGGCTGACAAAAGGCCGATCCGCCTGGGGACGCCGGGCCCGTGAGGGCCCGGACGCCCTCAGCCCGGGATCATGCCGGGGAAGACATAGGCCTGCAGCAGGGTGATGACGCCCACGATGCAGACGAAGAACAGGCTGTGCTTCAGCGTGAAGCGCAGCAGGTTGGCCTCGCTGCCCACCAGGCCCACGGCGGCGCAGGCCACCGCGATGCTTTGCGGGGAGATCATCTTGCCGGTGACGCCGCCGCTGCTGTTGGCGGCCACCAGCAGCAGGTCGGACACGCCGATCTGCTGCGCCGTGGTGGCCTGCAAGGCGCCGAACAGCGCGTTGCTGGAGGTGTCGGACCCGGTGAGGAACACGCCCAGCCACCCCAGGATGGGGGAGAAGAAGGGGAAGCCCTTGCCCGCCTCCGCCAGCATCAGGGCCAGGGTGGAGGACAGGCCGGAATAATTGGCGATGTAGGCGAAGGCCAGGACGGAGCCGATGGTGTACATCGGCCACTTCAGCTCCACCAAGGTTTCACCAAAGGTGCCCAGCGCCTTGGCCGGGCTGTAGCGCAGCACGATCATGCTGAGCAAGGCCGCGATCAGGATGGCGGTGCCGGTGGCGGCCAGCAGGTCCAGCTTGTACTGCGCGGCGTAGGGCGTGGCCTTGGTCACGATGGGGGCCACCTTGGTCACCATGTTGTGCAGGCTGGGCACGTCGAACAGGAACACGGTGTCGATCAGCGACCCGCCCTTGGCGAACAGGGCCTTGAACGGCTTCAGGCTCCAGATCGTCACGACGCCGGTGAGGATGAGGAAGGGCGACCAGGCCTTGACCACCTGGCCGGCGGTGTAGGCGTGGGCGCTCCGCTCCACCACGCTCTGTTCCTTGAAGCGGAAGATGGTCTTGGGCTTCCAGAACTTCAGGAACACGGTCAGGCAGACCAGGCTGATGAGGGCGGAGATGATGTCCGGCAGTTCAGCGCCGATGTGGTTGGAGGTGAAGTACTGGGCGACGGCGAAGCTGACGCCCGTCACCAGGATGGCGGGCCAGGTTTCCTTCACGCCCTTGGCGCCATCCATGATGAAGACCAGCCAGAAGGGCACGAACACCGACAGCGCCGGCAACTGGCGCCCGGTCATGGCCGCCACCTTGGCGACGTCCAATCCTGAGACCTGGGCGCCGACGATGATGGGCGTGCCCATGGCACCGAAGGCCACCGGGGCGGTGTTGGCGATGAGGCAGAGGCCGGCGGCGTACAGCGGGTTGAAGCCCAGGCCGGCCAGGATGGCGGCGGTGATGGCCACCGGCGCGCCGAAGCCGGCCGCCCCCTCCAGGAAGGCGCCGAAGGCGAAGCCCACCATCAGCATCTGCAGGCGCTGGTCCTCGGTGATGGCGATGACGCTGGCGCGGATGATGTCGAACTGCCCCGTCTTCACCGTGATCTTGTACAGGAAGACGGCGGCGATGATGATCCAGGCGATGGGCCACAGGCCGTAGAAGAAGCCGTAGACCACGGCGGCGATGGCGGACGAGGCCGGCATGCCATAGGCGGCGATGGCGATGACCAGGGCGATCAGCACGGTCAGCGTGCCGGCGACATAGCCCTTCAGCCGCAGAACGGCCAGCGCCACGAAAAAGAAGATGATGGGCAGCACCGCGACCAGCGCGGACACCACCATGTTCCCGAACGGGTCATAGACCTGGACCCAAGGCTGCATGGCCTTCCCCCCCAATTGTTGTCAGATGACACGAGGCGGCAGGCATCAGGCCGGTGCGGGCCGGTGGTCGGGGCGTGCCGCCGAAGGGCCGGCCCCGTCCCGCTCATGGACGGCGCGTCACCCCGGAAGGCGGCGTCCCGACGCCCGGGATCCGGAGCGGCCGGTACCCGCCGGCGTTCCCACTATCCCTCAGGCACGTAAAACAAGCGTCCACTTGGCAGGCGTTTACTGGGCAGGCATCTACTGGCAGGCATTTCCACGGGCGGTTCCCAGGTATCGCCCGGGTTGGTGTCTCCTTGGTCAAATTACTGTACCATGGATGCCTTGATGGATAACCCGCGCGCCCGGCGGGCGCAAACGGAAAAGAGTCGCTCATCCCAAGGTCTTGGTTTGGCATCCCAAGGTCTTGGTTTGGTCACCGCATGGGTCGGCCGGCATGCCCAAATGCAGGCAGCGGCTGGCCGATCGGCCAGGACCCGGCCGGCGGTGGGCGTGGGGGTGAATTCTCTTGGTAAAATGATTTGACCAAATTTTGGCGCTGGTAAAATATGGCCGCGCCATTTTCCCCTCCGTCCCCTCCCGCAGGGTGGGCGGGCGGGGCTTCACGGACGGGGGTTCATCTTGGGGAGGGACCGGCTTTTGACAGCCGCCACGACATCCGCCACACCCGGGGCCGGCGCCAGGCCGGACACGGTCTATTTCTTCGGCACCTGCCTGGTGGACATGCTGTACCCGGAGGCCGGGCTGGCGGGCATGGACCTGCTGCGCCACGCCGGGGTGCGGGTGATCTTTCCGGAGGGGCAGAGCTGCTGCGGCCAGCCGGCGCGCAACTCCGGCTATTTCGAGGAGGCGCGGGAGGTGGCGCGGGCGCAGCTGGACGCCTTCCCCGGCGACTTGCCCATCGTCGTGCCCTCCGGCTCCTGCGCCGGCATGATGAAGACCCACTACGGCCATTTGTTCGAGGGCGACCCCGACCAGCCGCGCGCCATCGCCTTCGCCACCCGCATCCATGAGCTGACGGCCTTCCTGGTCAACGTCCTGGGCGTGCGGCTGGAGGACAAGGGGGAGGCCGTCACCGTCACCTGGCATCCCTCCTGCCACTCGATGCGGGAAATGGGGGTGAAGGATGAGCCCAAGACCCTGCTGCGCCAGCTGGCCAACGTCACGCTGGTGGAAAACCCGCGGGAGCGGGAGTGCTGCGGCTTCGGCGGCACCTTCGCCGTGCGCCAGACGGCCGTGTCCACCGCCATGGTGGCGGACAAGCTGGCCAGCGTGAAGGACACCGGGGCCGGCACCCTGCTGTCGGGCGACTGCGGCTGCCTGATGAACATCGGCGGGCATGCCGAGAAGGTGGGCGACGGCACCCGCTGCCGCCACATCGCCGAATTCCTGATGGAGCGCTGTCATGGCACCTGATGGAGAAGCGCACGGCCCCCGGTTCGCAGAATGCGCGCCCGATGCCCTGAACAACCCGCAGCTGCGCCGCAACTTCCGCCGGGCCATGGACGGCCTGATGACCAAGCGCGCCGCCCAGTTCCCCGATCCGGCCTATTGGGCGGAACTGCGGGAGCGGGGGGCCGCCGTGAAGGCCCGCGCCCTGGCCAAGCTGCCGGAGCTGCTGGAGCGGCTGGAGGCGACGCTGACCGCCAATGGCGTCCAGGTGCATTGGGCGGAGACGACGGAGGAGGCCAACGCCATCGTCCTGGGCATCCTGCAAGCGGCCGGCGCCCGCACCGTCATCAAGGGCAAGTCCATGGTGTCGGAGGAGATGCACCTGAACCAGCACCTGGAGCGGAACGGCATCGAGGCGATCGAGTCCGACCTCGGCGAATACATCATCCAGCTGGCGGGGGAGACGCCGTCCCACATCGTCATGCCCTGCATCCACAAGAACAAGGACGAGATTTCGGACCTGTTCGCGGAGAAGATCCCCGGCCTGGGGCGCACCGGCGACGTGGATGAGCTGACGGCCGCCGCCCGCCGCGTGCTGCGGGACCGCTTCGCCAACGCCGACGCCGGCATCTCCGGCGTCAATTTCGCGGTGGCGGAGACGGGCACCCTGGTGCTGATCGAGAATGAGGGCAACGGCCGCCTGTCCACCACCCTGCCGCCGCTGCACATCGCCGTGACCGGCATCGAGAAGGTGGTGGAAAGCCTGGACGATGTGGTGCCGCTGCTGGCCCTGCTGCCCCGCTCCGCCACCGGCCAGCCCATCACCACCTATGTCAACATGATCAGCGGGCCCCGCAAAGCCGATGAGAAGGACGGGCCGACGGCCGTGCACCTGGTGCTGCTGGATGCGGGGCGCAGCCGCGTCTACCAGGATGTGGAACTGGCGGACACGCTGCGCTGCATCCGCTGTGCCGCCTGCATGAACCACTGCCCCGTCTACACCCGCGTGGGCGGCCACACCTACAACGCCATCTATCCCGGCCCCATCGGCAAGATCCTGACGCCGCAGTTGCAGGGCCTGGACGCCGCCGGCGACCAGCCCCACGCCTCCACCCTGTGCAACGCCTGCGCGGAGGTCTGCCCGGTCAAGATCCCCATCCCCGACCTGCTGGTGCGCCTGCGGCGGGAGGCGGTGCGGCCGACCGAGACGCCGGCCACCCACCTTCCCGTGGTCAAGGACGGCGGGGCGGAGCGGTCGCGGCTGGAAAGCCTGGTCTGGGCCGGCTGGCGCCTGGTCTACACCCGGCCGCTGCTGTACCGCATGGTCACCCGCGCCCTGGCCTGGGGCGGCAACTGGGTGCCGGCCACCGCCCCGCTGATGCGCGACTGGACCAGGGCGCGGGCCAAGCCCCGCTTCCGCCCCCGCACCCTGCATGACCTGGCGCGGGAGCGGGGTTACTTGAGCGAGATCCCCAAATGAACGCACGGGCCAATATTCTCGGTCGGCTCAAGGCCGCGCCCGCACGGCCCCAGCCCGCGCTGCCGCCGTGGACGCCGCCGACCTACGCCGACAAGCTGGCCCGCTTCCGCCAGATGGCGGAGGCCAACCATGCCGAGATCCATGACGTCACCGCCGCCAACTGGCCGGAACGGCTGGCCGCCATCCTGGGCAATCGCGGCGTGCGGTCGCTGATGGTCGCCCCCGGCACGCCGCACGGCGACCGGCTGCTCCAGGCCCCCGGCCTGCCCGCCCTGGTCGCCTATGACCGCGCGGTGGAGGCGTTGAAGGACACGCTGGTGCGCCAGGTGGACGCCGGCCTGACCGGCACCCTGGGCGCCATCGCGGAGACGGGGACCCTGATCCTGTGGCCGACGGCGGCGGAGCCGCGCCTGTTGTCCCTGCTGCCACCCCTGCACATCGCCGTGCTGGAGGAGGATGCGCTGCACGACACCCTGGCGGCGGCCGTGCGGCACCAGGGGTGGGCGGCGGGCATGCCCACCAATGCCCTCTTGATCTCCGGCCCGTCCAAGACGTCCGATATCGAGCAGACGCTGGCCTATGGCGTCCACGGGCCCAAGGAACTGATCATCCTGCTGGTGCGAAAAGAAGGGGAGTGAGCGGCCATGCCGGACACCACGCTGAACCTTGGCCTGACGCGCGACTATGACGGGCTGCGGGCCGAACTCGCGGGCGTGGTGCCGGCGGACCGGCTGATCACCGACGCCCTGCGCCGCCTGGCCTATGGCACGGACGCCAGCTTCTACCGCCTGGTCCCTAAGCTGGTGGTGCGGGTGGACAGCGAGGCGGAGGTGTCGGCCGTGCTGGCCGCCTGCCGCCGGCATGGCACCCCCGTCACCTTCCGCGCCGCCGGCACCTCCCTCTCCGGCCAGGCCATCACCGACAGCCTGCTGATGGTGCTGGGCGATGGCTGGCATCGTTCCGTCATCGAAAGGAACGGGGAGGTCATCAAGGTCCAGCCCGGCATCATCGGGGCGGAGGTCAACCGCCGCCTGGCGCCCTATGGCCGCAAGATCGGGCCGGACCCGGCCTCCATCGAGTCCTGCAAGATCGGCGGCATCGCCGCCAACAACTCGTCCGGCATGTGCTGCGGCACGCACGAGAACACCTACAAGACCATGCTGTCGCTGCGTTTCATGCTGGCCGACGGCACCCTGGTGGACACCGGCGACCCGGCCAGCGTGGCCGCCTTCCGCGTCAGCCACGCCGAGCTGCTGGCCAGCCTGGACGCGATGGGCCGGCGGGTGCGGGATGACGAGGTGCTGGCCGCCCGCATCCGGCGCAAGTTCGCCATCAAGAACACCACCGGCTACAGCCTGAACGCCCTGGTGGATTATGAGGACCCGGTCGACATCCTGGCCCACCTGCTGATCGGGTCGGAGGGCACGCTGGGCTTCATCGCCGAGGTCACCTACCGCACCGTGCCGGAGCTGGCGGACAAGGCCAGCGCCCTGCTGCTGTTCCCCGACGTGGTGGAGGCGGGGCGGGCCGCCTGTCTTCTCAACGGCGGTCCGGTGGCGGCGGTGGAGCTGATGGACCGGGCCAGCCTGCGCAGCGCCAAGGGCCAGCCGGGTCTGCCGGCGGAGATCGACGGCATGGGCGACGACGTCGCCTCCCTGCTGGTGGAGACGCGCGCGGAAAGTCCCCGAAAACTCGCCGAAAACATCCAGGAAATTACCGCTTTATTGGGCGGCGTGACCCTGCTTCAGCCCCCCGCGTTCACCACCGACCCGGCCGAATACACCAAGCTGTGGAAGATCCGGAAGGGCCTGATCCCCACCGTGGGCGCCATGCGCCAGACCGGCACCAGCGTCATCATCGAGGACGTGGCCTTCCGCATCGAGGACCTGGCCGACGCCTGCCACGACATGCGGGCGCTGTTCGACAAGCACGGCTATCCCGACGCCATCCTGATGGGCCACGCGCTCGCCGGCAACCTGCACTTCGTCTTCGCCCAGGACTTCAGCACCAGGGAGGAGATCGACCGCCACGCCCGCTTCATGGACGAGATGGTCCACATCGTGGTGGAGAAGTACGACGGCTCACTGAAGGCGGAGCATGGCACCGGCCGCAACATGGCGCCCTTCGTCGAGCTGGAATGGGGCCAGGCGGCCACGGCCTTGATGTGGGAAATCAAGCGTTTGCTGGACCCGGCCAACCTGCTGAACCCCGGCGTGCTGCTGAACACCAACCCCACCCTGCACCTGGAGAACCTGAAGCCCCTGCCGCCCGCGCACGCCCTGGTCGACACCTGCATGGAGTGCGGCTTCTGCGAGAAGATGTGCCCCTCCCACGGCATGACGCTGAGCCCGCGCCAGCGCATCACCGGCCTGCGGGAGATCGCGCGGCTGGAGGCGCTGGGGGATCCGGCGACGGAGCTGCGGGAACTCTACGACTACCACGCCATCGACACCTGTGCCGCCTGCGGCCTGTGCGCCACCGCCTGCCCCGTGGGCATCGAGACGGGGCAGATGACCAAGTCCCTGCGCGGCAAGCGCCATGGCCAGACCGCCCGCACCGTGGCCAGCCTGATGGCCCGCCACTACGGCACCGTGCTGGCCGCCACCCGGGGGGCCCTGACCCTGGCCGGCCTGGCGGCGCAGGCCTTCGGGCCCAGGAAGGTGGCCAGCCTGGCGGCCCACGCCCGCCGCCTGTCCGGCGACCGCCTGCCCCATGTCGGCCCCAACCTGCCGGAGGCGGCGGGCATGGCCTGGCTGAAGGACCTGCCGCCGGCCACGGCCGCCGGTGACCCGGTCGTCTACCTGGCCGCCTGCGCCGGCCGCACCTTCGGCCCCGCCGTGGAGGATGGCGAGGCCGACCCCCTGCCCGCCGTCACCCTGCGCGTGCTGGACCGCGCCGGCTACCGCGCCATCGTGCCGGAGACCCTGTCCACCCTGTGCTGCGGCCTGGCCTTCGACTCCGAAGGCATGACGGAGGCCGGCGACGCCAAGGCGGCGGAGATGGAGGCGGCGCTGAGGGCCGCCAGCGACAATGGCCGCATCCCCATCGTCATGGATGCCAGCGCCTGCACCCAGCGGATGAAGACCTTTCTCTCCGGCCGGCTGTCGGTGAAAGATCTGCCGGTGAAGGATCTGGTGGAATTCCTGGCCCAGGACGCCCTGCCCCGCCTGACGCCGACGCCGCAGGCGGAGCCCGTGCTGCTGCACCTGAACTGTGCCGCCCGCAAGATGGGCATAGACCCGCAGGCCGCCACCGTGGCCAAGGCCTGCGCCCGCACCGTGGTGGTGCCGGAGCGAGTGGGCTGCTGCGGTTTCGCCGGCGACAAGGGCTTCAACGAGCCGGAGCTGAACGACCACGCCCTGCGCTTCCTGGCCCCCCAGGTTCCCGCCGGGTGCGAGGCCGGGTATTCCAGCAACCGGACCTGCGAGATCGGCCTGGCCGACCACGCCGGCGTGCCCTACCGCCATCTGGTCTATCTGGTCGACAGGGCCACGCGCTGAGGGCGTATGCCCGCCCGGGACCTTCCGCACCGTTGACGAGGGCGCCGCCGCCGCCTACCCATATCGGGCGTCGAAAAACAGTGCGTCATAAACCCGCGACGGCCGCCCAAGGCCGCGCATGAGCGAGAGAAATCAGGGGAGAAGGACCATGACGGCACGGGTTACGGCCGGGCATCTTCAGGTGGCGCAGGAACTGTTCGACTTTGTCGAGAACGAGGTCCTGCCCGGCACCGGTTTGTCGGTTGAGGCGTTCTGGCACGGCGTGGACGCCATCGCCCACGAGCTGACGCCGCTGAACCGCGACCTGCTGGCCAAGCGCGACGCCATCCAGGCGCAGATCGATGAGTGGCATCGCGGCCAGAAGGGACGGCCCTTCGACGGCGCCGCCTATCGCGCCTTCCTCTCGGCCATCGGCTACATCCAGCCCGAGGGGCCGGACTTCAGCGTCAGCACCGCCAACGTGGATGCCGAGATCGCCACCATCGCCGGCCCGCAGCTGGTGGTGCCGGTGATGAACGCCCGCTATGCCCTGAACGCCGCCAATGCCCGCTGGGGCAGCCTGTACGACGCCCTGTACGGCACCGACGCCCTGCCCGACGACGATGGCGCGGAGCGGGGCAAAGGCTACAACCCCATCCGCGGTGCCAAGGTCATCGCCTTCGGCCGCACCTTCCTGGACCAGTCCTTTCCCCTGGCCGACGGCTCGCACCGCGACGCCACCGGCTACGCCATCGTGGATGGCGCGCTGAGCGTGACGCTGGAAGGTGGCGCCACCACCGGCCTGGCCGACCCCGGCCGCCTGTCCGGCTGGCAAGGCGACGACGCCACCCCGACCGTCATCCTGCTGTGCCGCCACGGCCTGCACGCCGAGATCCACATCGATGCCAGCCACCGCATCGGCCGCGAGGACAAGGCCCACGTGGCCGACATCGTGCTGGAATCCGCCATCACCGCCATCATGGACTGTGAGGATTCGGTGGCGGCGGTGGATGCCGCCGACAAGGTGCTGGCCTACCGCAACTGGCTGGGCCTGATGGACGGCACCCTGACCGCCCAGTTCGACAAGGGCGGCCAGACGGTGGACCGCCACCTGAACCCGGACCGCGTCTACACCGCCCCCGGCGGCGGCACCCTGACCCTGCCCGGCCGCAGCCTGATGCTGGTGCGCAACGTCGGCCACCTGATGACGTCGGACGCCATCCTGCTGGCCGATGGCGGCAACATCCCGGAAGGGATCATGGACGCCATCATGACCGGCACCATCGCCCTGCACGACCTGCGGCGCGACGGCGTGGGCGACACCCCGGCCGTGCGCAACAGCCGCGCCGGCAGCGTCTACATCGTGAAGCCCAAGATGCACGGGCCCGAGGAGGTGGCGTTCGCCAACCGCCTGTTCGGCGCCGTGGAACAGCTGCTGGGCCTGGCGCCCAACACGCTGAAGATGGGCATCATGGATGAGGAGCGGCGCACCACCGTCAACCTGAAGGAATGCATCCGCGCCGCCCAGCACCGGGTGGTGTTCATCAACACCGGCTTCCTGGACCGCACCGGCGACGAAATCCACACCTCCATGGAAGCCGGCCCCATGGTGCGCAAGAACGACATCAAGTCCACCGCCTGGATCAAGGCGTATGAGGACTGGAACGTCGACACCGGCCTGGCCTGCGGCCTGAAGGGCCGGGCGCAGATCGGCAAGGGCATGTGGGCCATGCCCGACCGGATGGCGGACATGCTGGCGGCCAAGATCGCCCACCCCCAGGCCGGCGCCAACACCGCCTGGGTGCCCTCCCCCACCGCCGCCACCCTGCACGCCCTGCACTACCACACCGTGGACGTGGCGGCCCGCCAGGCCGTGCTGGCCGGCCACCGCCGCGCCAAGCTGGAGGACATCCTGACGCCGCCCCTGGCGAATGGGGCCAACTGGTCGGAGGAGGAAATCCAGCAGGAACTGGACAACAACGCCCAGGGCATCCTGGGCTATGTCGTCCGCTGGGTGGACCAGGGGGTCGGCTGCTCCAAGGTGCCGGACATCAACAATGTCGGCCTGATGGAGGACCGCGCCACCCTGCGCATCAGCAGCCAGCACATCGCCAACTGGCTGCACCACGGCATCTGCACCAAGGACCAGGTGCGCGAGACCCTGGAGCGCATGGCCGGCGTGGTGGACACGCAGAACGCCGGCGACCCGGCCTACACCCCCATGGCGCCCAACTTCGCCCAGAGCATCGCCTTCCAGGCCGCCTGCGACCTGGTGTTCGACGGCATCCGCCAGCCCAACGGCTACACCGAGCCGGTGCTGCACCGCCGCCGGGCGGAAGCGAAGGCGCGGCAGGCCGGGGCGTAGACGTCACCAGGGTTTGATGGGGCGGCGCCATACGGTGTCGCCCCATCAAACCCCTGCGTTACAGTTTCCCAGTCAATGTCTCGACATCAGGGTCACCGCGTGCCGGTTTGATCCGCTTCCAATGCCAGGGTCGCGCGATGATCCGCGGCGATGGCCAACAGGGCCTTCGCCGCCGCCTTCCGGATGTCGCCCGTACACAGCGCCTGGTCGATATGCGCCTCAAAATCACGGCGAAGGTGGACCACCTGGCCATCCTGCGACCAATGGCTGGTGTATTTGAGGTTGTCGCTGCTGATCGCCGCATCCTTGGGAAGACTCATCAAATGATAGCCCTGGGGCAGTTCCAGTGACAGGTCCTCAGCCGTGTGCCCAGTGTAGCAGGGCGTCGGTTCCGTATCCTTCATGCGCGGCAAGGCCAGAAGCCCCATGAGGAAGTTGCCGACAGGATTGAACAGCCGCAACCCGCCGGGCATCGCGAAGCCGGCACCGGACAGCCGCTCCGGCATGGGATCGGCGGCGAAGCGTCCGCTGACGCTGTAGCTGGGCGCCAGGTCCGTGGGCGCGGCGGCCAACGTGAACGTGCCCGTGCCCGGCGTTCCCAGGGACTGCAACTGCGTGGCTGCGGCCTGTTCCAGCCCGCGCGCCTGTATGCCTTGTGCCATCTGGCGCAGCACAACGGCGAAGGGCCCGGTGGCCGTGGTCACCGTTTCCCCGGTGAGCGCGCCGTCGGCTCCCAGCTTCGCGGTGGTGGAAACCTGGGCTTCCGCACCGGCCGCCACCACCGGCACCTGGCGCAGGGCGTGGCCGGCGGCGGTGGCATGCACCACCGGCTTGCCATATTCCGGGAAGGGCAGGACGCCGAACGGGGCCACGCCGGCGGTGGTGTCGGCGTACAGCTTGAACTCGGGCAGCCAGGTGATGGCATGGTTGAGCGATAACAGCGACGGATGCTTGGGCAAGGTGTAGCCATTGCCGCCGTTGATCAGCACCACCTCGCTGGCGATGCCCTTGGCCTTCAGCAGCGCGCCGAACAGGACCGCATGGTCCTTGCAGTCGCCGTAGCCATTGCCCAGCACCGCTTCGGCCCCATGGGGAATGACGCCACCCCGGCCCAGTTCGAGGCCGACATACCGGATGTGGCTGGACACCCAGGCATAAATCCGTTCGGCCTGCTGGCGCCGGTCGGTGACGCCGGCGGTGATGCTGTCCGCCTGTTCCTGGATTTTGGGCGTCACCTGCTCCGCCGGCGCGGACAGCTTGGCGTACTCGGTGGCGAAGCTGTCGTAGTCCTTGAATGTGGTTGCGAAGTAGCGCGGGTTGCGATCCGTCGGCGCCAACATGGCGATGTCTTCGGTCGGTGGGGTCAGGTTGGCATACCGCCACCGGTACAGGACGCGGTCGCCCTGTTCCTCCTGGCTGAGCGTCATGCCCTCGGCATCCATGTACAGCGGCATGTCCTTGGGCAGCGACAGGCTGCCATGGGCATCATGGACAGTCACCGTGGTGCTGAAGAAGGAACCGTGCAGGACCTCGCCGGGGAAGTAGGGCTTTGTCAGCCGCTTGCGTATCGTGGCGACGATGATGTCACCCGCCGCCACATCGGGGAAGATCAGGACCTTCTGACGCTGGTCATTGTACATGGGAACATTGGGCGCCCCGTGGGGCAGTTGCGCCTGAATGGCCGTCACATCGATCGGCAGCTTCCGGCCATCCGCCTTCAAGGTGTACGCCTCGGCGACGTCCACCTCCTCCATCGCCTCGCTATAAGACAGGGGGAATTGGCCGATGGCGTGGGCGGCGGCATCCGTCTTGGCCAGGATCTCAAAATGGTCGGTGGCGACGAAGGTGCCGTCCTTCTGCGCCACGATGTCCTCGGTGGACAAGACCGTTTCGATGGGAAGATCCGCACCTTGGACCACTGACCAGCTGGAGGCAAGCGCCGTGACCGCCAGAAAGGCGCAAGCGTAAGCCCTGAGCATGATGGATCGGCCCGGTACTAAGCTGCCAACGACCACCTTGGGAATTAAACGCATTCTAGTTATTTCCCTCGCTAGAACTCATCCATGCTTCGCATAAAGGAGAGCGTAAGGCCCGGACGACGAAGACGGCTTTGCGATGCCTGAGGAAATGGCCCCTGGATATCGGCAAGCACTCCGACTTCACAGGACACCTCAAAGAGCTTCCCCGCCACCCTGGCATTGAACAGACCGTCGCATGAATCAACTGAAACAGGCGGCTAGCAAGGACTCTGAAGTCCATCGGAAGGGGCCCTCGCTTGGCTCATGGTCACAAGCCACTTCCTAGGAGATTAACCGGAACTTGGTCATGCCGCACGCTTCCATGCAGGCGCTAACGGCGCCTTATGACTGATAGAATCAAATAAAAACCAAAAAATGATATGGATCCAATAATAACTGCCGCCGAATTCCTAATAAAATGCCCAGAGCCATCATCAGGTATTGGGTATATTTTTAATATTATAGATTTTGCGAACAAATACACCAACAAAGACAAAGCGATTGATATGGAATACATTATTCTTTTTGCCGAATTCATTTCGACCTCACTTTCATCCGTTACACACAAAATTTAGACCAAAACGCAAAAACCGGAGTATGGCCTGTGATGGTCATGATTCTATGACCACAGACCATACTCCGAGAATCTAAGCCTATCTCATAATTGGGAGCACCATCATGTACGGTACCTTGGCACCGCATCGCTGGCAGTTTTCAGGAAAGCGATGTTAAAGTGCTAATCAAATCATGAGCGGCAACTAGAATTCCTTAATCTTCGTTCATATGGCCATTATCGAATTGGGACCATGAACCTGGGCTGCCACCACCACCCCCATCCCCACCACCCCCACCGCCTCCATAGCCGCCGATGAAGCTGTCCGACGATGGTGTGTTACTCTCCTGCGAAATTGCCGAGCTGGCGGTGGAATTAATATTTTCCGGCGTTAGGGGCAACCCATTGTCAAAGCGTGATCCAACCGCGCCTCCCAGAATTCCGCCCGCAGCACTTCCCGCCATAACACCGAAAGGACCACCTGGCGTTCCGAGGTATCCGCCAACGGCGGAGCCAATTGAACTGCCGACCGTTTCTGCAGTCAAGCCTCCAGAAACTGATTCGACCTGATCATTACTCAGCTCATACATAGCCATATCCTCTGATTTCCGTGAAAGAACGTCTTCAAAATCCGTTAACCTCACATGATCTTTTTCTTGACATCCTCCGTCTTCAGTATTTTCTAGATACTGCCCTTATTGGGTCGAGCATCCAGTCGATGAAGTGCCAGCGGTCGGTGACGACATCGCCGGTCAGGGTCATGCCGGAGGTGAGCGGCCGGTCCTCGCCATAGGCGGTGACGCTGGTGCGCTCCAGGCTCACGGTCACCCGGTACACCGGGTCCTTGTAGGGGATGGGCGCCAGCAGTTCGCCCTCGCGGTAGGTGGCGTGGCTGACCTGCACCACCCGGCCCCGCACCGCGCCGAAGCGCTGGTAGGGGAAAGCGTCCACCCGCAACCGCACCTCCTGCCCCGGCTGGATCAGCCCCGCCGCCCGCGACGGCACCAGCAGGTTGGCTTCCAGGTCGCTGTCCGCCGGCACCAGGGCCGCCAGCGGCGATTGCGCCGCCGCCGTCTGCCCGGGCTGCGCCTGCAACGCCGCCACCCGGCCCGCCACCGGCGCCACCATGACGTAGCCCCGGTTCACCTCCAGTTGCGCCAGCGATTGCTCCAGCTCGCTGCGGGCGCCGCGCAGTTGCGCCAGCTTGTCCGACCGCTCCGCCGGCAGCGTGGCCAGTTGCGATTGCGTGTCCCGCAGGTCACCCTGGCGCGACTCCCGCTGGCGTTCCAGCTCCCGGATAGAACCTTCCTGCGCCAGCACCTGCTGCTTGCGCCGCGACAGTTCCAGCCGCGTGCCGTTGCCGTTGGCCTCCAGCTCGGCATACCGGGTCACATCGTCCCGTTGCAGCATCTGCAGGTCCCGCTCCGACACCAGGCGCTGGTCCAGGCTGGACAGCTCTTCCGCGATGCCCTTCAGCCGCGCGGCCAGGCGCCGGCCCTCCTCGGCATAGCGCGCCTCGGCCGCCGCGATCTGGGCGTCGGTCTCGCGGATGCGCGCCTGGGTTTCCAGCCGCAGCTTCTCCCCCACCGGGCCGTCCGCGCCCGCCGTCTCCAGCGACAGCGCCACCAGCGGCTGGCCCTGCGCCACCAGGTCGCCCTCGTGCGCCAGCACCGCCGTCACGATGCCGCCCTTGCTGGCGTAGACCTGGGCCAGACCACCGGTGGGGGCGACATAGCCCTGCACCGTCTCGGTCTTGGCGTAGGTGCCGGTCACCAGGTAGGTGGCCGCCGCCACGGTGAACAGGCTCAGCACCGCCGTCATCACCCCGTGGCTTACCGGCTGGACGATGATGACCTCGCCCCACAGGCGCCGGCGGCGGTTCTCCACCGCCTCGGGGCGGAACAGGCCGGCGGTCATGGCACGGCCTCCAGCGTCTCGACCGGGGTCGGCACCAGATGCGGCGGCTGGCTGGGAACCTCCCGCACCAGTTCCCGCACCTGCCCGCCCTCCACCGCGAACAGCCGGTCGGCCCCCTCGATGGCCGTGGGCCGGTGCGCCACCACCACCCGGGTGATGGCGAGGGCGGCGAAGGCCTGCATGATGCGGCGTTCCGCCAGCATGTCCAGGTTGGCCGTCCCCTCGTCCAGGAACAGGACGCTGGGCCACCGGTACAATGCGCGCGCCAGCAGTACCCGCTGCTGCTGCCCACCCGACAGGGTGGAGCCCAAATCGCCCACCAGGGTCATGTAGCCCATGGGCATGCGCACGATATCCTCATGGATGGCCGCCAGCTTGGCCACCTCCTCCACCCGTTCCAGATCCAGGTCGGGATCGAAGAAGGCGATGTTGTCGGCGATGGTGCCGGCGAACAACTGGTCGTCCTGCATGACCACGCCGATGCGTTCCCGGTAGGCCCGCAGGCCGAAGGCGGTCAGCGGCAGGCCATCCACCAGCACCTCCCCCTCGTTGGGCGGGTACAGGCCCATCAGCAGCTTCAGCAGGGTGGACTTGCCGCCGCCCGAGGGGCCGACGAACGCCACGAACTGCCCGGGCTCGACGGATAGGGCCACGTTCTTCAGCACCCAGGGCTCATGCTCGGCATAGCGGAAGCTGAGGTTGCGCAGGGCCAGGGCGCCGGTCAGCGGCCGTTCCTCCCGCACCTCGGCACCCAGGCCCGCCTCGGGGTCCTGGTGCACGGCGTCGGCCAGACGTTCCAGGTGCAGGCCCAGCATGCGGAACTTGAAGAACTGGTTCACCAGCGACAGGGCGGCACTGGAGAACTGGCCGCGATAGGACTGGAAGGCCATAAGCATGCCCAGGGTCATCTCCCCGGCGATGACCGCCTTGGCACCCAGGTAGAACACCAGCAGCGTCTCCGCCCCCGACAGGATGGACAGGCCGGCGCCGCCGTTCAGTCCCACCTTCTGCACCCGCAGGCCATTGTTCACGCTGTCGGCGTAGGCGTTCTGCCACACGGCGTGGCGCTCCCGCTCCCGCCCAAACAGCTTGAAGGCTCGGGCGCCCCGGATGGTCTCCAGGAACACGCTGTCCACCTTGGACTGGTACTGGATGCCCTCGTTGGCCAGGCGCTTCAGCCAGGGGAAGGTGCCCAGCCGCACCCCGATCAACAGTACCAACCAAGCCAGGACGACGCTCGTCAGCACGGGGGCGTAGAGCACCATCACCACCAGGGTGATCAGGGCCATGACCCCATCCAGCGCCACCGAGATGATGCCGCCGGCCAGCAGGTCCTGCACCGGCTGCAGCGAGTTGAAACGGGACATGATGTCGCCCAGGCGCCGCTTCTCGAACCAGGGCACCGGCAGGCGCAGGGCGTGGCGCAGCAGATTGCCGCGCATCTGGAAGGTCAGCAGCGTGCCGAAATGCATCTGCACATAGCCGCGCAGCAGGGTTGTCCCCGCCTGGATCAGCAGCAGCAGCGCGGCGCCGATGACGATGACGTTCAGCAGGTCCAGATCGCCCTTGGATATCGCGTCGTCCACGATCATCTGGTTGACCAGGGGCGACACCAGGCCGAACAGCTCCAGCAGGGCCGACAGCGCCAGGATCTGCACCAGGCTGGGAACGAAGCCCGCCGCCTTGGACCACAGGTCGGCCAGGCGCACCCGCTCCACCACCTCCCGCTTCTGGAAGGTGGCCGCCGGCGTCAGTTCCAGCGCCACGCCGGTGAAATGCTTGGACACCTCGGCATGGGTCAGGCGGCGCAGGCCGCTGGCGGGGTCGTGCACCTCCACCCAGCGCGGCGTCACCCGGCTCAACACCACGTAATGCGCCAGGTCCCAATGCAGCACGCAGGGGCGCTTCAGTTTGGGCAGGTCGTCCAGCTCCAGCCGCAAGGGCCGGCTGGTGAAACCCAAGGCGTCGGCGATGGCGATCAGCGTCTTGAGCGTCGTGCCCTTCAGCGACACCGCATGCCGCCGCCGCAGCTCCGACAAGGTCACGCGGTGCCCGTGGTAGCCCGCCACCATGGCCAGGCACGCCAGCCCGCACTCCGCCGACTCCGATTGCAGCACGGTCTCAACCTGAGAACGATGACGGAAGGAAAGCATCGACGAAAGAAGCCCCGATATTGGCGAACAAATATTGCGCATGGTGCGCAATCATTGGCTGTATCGGATGCGACACGCGGCAAATGTGTCAACTCTGTTTTGCCATTAACGCGTTCAATCCGCCTGGAGCATGCATGCATAATATTGTAGTCGGCGGGATATATGCATCAATTTCAAATACTTATCGGAACCAACGCCAAGCCGCCGATCATGGATACAATCTCCCATACCTACTTCAGGTGATGTGACAATACATCACAGATATTGCGCCATAACGCGCCATACCTGCGTCAATTTCTTACATATCATGCGTCAATTTTTCACAGATGCATGCCGCCAGTCCTTACAATGGAAAAGACTCGATTTAGGTAGATGGACGACATGACGCGCAGGTGCCCGCATTGAGCGAACATTGATATGCAGTGACTTGAGCATTCTTTGAATTCCCTCACATTATGCGTCAATGGGCGGGGAAATCATTTATGAGGAGGCGGTTCCAAGCCACCCATCGCGGAACGTCGTCTTTATCAACTGTTCCGCAAGGGCCACTCCGATGGTGTGTTCAAATGTCCGCGCCAGGAGTGGGCGTGCCCGGGCGGCGGCGGCCCGGTTCAGGCCATTCCAGGCCGCCCGCCAGTGATGCCGGTCATATCGGCGGTCGCGACCAATTCATGAGTATCCCTCAAGCGAAGGGCTGCCATGATTGAGCATTGCGAAATTGCCCCCGGCGCCGCAATGATCTTATACGTTCCCGGTGCAGCCCATCGCTGGTGCACGATTTACCCCGTGTCAGGAGGCGGCGATGGCGGTGCTTGGGGGGCGGTTGGCCTTGGTGAGGCGGGAAACGGCAGGTGCGCAGTTGACCGGGGATGGCCTGTGGGACCGCATCCGGCATGAGGCGGAGGAGGCGCTGGCCGGCGCCCCCATGCTGGCGCCCCTGTTCCTGGATTCCATCATCAACCAGTCCTCCTTTGAATCGGCGGTGTTCCACCGCATCGCCGCCCGGCTGAAGAACGACGTGGTGTCCCAGGCCCTGATCGTGGACACCTTCAACCAGGCGGCCAAGGACGACCCGACCATTCCCGCCGCCCTGCGCGCCGACATCGCCGCCGTGCTGGAGCGCGATCCGGCGTGCGAGCGGCTGATCGAACCGGTGCTGTACTTCAAGGGCTTCCATTCCATCCAGACCCACCGGCTGGCCCACTGGCTGTGGCTGAACGGCGCGCGCGACTTCGCGCTGTACCTGCAGAGCCGCTCGTCCGACGTGTTCCAGACCGACATCCACCCGGCCGTGCCCTTCGGCAAGGGCGTCTTCCTGGACCATGCCACCGGCCTGGTGGTGGGTGAGACGGCGGTGGTGGAGGACGACGTGTCCATGCTGCAGGACGTCACCCTGGGCGGGACCGGCAAGGAGACGTGCAACCGCCACCCCAAGGTGCGCCAGGGCGCCATCATCGGGGCGGGCGCCAAGATCCTGGGCAATATCGAGATCGGCGCCTACACCCGGGTGGCCGCCGGTTCCGTGGTGCTGCGTCCGACGGAACCCTATTCCACCGTCGCCGGCGTCCCGGCCAGGGTGGTGAAGGTGGACGACAGCGCCCGCAACGGCGCCCGGCAGCTGGACCAGACCCTCAGCGACCTGGCCTACAGCTCGTTTAATTATTCGATTTAGGTTGGGGCTCCCTCAGGCGCCGGGCGCCCGCGTCCGCGGGCTTGGCTATCCTCCCTTTTCAGTCCGCTCCGCTCCCCGAAAAGGTCCGGCGGCCCCGGTCGGGGCCTACAGCGGCATGAGTGTTCATGCCGCTGGTGTGAGGCCGGGCCAGCATCCGTACGGCCTGGGGCCGGCCGATCGCCTTTGCGCGCAGGCCCGGGGCCTGGGTGGCACCTTGCCGCGCGCGCACGGCCGGAGGGGCTGGCGCCATTCTCCTAAACAGGCCCGCGCGGGCGTTTTATCCTTTGCACCGGGACGATGACGTGCGATTAGAAATTTTATAATATTTATATCCAAAGAAGCCGGGCGCGCGCCCGGACCCCTGGAGGACAGGATCTCAAGATGGTGGGTTCACGGAAAATGACGCCGTTCCTGCGGACGGCACTGGCAGCGTTCACGTCGATGGTAGCGCTAACGTCCGGCATGGCCATGGCCGAGCCCGTGGCGGTGCTGGACCGCAACGGCGCCTATGTCGCGGTGGAAGGGTATGGCGCCAACGTGGTGCGCGTCACCATCGCCACGGAGAAGGACCAGGCGCTGAAGGGCCCCGGCTATGGCCTGCTGCCCGGCGCCGTGGACAATGGCGGCTTCCGCCGCGTGGGCGACCAGACGGGCGACAGCTTCACCTCCAACGCGCTCAGCCTGCATGTCGACGCCGCCAAGCCGCCGCGCGTGCCCAGCCAGATGGAGAAGTACTTCGCGCCGCAGCTGCCGCCCGTGACCCTGCAGGTGAAGAACGCCCAGGGCCAGGTAGTGCTGGCCATGGACGGCTGGTCCATGGCGCCGCACACCGTGGCGGGTGAGAAGACCTACCAGGTGGGCGCCAGCTTCAAATCGCCGGCGGATGAGCACTACTACGGCATGGGGCAGAACCAGCAGTCGCTGGGCCCGCTGGACCTGCGCGGCCGCACCCTGGACTGCAAGCACTGGTACGACGCCCCCGGCGGCGAGACGGTGTGCGTGCCGGTGCTGGTCAGTTCCAAGGGCTATGCCATCGTCTGGGACAACCCGGCCGAGACCATCCTGAGCGCGGGCGTCAACGGCGCCACCACCCTGTCCTCCACCGTGGGGGAGCGGGTCAGCTTCTTCGTCATCACCGGCGACACCCCGGCCGACATCTACGGCGCCTATGCCCGGCTGACCGGCAAGACGCCCATCCCGCCCAAGGCCGCCTTCGGCCTGATCCAGTCCAAGGCGCGCTATGACAGCCAGGATGAGATGCTGCGGGTGGCCAGGACCTACCGGCAGAAGAAGTATCCGCTGGATATCATGGTGCTGGACTGGTTCTACTGGACCCGCATGGGCCAGCTGGACATCAACCCGGCCGAGTTCCCCAACCCCGACGCCATGAACCAGGACCTGCACGCCCTGGGCATGCAGTCCATCGTGTCCATCTGGCCGCGGTTCGAGACCGCCAGCCGCTATTACAATGAGCTGGACACCAAGGGCTATCTGCTGAAGGACGAGGACGGCAAGAGCGTGGACGGCCTGCCCTTCCGCTCCGACCGCGTGGGCGGCCTGATCGACGCGACCAACCCCGACGCCCGCAAGTGGTTCTGGGAACACGCCCGCGACAACGTGCTGAGCCACGGGTTCGATTATCCCTGGCTGGATGAGACCGAGCCCGACCTGGTGCCCGACGGCTATTTCTATTCCATCGGTTCCGGCGACCGGTACCATAACCTGTTCCCGCTGCTGCATGTCGAGGGCGTGGCCCAGGGGATGCGCGCCTGGCGGCCCAACCGCCGGCCGCTGATCCTGTCCCGCGCCGCCTATCTGGGGTCCCAGCGCACCGGCGCCCTGTTCTGGTCGTCCGACATCACCCCGACCTGGGAGGCCCTGCGGCGCCAGATCCCCACCGGCCTGAACATGACGGCGTCGGGCATCGCCTATTGGGGCAACGACATCGGCGGCTGGCAGTACCTGCCGCAGACCACCGACTATACCGGCACGCCGCTGGTCAGCCCCGCCGGGGCGGAAGAGACGGTGGGCCAGAACCACGACTATCCGGAGCTGATGGTCCGCTGGTTCCAGTACGGCACCTTCCTGCCCACCCTGCGCCTGCATGGCGACCGCAAGCATACGGAGATCTGGGCCTTCGGCCCGGCGGCGGAGGCCATCATGGCCCGCTATGACAAACTGCGCTATGCCCTGGTCCCCTACCTGTACGCCCAGGCCAAGGCGACCTACGACACCGGCGTGCCCTTCATGCGCGCCCTGTGGATGGACTTCCCCCACGATCCCACCGTGGCGGACATCGGCACCGAATACATGTTCGGTCCCGCCTTCCTGGTGGCCCCGGTGACGCAGGCCGGACAGACGCAAAAGCAGGTCTACCTGCCCGCCGGCGCCGATTGGTACAACTACTGGACCAACGAGAAGCTGGCCGGCGGCCAGTGGGTGACGGTGGCCGCCCCCATTGACCAGCTCCCCCTGTTCGTGCGGGCCGGTTCCATCCTGCCGATGGGGTCCGAGGTGCAGTCGACGGCGGAGAAGCAGAAGATCGTGGCCCTGAAGGTCTACCCGGGCCGCGACGGCGCCTTCACCGTCTATGACGACGACGGCCTGAGCCTGGAGTACGAGAAGGGCAAGGGCGGTGTCCTCGCCACCCTGCGCTGGGATGACAAGGCCGGCAAGCTGACGGCCGACGGCTCGCGCGAGCCCTTCGCCAAGGCGCCGGCGGACCTGGTGCAGGTGGTCGGCCACTGATCTGATACCAACGGCATGAGACGGCGTCTCATGCCGTTGTAGGCTGCGACCGCAGCCGCCGCAGGTATTGGACCCTCAACCATTCATAGCGTTGGCGAATGAGGGCCTGAAGTCATTCGATTGGATTTCCCCCCGCCGGCCCGCCATCCTGGCGCCCTGGGGACGGACGGGCGCGACCGAGGGGAAACACCACACCATGAGTTTTGAGGCACAGCGACAGCAGTTCGCCACCGAAGGCTACGCCGTCTTCGACCGGGCGTTGCAAGGCCCGGCGCTGGATTTGCTGCGCGCCGAATGCCAGCGCTTCGTCGCGCGCGAGGATGCGCGGCTGGACGCGCTGGGCGTGGAGGTCGACGGCATCACCCATCGCGGCCGGCGCTATTTCGCCGGCGAATGCCAGCGGGAGCGGCCGGCCCTGCGCACGGTGCTGTACGGTTCGGTGATGGCCGACATCTGCCGGGCCACCCTGGGACCCGACGCCTATTTCTTCTATGACCAGTTCGTGGTGAAGGGGCCGGACAACGGCATGGCCTTCAGCTGGCACCAGGATTCCGGCTATATGGCCCACAACGGCGGGCCGCCCGACCACCTGCCCTATCTCACCTGCTGGTGCCCGCTGGACGACGCGACGGTGGAGAACGGCACAGTACGCCTGCTGCCCTTCTCCAAAGTGCCGGAAAGCCGCGACGCCATCCTGCCGCATGAGCGCGACCCGGCCAGCCGCGACCTGGTGGCGACCTGGAACGGGCCGGACGACGGCGTGGTGGTGGAGGTGCCGGCCGGCAGCGTCGTGGCCTTCAGCAGCCGGCTGTTGCACGCCACCGGCGGCAACCGCACGCCCAAGCTGCGCCGCGTCTATCTGATGCAGTATTCCGCCCTGCCCATCCTGGACCCGGGCGTGGGCCACCTGCGCCGCAACGCCGTGCCCCTGGTGCGCGACGGGCGGCAGGTGACCCTGGGCTGACGCCGGAAGCCGGGGCGCCCCGGGGCGCCCCGGCCTTCCCTTCAGCGCCGCAGTTCCGCCAGGTCCACGGCCCGGTGTTCGCGGGCGCTCAGTTCCGCCGCGGCGCCGATCTCCACGGCGCGGTAGCCGTCCTCCGCCGACACCGCCACCGGGCCGCCGTTCAGGATGGCGTCCAGGAAGGCGCGGTGCTGGAAGTAGGTGGCGCCGTGGTGGCTGCCGGCGGCCAGGGCCGCCCCATCCACCGCCACGTGCGTCCGCTCCACCAACTCCGGCCGGCGGAAGGCCTGGCGGGGGCTGTGGACCAGGTCGCCCCGGGGGATGGTGACGTCCAGGCGGGCCTGGTCGCCCACGGCCACGATCTCCTCCTGCTCCTGCGCGCCCTCGGCGAACATGGAGAGATCCAGCAGGGCGCGCACGCCGTTGGCGAAGTCCACGACGGTGTAGCTGTTGTCGATGATGTCCGGCGTCTGGCCGCCGTACCGCTCATCCCGGTGGTTCACGTCCATGGCGCCGGAGCAATAGACCCGCACCGCCTCCGCCCCCACGGTCAGGCGCATCAGGTCGAAGAAGTGGCAGCACTTCTCCACCATGGTGCCGCCGGTGTTGCGGCTGAAGCGGTTCCAGTCCCCCACCTTGGTCAGGAAGGGGAAGCGGTGTTCCCGCATGGACAGCATGACCAGCCGGCCGACCCGGCCGCCGTGCACCTGCTCCACGAAGCGGCCCACCGGCGGCATGTAGCGGTATTCCATGCCCACCCAGAACACGCCCTTATGGCCAGCCGCGGCCTCCGCCACCCGGGCGGCATCCTCCAGGCTGGAGCACAGCGGCTTTTCGCACAGGATGTGCAGGCCGGTACCCAGCAGGGGTCGCAGCACGTCGTGATGGGTATGGTTGGGCGAAGCGATGATGACGCCGTCCAACTTGGCCTCCCCCACCATCTCCTCAACCGTGCGGTAGGCGGCGACGCCGGCCGCCCGCTCCCCCAGGGCGTCGCGCGCCCAGTCCAGGGAGGTGGGCGTGGGGTCGACGATGGCCGTGACCGCCACCTCGGGCGACAGGGCCAGGCTGGTGATGTGCTCCACCCCCATCATGCCGGTGCCAATGATGCCGAAACGCAGACGCGCACTCATACTCGGACAACTCCCCTGGGTTATAGCAGCGGCGTGAGATCCCCCTCATGCCGCTGAGGCCGGCGACTGCCGGCCCGGGCCGGTCAGGCCCGTGAGCCAAGGCCACGGATGTGGCCGCCCAGCGCCTGAGGGGCCTTTGATCGGTCACGATCAAAGGCGATCGGAACTAGTTGCCCAGCGCCAGCGGCGCGTGCGGCAGGTGGGGCAGGACATGGCGGGCGAACAGGTCGCCCTCCGCCATGTGCGGGTATCCCGACAGGATGAAGGCCTCGATGCCCAGCGCCTGGTAGGCCCGCAGCTTGGCCAGCACTTGGTCGGGGTCGCCGACGATGGCGGCGCCACAGCCGGAGCGCGCCCGGCCGATGCCCGTCCATAGGTTGTCCTCGACATAGCCGTCACCGGCGGCCGCCTCCCGCAACTGCGCCTGCTGGCGCACGCCGACGGAGGCATGGTCCAGGGAACGCTGGCGGATGGTGGCGCCGGTGTCGGCGTCCAGCTTCGACAGCAGGCGGTCCGCCGCGGCGCGGGCCGCCGCCTCCGTCTCCCGCACCACCACATGGGCGCGGTAGCCGAAGCGCAAGGTCCGGCCGCGCGCGGCGGCGCGGGCCCTCATGTCATTGATGACGGAGGCGACGCCGTCCATCGTGTCCGGCCACATCAGGTAGACATCCGCCCCTTCCGCCGCCGCGTCGCGCGCGTCCTCCGACAGGCCGCCGAAGAAGAAGGGCGGCGCCTTGCCGCTGACGGTGCTGACGCGCGGCGGGTCCAGCGCCAACCGGTAGAACTCCCCGGCATGGTCGATGGACTGGCCGTTCAGCAGGGCGCGCAGGATGGACATGACCTCCGTCGCGCGGCGGTAGCGTGGGCCGGACTCCAGCGTCTCCCCCGGCAGGTCGCTGGAGATGATGTTGATGGCCAGGCGCCCGCCCGCCAGGCGATCCAGCGTCGCCAACTGGCGCGCCGCCTGCGGCGGCCACAGCTCGCCACAGCGGATGGCGGTCAGCAGGCGGATGCGCCGGGTCAGCGGCGCGATGGCACCGGCGAAGGCGATGGTGTCGATGCCCAGGGCGTAGCCGGACGGCAGCAGGATGGTATCGTACCCGCCGCTCTCCGCCGACAGCACGATGTCGCGGCAATGCTCGAACGACGATTGCAGGCGGCTGTCAGGCACGCCCAGGAATTCATAATCGTCATCGCACAGGGCGGAAAACCAGGCGACATCGCATGTCGCCGGCGCAGTCGTCTCGGCCACCGTTCAGGTCCCTTTCTGGCGTCGCGTCGTTAATCCCACAACGGGATGGTGAAATCCCAACCAAAGTACGGTGGCACTGTTGATCCATTCATTCCAATCGAATTGATTTCCCAATTCATCCTGGAATACTATGGATGGATGCAGATACGTCAGATCGAAGCCTTCCGCGCCGTGATGGCCAGTGGCGGCATCACCGCCGCGGCCTCCATGCTGAACATCAGCCAGCCGTCGGTCAGCCGCCTGATCTCCGACCTGGAGCGGGTGGTGGGCTTCGACCTGTTCGAACGGCGCGGCCGGCGGCTGGTTCCCACCGAGCAGGCCAACAGCTTCTATGAGGCCGTGCGGCAGAGCTTCACCGGCGTGGAGCTGCTGAAGCAGGCGGCCCGCCGCATCCGCGCCCATCCGGTGGGCACCATCCGCGTCGCCGCCCTGGCGGCCTTGGCCGGCGGCATCCTGCCGGCGGTGCTGGCCCGCTTCCACGCCCAGTACCCGGACGTGAAGGTGACCGTGGAATCCCAGGGGCAACGGGGGGTGGAGGACAGGGTGTTCCTGGGCCAGGCCGACCTGGGCCTGGGCGTGGAGGCGGCCCCCCGCCAGGGCTTGCGGACCAGCCCGCTGGTCCCGGCCGAATATGTCTGCGTGCTGCCGCCCGGCCACCGCCTGGGCGCCAAGGCCGTCATCCAGGCCAGCGACCTGGCTGGGGAGCGGTTCATCGGCCCCATGCACGAGACGGACGCCCTGTGGGACGACATCGACCGCATGTTGATGACCGAGGGCGTGGTGGTCGACCGCCTGATCGAGACCCAGCACTCCTTCCCCGCCTATTGCTATGTCGCCGCCGGCCTGGGCATCACCATCGCGGAGCCCTTCTCCGCCCCCCTGTTCGCCCGGCTGGGCGCGCAGATCCGCCGCTTCCGTCCCCGCGTGGCCTCCACCTTCACCCTGCTGGAACCCACCGCCATCGGCCCGACGCCGGCCCTGGTCGCCCAGTTCCGCCAGCTGGTGAAGGAAGTGGCGGCGGAACACATGGCGACGGTGGAGAAAATGCTCACCGCCGCCGAGAGCCCTTAAGTCTTCCCCACCGGGCGCAGCGCCGGCTGCAACAGGTGTATCCAGCCCAGGGCCAGCAGGTAGGACACTGACGCCAGCGCCAGCATGGGCAGGTAGCCGCCGCCCGCCGCCAGCACCCAGCCGGTCACCTGCAGGATCAGCATGCCGGCCAGGTTGCCCGACAGGGCTCCCAGGCCGGTCACCATGCCGATGCGCGATGCCGGCACGATGTCGGTGATGATGCCGAACAGGTTGGAGGAGAAGCCCTGGTGCGCCGCCAGCGTCAGGGCCAGCAACGCCACCGCCGCCCACAGGCTGCCCACCGTCAGGACCAGGGGTACCGGCAGGACGCACAGGCCACAGACCAGCAGGATGGTTTTGCGCGCCCGGTTCATGCTCCACCCCAGCCGCCCAACCAGCCAGCCGTAGGCGGTACCGCCCAGCAGGGAGCCGATGGCCGCCGCCAGGTAGATGGCCGCCAGCGGCACGGCCACACCGGCCATGTCCAGGTGGAAGACGCGGGTGAACAGGTCAGGCGCCCAATACAGCAGGAACCACCACACCTGGTCGGACATCACCTTTCCGCCGGCGATGGCCCAGGTGCGCCGGTCGGCCAGGGCCTCCCGCCACAGGCCGGCGCGCGGCCCGGCGGGTGCGGCGGCGGCCGGGGCCGGCGACGCCTCCTCCGCGCCCCCCAGCCGCATGAACAGCAGCCACAGCGCCACCCACACCAGGCCCAGACCGCCCGTCACCAGGAAGGTGGCGCGCCAGCCGATGTGCCCGGCGACGAGGGGGATGGCCAGCGGCGTCAGGATGGCGCCGACGCTGCCGGCGGCGTTCATCAGGCCCAGCGCCGCCGTCCGGCCGGTGGGGCCGAAGCTGGCGGCGATGGTCTTCACCGCCGTGGGGGTGCCCAGCGCCTCCGTCGCCCCCAGCGCCACCCGCGCCGCCAGGAACTGCGGCAGGGTGACGGCGAAGGCGTGGGCCATGGCCGCCAGGCTCCATGAGCCGACGGCCAGCGGGTTGGACCATTTCACGCCCACCACGTCGACGAAGCGACCGGCGAACAGGAAGGCGCAGGCCGCCGCCAGCTGGAAGACGGCGGTCAGCCGGCCATAGTCGGCGTCCGTCCATCCCAGGTCCTGGGACAGCAGCGGCTTCACCAGGGCGATGATCTGGCGATCGGCGTAGTTGAGGATGCAGGCGCCCAAGATGAGCGCCAGCAGCCATCGGCGTCCTGGAAGCACCGGTCAGAAGTCCTTGTGCAACGTGACGCCCCAGTACCGGCTGCCGTCGCGCGGCACCCAGCGCACCACGCCCGCCAGGTTGCCGCGCGCGAGGTAGGAGGAATAGTGCGTGTCCAGGATGTTCTTCACCAGGATGCTGGCGCGCCACTGCTGGTCCGTGTTGGCCAGGGTCACGCCGCCGTTCCAGATGCCATAGGCGCCCTGGATGGTGTCCGGCGTTTCCGTCAGCTGGTACTGCACCTTGCTCTGCCAGCGGTAGTCGGTATCCAGGATCAGGCTGAGGCCCTGGTACAGCGGCACGGTGTAGCTGGCGGCACTGTCCAGCTTCCAGTCGGGGGCGAAGGGCAAGGGTTGGCCGTCGATGTCGCAGCTGCTGGCCGCCCCCACCGGGCATTGGAAGTGGTCAACCCGCGCTTGGGTCCAGGCCAGCGACTGGGTCAGGGTCAGGTTGTCGATGGGCCGGTAGGTGAAATCGGCCTCCACGCCCTTGGTCGACACCTGGCCGGCGTTGATCAGACGGGTGACGATGGCGCCGGCCACCGTGTCGGTGAAATTGGCCTGGTAGTTGTCGAAATTGGTGATGTAGCCGGCCAGGTTGGCCTGCAGGCGCCCGCCCAGCAGCTTGGCCTTCACCCCCACCTCGTAGCTGTCGGAGGTTTCGGGCTTCAGCGCCAGGGCCGCCGTGGACGTCATGTTGAAGAAGACGTTGTAGGCCGGGCCCATGTAGCCGCGCGAATAGGTGAAGTAGGTGCTGACGTCGCGGTCCACGTCCCACTGCAGACCCAGACGGTCAGCATAGTCGGTGGTGCCGGTGGACCCGTTGCTGGCGTAGGAGGGCTGGATGCCCGTCACCGCCGTGGCGGAGGAGGAGACGCGCTGGAAATGGTAGTCCAGGTCGTCATGCACGACGCGGACACCGGCGATGCCCCGGAAGTCCGGCGTGATGTTGATCGTGGCCTCGCCGAAGGCGGCGTAATTGTCGCCGGTGGTGCCGAAGCGCGAGGTGCCGTTGTTGGACAGCGTGCCGCCGCCCGACACCTGGGTCACGCCGCGCTGATACACCTCCGTATCCACGGCGTGCATGTAATAGAGGCCGGTGACATAATCGATCAGCCCGCCCTTGGGCGAGGCCAGGCGCAGCTCCTCCGACGTCTGGCTGAACAGCAGATAGCCGTTGTCCACCACGGCCGGCAGGCCGGTGGACAGGGCCGACAGCTGGTCATAGTCCTGGAACTGCTGGTTCTGCCATTTCCGGTACGCGGTGACGGAGGTCAGGGTGTAGCCGTTGAGGTTCCAGTCCACCGTGGCGGCGATGCCGCCGTTGTTGTCCTTGGTGCCGCTGTTGGTGTTGGCGCTGATCTCGGTGTTGTAGGCGGAGGGATGGATGCCGGCGGTCGCCAGGCTGGTGGCCAGGGCGGCGCTGTTGGTGACGGCGTTGGTCGGGTAGGCCGTCTGGGTCGTCGTGATGAAGACGCCGGTGGGCACGCTGTCGCGGGAGAAGAGATAGTCCGCCGCCACCGTCACGGTGACGTCGTCGTTGGGCGTGAAGCGCAGCTTGGCACGGGCGCCGCTGTGGGTATAACCGTTCACGGTGTCGCCCGTGGCGCGGTTGGTGACGTTGCCGTCATAGCCGCTGGTCATGGCGGAAATCAGGCCGGTCAGCTTGCCCGGGACCAGGGCGCCGGACACGCCGGCCTTCACCCGGTATTCATCGCCCCCGCCCAGGTAGGCGGCGTCGACATAACCGTGCGCCTCTTCCGTCGGATCCTTGGACACGATGTTGATGACGCCGGCGGTGGCGTTCTTGCCGAACAGCGTGCCCTGGGGGCCGCGCAGCACCTCGACGTGGTCGATGTCCAGCAGGTCCAGCGTCGCCTGGCCCGGCCGCGCCAGCACCACGCCGTCCACCACGGTGGAGACCGACGGCTCCACCCCCGGCGAGGTGGTGACCGTGCCGATGCCGCGCACGAAGATGTTGCGGTCCTTGTTGGAGGCGCCGGTGCGGAAGTTCAGGGCTGGCACGGCGGTGCTGATGTCCTGGATGTCGGTCAGCAGGCGGCGTTCCGCCACCTCCCCGCTCAGCACCGACACGGCGATCGGCACCTGGTCCAGGCGCTCTGACCGGCGGGTGGCGGTGACGATGATCTCCTCCAGCGCGCCGGCATCCGCCGGTGCGGTCTGCGCCAGGGCCTGGGCGGCCGTCATGCTGAGAAGCAGGGCAGCGGCGGTCAGCGCGGCCCCCGTCTTGGCCTTGCCCGGATTGAACTGCCGGGACATTGATTTTTTCATGATCTCCCCACTGCATGGCTTGCCTGGCGGCCCAGGACGACACCGATGGTCACGCCCGAACCGTTCAATGCGGCATCGGTTAACGCGCAATCGATGTTGAATTACTCAATTACCGCTGATTTCACGTCAAATCGAAATGATTTCACTAATCATTTGCCAATGCTATGAATCGGGAAGGGCGCCGGCGGCGCAGCCGGCAGCCAGCCCCGCCCGCGACGCGGAGGGACTTGCCAACGAGTTGGGGAGAGTGAGGATCAGCCAAGCCAGCGGATGCTGGCGCCCAGCATACGAGGGAGCGGGCACCGGAAGGAACCGGGCGCCTGGGGGAACGCGTAAAACCCTCAGGCCAGGGCCTTCCGCGGGCGGACCAGCGACAGGAGGGTCGTCAGGAACGCCTCCTGCCGGACCGGCTTGGTCAGGACGGGGACGCCGGGATATTTGGCCTGCATGCGGGGCGACAGCATCTGGCCGCTGTAGAAGCAGAACGGAATCCCCCGCTCCACCAGCACGTCGGCCACGGCCTCGGACGTTTCCCGGCCCAGGCTGACGTCCAGGATGGCGGCGGTCAGGTTCGGTGTGCGGGCGGCGATGATTCCCTGCGGCACGGTGGCGGCGCTGACGATGTCGGCCCCGGCGTCGCGGAACGTCTCTTCCAGGTTGAGGGCGATCACCACCTCATCGTCCGCGACCAGGATGCACATGCCGGCCAGGGGCAGATCTGGATCCCGCGTCTCTGGATCACGTGTCGTCACCATCATGCTCTTCCTCCTCAAGACCGATCTCGATCGTGCAGACCAACCCCGCCGGGTCGAACCGCCGCGCCACGACCGCCCCGGGCAGTCCGCGCTCTATAAGAACCCCGCCGAAGCCTTGGCGTTCCGGCACCACCACGACGGGGCCGCCGAATTCCCGCCAGCTGACCGCCAGAATGGGCCGCCCGTCCCGCTCCCCCCGCGTCCAGCTCAGCAGCACACGCCCGCCGGCGGTGGAGAAGGCGCCGTACTTGGCGGCGTTGGTCGCCAGTTCGTGCAGCACCAGGCCGAACGGCGTCGCGAGATGGGGCGGCAACAACACCGCCTCCCCCTCCAGCCGCAAGCGCTGGGGATCAGCGCCCATGTAGGCCGCCAGTTGCACGCGGGCCAGGGCCGTCAGCTCCGCCCCCTCCCAATGCCCGTCCACCAACAGGGTGTGGGCGCGGGCCATCGCGGTCAGGCGGCCTTCGAACAGGTCCACGAAGCGGTCGTTGGACCCGGACGTCCGCAGGGTCTGGCGCGCCAGCGACTGCACCACGGCCAGGGTGTTGCCCACCCGGTGGCGCAACTCCCCCAGCAGCAGCTGGCGCCGCTGTTCCCATTTCTTCTGGTCGGTGATGTCGCGCGTGCTCTCCAACACCAGCCGGCGGCCGGCGACGCTGATCATCTCGATCTGGCTTTCCACGGTCAGCACCCGGCCATCCTTGGTGGTGTGCTGCAGCTCCCCGCTCCAGACGCCCTGGTCGGCCAGGGCTTGGCGCACCGCGTCGAAGGTGCCCCCGGGCGGGGTGGAGCGCAGCAGCGCCGCCACGTCCCGGCCCAACACCTCCGCCCGGGAATAGCCGTACAGTTCCTCGCTGCCCCGGTTCCACTGCACGGCGCCGTCGTCATATTCCCAGACGAAGATGGGCGCGCGGGAGAATTCGACCAGCCGCATCTCCTGCTTCAGCCGCGCCTCGCTGTCACGCAGCGCCTCTTCCACGCGGCGGCGCTCCGTGATGTCGACGAAGGTGACGACGACACCGTCGATGCGATCGTCCACCGTGCGATAGGGCCGGATGCGTACCAGGTACCAGCCGCCGTCCCGGCTCTGCACCTCATGTTCCAGCAGGGTCAGCTCACGCAGGACGGCATGGGCGTGATCGGCCAGCTGGTCATAGTCCAGCTGGTGGGTGAAATCCGTGATGGGCCGGCCAGCGTCGGTGGCGGTGATGTTGAACAGCTCGGTGACGCGGGGGGTGAAACGCTTGATGCGCAGGGTCGAGTCCAGGAACAGGGTCCCGAAATCCGCCGCCGCCACCAGGTTCTGCAGGTCGCTGTGGGCACGCGAGACGCTGGTCAGCTTCTGCTTCAGCTCATTGTTGACCGTCTGCAGTTCCTCGTTGGTGGACTGCAGCTCCTCCTTGCTGGTCTCCAGCTCCTCCGACGTCGAGCGGTATTCCTCATTGATGGACTGCAGTTCCTCGTTGGCGGCGCGCAATTCCTCGTTCGCCGCCTCCGACTCCTCCCGCGTGGCGCGCAGGCGGCTCTGGGCCAGCTGCAGCTCTTCCTGCAGGTGCCGGATGGTTTCATTGGCGGGTTCACGGTTGTCCGCCGCCTCCGCGTCGTCGCCGTCCGCCCGCACCGCTTCCCCCTCGATGAACAGCACCAGGGCGTAGCGGCCGGGGTCGCCCTCCTCCAGCACCGGCTTCACCTGCAGGTAGATGCGCTGCGGGGCGCCGTCGAAGCGGACCACCAGCGGCCGGCTGAGGGTGGTTTCACCCCGGTCGAAGGCACGGTGCAGCGCCGCCTCCAGGTCGAAGCGCAGTTCCGGCCGCACCATGTCGGTGGCGACCGTGGTGACCGGCCCGCCCGAGGGCTGGAGAAAGCGGCCGGCGGTTTCCGACAGATGGATGGCGCGGTGCGTCTCATCCACCAGCATGCTGGGCGGCGCCACCCGTTCCAGCATCTGGCGGTGCAAGGCGACATCGCTGCTGGGGCCTGACAGCCGGTGGGGTGCGGCCGCCCGGGCGGTCGCGGAATGGTGGGTGCCGGGCAGGATGGGCAGGGCCGTGCGGCGTTCGCCGGTGTTGGGCACCATGCGATAGATGCGGGACTCCCGGTCCACCGCGCGGAACAGTCCCGGTGGATTGTCGGCGCTTTCCGACGCCCCCAGGAACAGGAAGCCGCCTGGGTTCAGGGCATAATGGAACGTGGTGCAGACCTGGTGCTGCAGATCCCGGTCCAGGTAGATCAGCAGGTTACGGCAGGACACCATGTCCACCCGGGCGAAGGGCGGATCGCGCAGGATGCTATGACTGGCGAACATGACCACGTCGCGCAGTTCGCGCCGGACGCGGTAGTTGTCGCCCTCGCGCTGGAAAAACCGGGCCAGGCGTTCCGCGCTGATGTCGCTGTCGATGTCGGCGGCGTAACACCCCTCCCGCGCGACCGCCAGCGCGTCGGTATCCAGGTCGGAGCCGAACACCTGGATTTCCGGGCGCACGTCGCGGCGCGCGGCCTCCTCCAGCAGCAGGATGCCGATGGTGTAGGCCTCCTCCCCCGTGGCGCAGGCCGGGACCCAGATGCGGATACTGCTCGCCGCCTCCTTCCCCTCGAACAGCTGGGGGATGACCAGGGTGGCCAGCTGCTCGAAGGCCCATTTGTCGCGGAAGAAGGTGGTGACGGAAATCAGGAAATCCGCGAACAGGGCCTGCGCCTCGTTCGCATGTTCGCGCAGGTAGACGTGATAGGCGGGCAGCGTGTCCTGCTGGCTGACCTGCATGCGCCGGGCGATGCGCCGGGTGATGGTCGCCCGCTTGTACTGGCTGAAGTCGTGGCCCACGCGCACGCGGACGTGGGACAGGATGCGGCGCACCATCTCGTCTTCGCTGTCCGGGATCAGCGGGTCGGCGTCCTGGCCCTTGTGCTTCAGCAGCTCCGCCAGTTGCCGCGCCAGGTCGCGGACCGGCAGGACGAAGTCGGCGGCGTCGGTGGCGATGGCGTTGCGCGGCATGGAGGCGAACTCCGCCTCGTCCGGGTCCTGCACCAGGACGATGCCGCCCACCTCCTTTATCGCCCGCACGCCCAGGGCGCCATCCGCGCCGGCGCCCGTCAGGATGATGGCGAAGCCGTCGCTGTGCTGCGCCGCCAGCGACCGGAAGAACAGGTCGATCGGCGCCCGCTTGGCCCGCGGCTCATCGAAAGGCAACGCCGAGATCATGTGGTCGGCGATATTGAGCGCGCTGTCGGGCGCGATCACATACACATGGTTGTTGCGCAGGTGCACCTTGTCCGCGACCTGCGACACCGGCATGCGGGTGCGCGTGGACAGGATGGCGGCGAGTTCGCTGCGCTTTTCCGGGTTCAGGTGGATCACCACGACGAAGGCGGCGTTGGGCTCATCCGGCAGCGCCTCGAAGAAGGCCTGAAGCGCCTTCACCCCGCCCGCCGACGCCCCGATGCCGACGATCGGCGGATCGGTCACCAACTCCACATGCCCCTCCAAAACCCAGCCCGCGGCGCCGCGCGGCCAACCTGCGATTTCCCCGCCCCCGCGCCGTGGCCGGATGGCCGGCCACCCTGTAAACCGTTGGCGCGCAAGCCCGTCATAAGCGCCCGCCGCGGCCGCCGGGCGCAAGGACGAAAAAGGGCCTATGCCCATTGCCGGTGGCGGTAGCAGCATGCTTCTTCACGTCGCCACCCTGTTCCGCCAAGCCTCCGTTCCGCCAATTGAGGTGAATCATTTTGACAATGGCCAAGATGGTGAATGGTTAGGTCATGCACGGGTGGGGCGCTAGCCCGTTGAGTTCCGTGCGTTTTGTGACAAGGATGTTTTCCATCATGTCCCGCGACGCCCCCTTTCCCGCCAACCGGGCACAGACATCGTCACCAGCCTATCGCCTGCCCGCCCTGGACCGGGATTTCCTGATGGGCGACAGCATGCGCGGCGCCCGCCTGATGTTGGAATACGAAAAGGCGGAGGAGGGGCTGCGCGCCTGGGGTGTGCGGTCCACGCTGGTGACGTTCGGCAGCGCGCGCGTGCGCGACCCGGCCACGGGTCCGATCACGGAGGAAGAGGCGGCGCGCCTGGCCCAGTTCCCCAGCGCGGCGCGGTGGTACGAGGAGGCGCGGGCCTTCGGCCGGCTGGCGTCCCTGCGGGGCGGCGCGCTGGATGGACGGTCCGGCGTCCGGGACAACGTCATCGCCACCGGCGGCGGCGGCGGGCTGATGGCGGCGGTGAACCGCGGCGCATGGGAGGCCGGCGCGCCCAGCATCGGCTTCAACATCGCCCTGCCCCATGAGCAGCAGCCCAACCCCTACACCACGCCGGACCTGACCTTCCAGTTCCACTACTTCGCCATGCGCAAGCTGCACTTCGCCATGCGCGCGGCCGGCCTGGTGATCTTCCCCGGCGGCTTCGGCACCCTGGATGAGATGTTCGAGATCCTGACCCTGCGCCAGACGGGCAAGTCCCCGCCCATACCCGTGGTGCTGATGGACAAGGTCTACTGGTCCCGCATCCTGGACTTCGCGGTCCTGGCCAAGACCGGCATGGTTTCGTCAGCCGACCTGGAGCTGTTCACCTTCGCCAACGACGCCGCCGGCCTGTGGCGCGCCCTGCTGGACCATGGGCTGAAGGTGCCGGCCGACCCGTGCGCAACCGCTTCAGTCCCCGCCTGATCGTTTAAAGGCCTGCCACATGATCCCCACCGTCACCTTCCACGGCGCCGCCGGCACCGTCACCGGGTCCTGCACCCTGATCCGCCACGACGGCGGCACCCTGCTGATCGACTGCGGCCTGTTTCAGGGCCCCAAGACGGTCAAGGAGCTGAACTACCGCGACTTCCCCTTTGACGTGCGCGAGCCGGCGGCCCTGGTGCTGACCCACGCCCATATCGATCACAGCGGCCTGGTGCCCAAGCTGTGCCGCCAGGGCTTCAAGGGCCGCATCCATTGCACCAGCGGCACCCGTGACCTGCTGACCTTCATGCTGCCGGACAGCGGCTTCATCCAGGAAAGCGAGGTCATGCACCTGAACCACCGCAACCGCCAGCGCGGCCGGGCGGAGGTTCAGCCCATCTACACCCGCAAGGACGCGGAAGCCTGCCTGGAGCAATTGGAGGCCGCTGACTACGGCATCTGGGTGGAGGTGATGCGCGGTGTGCGGATCCGCTTCTGGGACGCCGGCCACCTGCTGGGTTCCGCCTCGGTGGAGGTCAGGGTGGCGGGCGATGGCGGGGAGCAGACGCTGCTGTTCTCCGGCGACCTGGGCCCGGGCGACAAGCCCTTCCACGGCCTGCCCGAGGGCCCGGCCGGGGTGGACTGGGTGTTCTGCGAGTCCACCTACGGCGGCACGGTCCGCCCGCCGGTGGACAACGACGAACGGCGGCGCCAGCTGGGCGAGGAGGTCCAGGCGGCGCTGAAGACCGGTGGCGTCCTGCTGATCCCCGTGTTCGCGGTGGAGCGGACGCAGGAGCTTCTGTACGACCTGGACCGGCTGATCGACGATGGCGCGCTGCCGCGCACCGACATCTTCCTGGACAGCCCCCTGGCCGTGAACGTGACGGAGGTGTTCCGCCAGCACCTGCCCACCATCAACCACGCCGCCGTCGCCAACCCCTTCGACCGGCCCTATTTCCACCCGATCACCGCGGTGGAGGGCAGCAAGCGCCTGAACCGCCTGGGCGGTGGCGCCATCATCATGGCCGCCAGCGGCATGTGCGACGCCGGCCGCATCCGCCACCACCTGAAGAACCACCTGTGGCAGCGCAACGCCACCGTCCTGTTCGTAGGGTACCAGGCGCCGGGCACCCTGGGCCGCATCCTGGTGGAAGGCGCCAGCCATGTCCGCATCCATGGGGAGGAGATCGAGGTCCACGCCCGCATCCGCACCCTGGACAGCTATTCCGGCCATGCCGACCAGGCGGCCCTGCTGGCCTGGCTGGCGGCGCGCGGCCCCATCCGCGGCGGGGTGGCGCTGATGCATGGCGAGACCGCACCCCGCCAGGCGCTGGCCGACGTCCTGGCCACCACCATGACCGCCAGCGGCCTATCCGTCCCCATCCACCAGCCGCAGTTGGATGACACCATCGTGCTGCGGCCTGGGCACGCCGAAAGGGTGGCCCCCGCCAAGCCGCGCCTGGCCACCGTGCCGGAGGAGGATTGGCACAACCTCTACGCCCGCACCGTGCTGGACCTGAGCGAGCGCCTGCGCCAAGGCGACGACGCCCAGCGCCTGACGCTGCTGCGCCAGATGGCGGCCCTGCTGAAGGCGCCCGCCCCGCCGCAGACCCCTGAAGCCGCCGGCCATTGAATAGGAGCACCATCCCATGCGTTTCCTCAGGTTCCTGCTGGTGCTGATCCTGCTGGCCGGTGCGGCCGGCGGCGGTTACGTGTACTGGCAGCGGTCCCAGGGCAATAAGCTGCCGGCAGGCTTCGTCTCCGCCGATGGGCGGATCGAGGCGCAGGAGGTGGACATCGCCGCCAAGTACGCCGCCCGCGTCCTGTCCATCGAGTTCGAAGAGGGGCAGTTGGTGCAGGCCGGCGCCGTGCTGGCCAAGCTGGACGTGCGCGACGTGCAGGCGCAGTCCCGCGCCGCCCAGGCGGCCCTGGCCCAGGCGCGCAAGACCCGCGACCAGGCGGCGGCCCTGGTGGTGCAGCGGCAGAGCGACCTGGACCTGGCCAACAAGGAAATGAAGCGCGCGACCGAGCTGTTCGAGCGGGGCAACGTCTCGCAGCAGCGGGTGGACACCAACCGCAACCAGCAGCGCAGCGCCGGTGCCGCCCTGCAATCGGCCAAAAGCGGCCTGAGCGCCGCGGACGAGGCCATCCACGCGGCGGAGGCCGACGCCGACCGCATGCGCGACCTGGCCGACGACGGCATCCTGAAGGCGCCGGTGACGGGCCGCATCCTGTACAAGCTGGCCCAGCCGGGGGAGATGCTGGGCGCCGGCGGCAAGGTCGCCACCCTGCTGGACCTGTCCGACGTCTACATGACCTTCTTCCTGCCGACCGAGTACGCCAACCGCGTGGCGCTGGGGGCGGAGGTGCGCCTGTTGCTGGACGCCCTGCCCGGCCTGGCCATCCCGGCTTCCGTCAGCTTCGTGGCGCCCAAAGCCCAGTTCACACCCAAGCAGGTGGAAACCCGGGCGGAGCGCGACCGCATGATGTTCCGCCTGAAGGCCCGCGTGCCCCAGGCCCTGGTGACCGGCCATATCGAGCAGGTGAAGACCGGCGTCAGCGGTACGGCTTACGTCCGCCTGGACGCGCAGGCCACCTGGCCCGCCTGGCTGCAATCGCGCCTGACCACAACCCCGACGGCGACCAAATGACGGCGGGCGTCGCGGTACGGGTGGCGGGCGTCAGCCACCGCTATGGCCGCACGCGGGCGCTGGATGCCGTGGAGCTGTCGGTGACGGCCGGCGGCAGCCTGGCCCTGATCGGCCCCGATGGGGTGGGCAAGTCCACCCTGCTGGGCCTGATCGCCGGGGCCAAGCGTCTGCAGCAGGGCGGGCTGGCGGTGCTGGGCGGCGACATGGCGCGCGGGGCCGACCGGCGGCGGTTGCAGCCCCGCGTCGCCTTCATGCCCCAGGGCCTGGGCCGCAACCTTTATCCCGACCTGTCGGTGCGGGAGAACCTGGAGTTCTTCGGCAAGCTGTTCGGCCAGGGGGCCGAGGAGCGCGGCCGGCGCATCCACCACCTGCTGGCCGCCACCGGCCTGGCCCCCTTCCCCGACCGGCCGGCGGGCAAGCTGTCCGGCGGCATGCGGCAGAAGCTGGGCCTGTGCTGCGCCCTGATCCACGACCCCGACCTGCTGATCCTGGATGAGCCGACCACCGGTGTCGACCCCCTGTCGCGCCGGCAGTTCTGGGACCTGATCGACAGCATACGGTCCGAACGGCCGGGCATGACGCTGCTGGTCGCCACCTCCTACATGGATGAGGCCCAGCGCTTCGACCGGGCGGTTATGATGGACGGCGGCCGCATCCTGGCCGACGGCTCCCCCGCCGACCTCATGGCCCGCACGGGCACCGCCGACCTGGAATCCTGCTTCGTGGCCCTGCTGCCGGCCGACCGGCGCGGTCCCGACGCGGCCACCGCGGTGCCCCCGCTGCCCCCCGGCCGGCCCATCGCCATCGAGGCGCGCGACCTGACGCGGCGCTTTGGCGACTTCGTCGCCGTGGACCGCGTCAGCTTCGCCATCCCCAAGGGGGAGATCTTCGGCTTCCTGGGTTCCAACGGCTGCGGCAAGACCACCACCATGAAGATGCTGACCGGCCTGCTGCCGGCCAGCGCCGGCACGCCGCTGCTGTTCGGCCAGGCGGTCGACCCCGGCGACCTGGCCACCCGCCGGCGGGTGGGCTACATGGCGCAATCCTTCTCCCTCTACGGCGACCTGTCGGTAGCGCAGAACCTGGACCTGCACGCCACCCTGTTCGGCCTGACCGGCGACGTGGCGCAAGCCCGCGTGGCCGAGGTGGTGGCCGATTTCGGCCTGGCGCCCTATTTGCCGGCGCTGGCCGACAGCCTGCCCCTGGGCGTGCGCCAGCGCCTGTCCCTGGCCGTGTCGGTCCTGCACAGGCCGGAAGTGCTGATCCTGGATGAGCCCACGTCGGGCGTGGACCCGGTGGCGCGCGACGCCTTCTGGCGGCAGCTGACCACCCTGTCGCGCGACCAGGGTGTGACCATCTTCGTCTCCACCCACTACATGAACGAGGCCGCGCGCTGCGACCGCGTGGCCTTCATGCAGGCCGGCCGCGTGCTGGCCGTGGGCGCGCCCGATGACCTGCGCCGGGCCAAGGACGCCGCCAGCCTGGACGACGCCTTCGTCGCCTACATGCGTGAGAACGCGCCGGAGGAGGCGGTGGCGGAACCGGTGGCGGCAACCCCGGTGGAGCAAAAGGGGGCGGAGCAAAAGGGGACGGATCCCGCCGGCTTCTCCCCCCGCCGCATGTCG
>NZ_BACU01000324.1 GCF_000333275.1 Azospirillum sp. B4 | reverse complement strand
CCATGGCCGCCGTGCTGGAGGCGTCCAGGGCGCGCTGGACCTGGTAGTTGTCGCCGGCGGCCGGATCCAGGAAGCGGTTCACGCGGCTCTGCACGTGCGGGAACAGGAAATAGGCGCCCACCAGGCCGGACAGGCCGCAGACCACCAGCACCGCCACCAGCAGGATGGGCAGGCCGGCAATGAAGAACTGGCCGAACCACACGGCGCTGACCACGAAGGTCATGCCCAGGTCCGGCTGCATCGTTCCTGGTGGAGCTGGCGGCGTCGTGGGCCATCATCATGATCGTCACCGGCCTGTACCTGTGGTGGCCCCGCGACGCGCGGGGGCTGGCCGGCATCGTCTATCCCCGCCTGGGCCGGGGCGGGCGTACCTTCTGGCGCGACCTGCATGCCGTGGTGGGCCTCTGGGTCTCCTTCTTCGCCCTGTTCCTGCTGCTGAGCGGCCTGCCCTGGGCCAAGAACTGGGGCGCCTACTTCAAGGAAATCCGCCAGGTCACCGGCACCGCCGTGGCCAAGCAGGACTGGACCACCAGCCGGTCGGCGGAGCTGGCGGAACGCCGGGCCCAAAACGGCGGGCTCTCCAATGGCGGGCCCACCGGTGGCGGCCCTACCGGTGGAGAAGGTGGCGACGAGCACGCCGCCCACCACCATCACGGCGGCGGCATGCCGGTCCTGGCCATCGACTATGCGCCCCTGGACGCGCTGGTGGCCACCGTGGCCCCCCTGGACCTGGCGCCGCCGGTGCTGATCGCCCCGCCCCGCCGGGCGGGCGGCGACTGGACGGCCAAGTCCGACGCGCAGAACCGGCCCCTGCGCACCGACCTGACGCTCAGCCCCGATGGCCGGGTGCTGAAGCGGGTGGATTTCAGCCAGCGGCACTGGGTGGACCGTATGGTCGGCATCGGCGTCGCGGCGCATGAAGGGCACCTGTTCGGTTGGCTGAACCAGGCGCTGGGGGTGTTCACCGCCCTCAGCCTCATCACCCTGTCCGTCAGTTCCGTGGTGCTGTGGCTGCGCCGCCGGCCAGCCCACGTCCTGGGCGCCCCGCCGGCCACGCGGGCGTCGCGCCGCCCCGCCCGGTCACCGGTGGCCTTCGGTCTGCTGCTGGTGGCGCTGGGGGTGTTCCTGCCCCTGCTGGGCGCCTCGATGATAGGGGTGCTGTGCCTGGAACGCCTGGTGCTGCGCCGCCTGCCCGCCACGCGCGACTGGCTGGGGCTGGCGGCCTGACCCGAGGGCCTAAGCCCCCCGCCCCATCATTTCCGACACCTTGGTCGCGAGGACATCCAGGGTGAACGGCTTGGTGATCATGGCCATGTTGGTTCCGAGGAAGCCCGCCCGGATCGCCGCGTTCTCCGCGTAGCCGGTGACGAAGAGGACAGGCAGATCGGGGCGGTGCTCCCGCGCGATCTCGGCCAACTGCCGGCCATTGATGCCGGGCAGGCCGACATCCGACACCATCAGGCTGATGGGCTGGTCGGACTGCAGGATGGTGATGGCCGCGTTGGCTTCGCCCGCCTCCTCCACCTCATAGGACAGTTCCTCCAGCACCTCCCGGATCAGCAGGCGAACGGAGGTGTCGTCCTCGACCACCAGCACGCGCTGGCCCCTGCCTTCGGACGGCGTCGCCGCCTGGGGGGCCGCCTCATCCCGCGGCGGCGCGTCGACCGCGCGCAGATAGATCGAGACGGCGGTGCCCACGCCAGGCTGGCTATGGATACGGACCTGGCCGCCCGACTGCCGCGCGAAGCCGTAGACCATGGACAGACCAAGGCCGGTGCCCTGGCCGACCGGCTTGGTGGTGAAGAACGGTTCGAATGCCTTTTCAACCAATTCGGGCGGCATGCCCACCCCCGTGTCGGAAACCGTGATCACCACATACCGGCCGACGGTGACCTCGGGACGGGTCGCGATATAGGTGTCGTCCAGGTCGACGACCTTGGTTTCCAGGGTCAGTTGCCCGCCCTCGGGCATGGCGTCGCGCGCATTGATCACCAGGTTGAGTATGGCGTTTTCCAGCTGGTTCGCATCGGCCACGGCGTAGGGCAGATCCTGTCCGTCGATGACGCGCAGCTCTATCGTCTCCAGGATGGTCCGGCGCAGCAGATCCTCCAGCGACCAGACCAGCTTGCCGACATCCAGCGGCTTGGCATCCAGCGACTGCCGGCGCGAGAACGCCAGCAACCGCGCCGTCAGCGTCGCGGCGCGCTGGGCGGAGGTGGTCGCCGCGTCCATGTAGCGCCCCAGCTTGTCGACCTGGCCGGCGGCAATGCGCCGCCGCATGATGTCCAGGGAGCCGATGACCCCCGTCAGCATGTTGTTGAAGTCGTGCGCGATGCCACCGGTGAGTTGGCCCACGGCCTCCATCTTCTGGCTTTGCCGCAGGGCGGCCTCCGCCTGCATCAGCCGGTTGGTGCGTTCCGCGACCCGCTCCTCCAGCGTGTCATTCAGGGCCATCAGGTCCACCTCGGCCACCTTGCGGCGCGTGACGTCTATCGCGGTCCCGATCACGCGGACGCACCGGTTGTCTTCGTTGAAAATGGCCCGGCCCTTGGCGGCGACCCAGCGGACGATCCCGTCCTCCTTGCCCACCGTCCGATATTCCACATCATATAGCGCTCTCTGGTCGGGATCGCAGGCCGCCGCGAAGGCCTGTGACGTGGCGGGCGCGTCATCCGGATGAAGGCCGGCGTAGAAATCGGCCATCGACACCTCAACCTCCGGGGAGATGCCGAACATCGCCTTGACCCGGGGCGGCCAGAACAGCGTACCGTTCACCGGATCGACGTCCCAGAAGCCGATCTCGGCGGCATCGGTGGCGAAGCGGAGTTGCGCTTCGCTTTCGGCCAGGGCCTGGCGGGCCCGGTCCAGCTCCCCCAGCCGGTCACGCATCTCAAACTGCTTCTGCCGCGACCGCATGGCGCAATCCAGGGCGCTCACCAAAGATTGCAGGCTTAAGGGTCGTTCCAGGACAAGCGCGTTGCTGAACAGGCTCCACAATCGGGCCCGCGCCGCCTCCAGGGCCCGCGTCCGCGCCGTGCGTTGCGCCGCCAGCAGGACGAAGGGGATGTCGGACCAGTCGGGTTGGCGGTCCAACGCCGCGTGCAACGCCCCGATGTCCCGGTTCAGTGCCTCTTCGGTCAGGAGGACGACACCCGCCCCGTCATCAAGGGTGGACGACAAGGCGTCGATGTCGGGATGCACGACGGCATGGTAACCGTCGCGCTCCAGCAGGCCCGCGATACTTTCCGCGTCGCGGCCGAAGGGCGCGCAGACGAGAACGCGGTGGCCTTCAGCGGCGGTCCTATGCATCGCTGCCCCGGTCCTCCATCAGCGGGCCGGGATCGCCGGTGTACCTGGGCGTGCCTGTCATGACGCCGCGGAAGGCGGTAAGCGGCTGGCCCACCCGCACCCCGGAGAAGTCGATCCTGAACTCCCGGATCGCATCTTCGTGACGCCCCGCCCGGTTCTTCAGGACCGAGATGGCCTTGCGCATGCGCCCCTCGGCCTCGAAGAAGCGAAGCAGAAGAACGATGTCTGCGATGTAGGAAATGTTCAGGTTCGTCGCCATCGTCCCCAACAGGCCTTGCTGGGGATTGACCAGAAACGTCACGACACCTTTCTGGCTGAGGTAGGAGAGCAGCTCATGCATCTGCAGGATCAACTGCTTCTCCTGCGGCATCGCCGCCATGTAGCCGTTCAGGCTGTCGATCACCAGCATCCGGATGCCCCGGGCCTCGACCTCATGCCGGACCCGGGCGGTGAATTCCCCAGGCGACAGCGCGGCCGGATCCACCTGCTCGATCCGCAGGTGTCCGCTGGCCAGATGAGGCTCGAGGTCCAGGTTGAAGGCCGCGGCGCGGGACCGCAGGGTGCCGATCCGCTCGTCGAATTCATAGAGGGTGACGGGTTCCCCGCGCTCGCAGGCGGCATGAAGATATTGCAGGGTGATCGTTGTCTTCCCCGTCCCGGCCGGGCCGGTGATCAACGTGCTTGTTCCCCGCAAGGGGCCGCCGTTGAGCAAGGCGTCCAGTTCGGCCACCCCGCTGCTGACCGGTTCGTCGGTATAGGGCGCGTGATGCTGGGACGCGATCAGCCGGGGATAGATTTCCAGCCCGCCCTTGCGGATGGTGAAATCGTGGAAGCCCGCGACGAAATCCACGCCGCGCAGTTTCTGCACCTGCAGCCGCCGCCGGGCGGGCCCGAACTCAAGGGTCAGGCGCTCCAGCGTCACGACACCGTGGCAGATGCTGTGCAGATGGGAATCCTGTCCGTCGGCGACGCCCGTCATGTCATCCACGAAGACGACGGTGGAATTGCGGCCGGCGAAAAACTGCTTCAGCGCCAGGACCTGCCGGCGATAGCGCAGGGGATCCTGGGCCAGCAGCCGCATTTCCGACAGGCTGTCGAACACCACCCGCTGGGGCTGGACGCGCTCCACCTCCTGCTGGATCAGCCGGACGGTCTCACCCAGTTCCAGTTCCCAGGGATGAAGGATGGACTGCTGGCGCCCGTCACCCAGCACCGCTTCCACGGCGCTCAATTCAAAGACGTCGAAGTCCTCGATGCCCCAGCCGTGGGAGGCGGCCACCACCGCCAGCTCCTCCCGCGTTTCCGACAGGGTGATGTACAGGGCCCGTTCGCCCGCCAGCGCGCCCGCGCGAAGAAATTCCAGCGCCAACGTGGTCTTGCCGGAGCCGGGCGCGCCCTCGATCAAATAAAGCCGCCGGGGCGGCAGCCCGCCGCGCAAAATTTCGTCCAGTCCGGTATTGCCGGTCGAAATCTTTTCCATCACGTCAGGCATCGGAAACCCCGTGTCGATCACCGCCGCACCGTACCACGGGGGGATCGATCGCTTTCTTAAGCCAAGCTTCGGACCAAGGCCGGCCGAATGGGATAGGTCGCGCCTATGGCGACACGCCAGTTGAAACACCCCAGCCCAGACTAAGGTTCCAGGTTGCCGGCGTGATGGATGAGGTAGGGGCCGGCGGCTGGTTGGTGGTGACCTTACCGCGCGCCCTGGAACTCCAGGTTGCGGCTGAAGAACGGGATCACCTGTTCCTGGATGCGGAACGCCACGTGGCTGGTATGGGTGCCGGGGTAGACCTCGAAGCTGTTGGGGATGTGGTAGGCGTCCAGCGCTTCATGCAGCTTGGCCGCGTCCACCCTCAGGCCATCCTGGTCGCCGACGTCGATGGTGATGGCGCGGTAGCGGCGCAAGGAACCGACATATTGGTCCATGAAGGCCAGCGGGGCGTTGGCGGCCCATTTGGCCAGCACCTCCGGGCGCGGCTCACCATCCTTGACGGGCAGGTCCAGATACAGCGGCGGATTCCGCGGATTGGGCGACCAGGCGGCGGCCGTGGCCAGTTGCGCCCGCGCCATGAAGGGCAAGGCTTCCGTGTCGGTCGGCGCCTTCACCGCCTCCAGCGCCGCCCAGGTGGCCGGATCGATGGGCCCCAGCGCGCGCGGCGACAGGCAGCAGGGACTGAGCATGTAGAGCGCACCGAAAACGTCGGCATGCTTCATGCCGATGCGGGTGGTGCCATAGCCGCCCATGGAATGGCCCGCCAACCCCCGGCTTTCCCGCCTGGCGATGGTCCGGTAATGCTTATCCACATAGGCCACCAGGTCCCGGGAGATGAAGGTCTCGAAATCTCCGGTGGTGACGGAGCTGGAATACATGGAGCCGTTGTAGACGGTCTTGCTGTCGGGCAGGACGACGATCATTTCCCGCGCACCCTGGGCGTAGGCGCCCTCCACCGTCTGCGGCACATGGATTTCCGCCATCCACTGCGCGGCACCGATGGAATAGCCGTGCAGCGCGTAGACCACGGGGTAGCGCTTCCTGGGATGGGCGGCGTAGCCGGGCGGCAGCAGCACGTAGACGTCGCGGTCCACGGCCTCCCCCTCCAAATTCCCTTCCAGCGTGGGCGCGTGCACCTTGACGTGCTCCACCGTCACCGCGCGGGCGCCGGGCACCGGGGCGGGCGCCTCCGTCGCCACCTGCGCGCGGGCGGGGCCAACGCCGGCCCCCATCGTCAACGCCATGACCAGGCAATAGGCTGCTTTTCTCATTCCATCCTCCCTGGGCACATTATTGGCCCTGAAAAATTATTGGCCGGCGACACGGGCGGACGCGCCCATGCGGACCGGAAACTCGAAGATCGACGTGGACAGCGGCGGCACGGTCAGCGGCCCGCGCAAGGACGGCGCCGGCGCCTCGGTGATCGTCACCTGCGGGGCCGCCCCCACCGTGTTCTGCGCATCCAGGGCCGGGCCGCCCAGGCGCCAGACACGGCCGGCACCGTCGGCCCGCACACCCGGCACGGCCAGCGACAGCGGCTGCGCCTGAAAGGTGGCGTTGACCACGGCGACGCGCAGCGACCGCCGGTCGGGGCTGAGGCCGGCGACGATGTCCAGCGGATATGTCGGGCTGCCCGACTTCACCTGGGGATGGTCGTACCCCACCGCGAACTTCGGGTACGGCTGCGGCGCGTCACCGGTCACCGCCACCGGGATGACGCCGGCGCCGAACCGCTCGCCATACAGTTTGAAGACCTGGCCGGTCGCGTTCAGGGTGGCCCCCGCCGGCGTCACGTCCAGGGTGGAGATGCCGAAGGTGAAGGCGCTCATGCGGATGAAGTCCGAATGGCGCAGCATCTCCTGCATCACCATGGAATAGGCCAGCGCCAGCTTCAGCGTGGGCTTGGTGCCCGCCCCGATGTAGGCGTACTCGTCGATGGACAGGAAGATGGGCTTCCGCGCCATCGCCGGGAAGCGCCGCTGGTAGATGGCCCACTCCTCCGCCTTCATGCGCACCTGGTTGGCGGGGGCGCGGGCGAATTCCATCAGCTCATCGGCCGGCGGGGCGTCGGGGCGCTTCTCCACCGTATCGTACCAATGCTCGCTCAGGCCGTCGAAGTCGCCCCAGGCCTTGGCCAGCAGTCCGCCCGTCCAGTCGTTCTCCGTGCCGAACTTGGCCTGGATGCTGTCCAGGCTGGCGTTCTCCTTGGCATCGCGCGGGTGCATCTGGTCCGGCATGGCGCCGGAGCCGATCAGGATGATGCCCGGGTCCACCGCCCGCATGGCGGCGGCGAACTCACGGTGCTTGATCATGAAATAGTCCAGCGTCGTGCGGCCGATCTGCCACCAGCCATAAGGCTCGTTGCCGATGTTCCAATAGCGCACGCCGTAGGGCTCGGGGTGGCCGTTGGCGGCGCGCTTGGCGCCCCATTCGCTGGTGGCCGGACCGTTCAGGTACTCCACCTCCTCCGCCGCGGAATGGGCGTCGCCCAGCCCGGCGTTCACCGTCACATAGGGCTCCACCCCCAGGAGGCGCGTCAGCGCCATGTACTCGTCCATGCCCAGGTCGTTGGGCTGCATGGCGCTCCAGGCGTAATCGTAGACGGGCGGCCGCCGGTCGCGCGGGCCCAGGGCCTGGTGCCAATCCCAGTTCGACAGGAAGTTTCCGCCCGGCAGGCGCCAGAAGCCGGAACGCAGCGACTTCAGCACCGCCACGCTGTCGGCCCGCCAGCCGTCCACATTGTCGGCGGGCATGAGGGTGACGGCGCCGACGCGGAAGAAGCCCGTGCCCGTGCCCGTCACCTCGAACCGCGCGTCCGCCGTGTCCGCGCCGGGCTTGAAGGCGAAATCCAGGGTCTGCCACTCCCCCGCCAGCGGCGGCAGGGTGACCACCTGGCGGTCCCCAGCGCCCGGACCCCACACCAGCGCCACCGTCAGCACCGTGCCCGGTGTGCCGCCGGCCACGATATGCCCGGCATAGTCGCGTCCACGCGCGACGCCCACCCCCCCCTGCGCGAAGCCGCGCGGCGCGGCCGCGTCGACGGCCACGCGCACGCTTTGCGCCCCGACATAGGGCTGGGTCCGGTCCATGGTCACGGCGGCCTCATCCCCGACAGGGCGCCATTTGCGATTGACCAGGGCGGGCTTGCCCTCCACCGACAACGGCTGCGGCGGGTCCTTCCCCTCCGCGACCACGGGGAAGTAGAATTTGCGGTCGTCCAGCATTTCCGCCCACAGCGTCCGGTTCATCAGGCCGCCGATGGGTTCGATGAACATGCCGTAGGCGTAGGGCGTGACGGCGGCGCTGACCCGCGTGGCGTCGATACGCGCGGTGACGGTGGATGCGGTGACGGGTGGCGGTGCCCCGCCCTGGGCCCCGGTTCCGCCCAGCAAGAGCGTCGAAAGGGCGACAACCGCCGCCAGGCGGCCCTGCGTGGATACCATCATTTCCCTCCCCCGCCCGCCGCCCTTGGCGGGTCGTGCCCGTTTGTCGCCCTCCCGTCGATGCCCGCGGGAGGCGCCGTTGCCGCCCAATGTGAGCGCTAACATGATTTAATTGTCTGAGTATTGGACTTGGAGTCAAGATGTGTCAGGGTGGCGGCGCAAAAACGGGGAGGATCGCGCGACACCGTCCAAAGCCCACACGGGGAGCGCCCACACGAGGGGCCACCCCCGGCTTGGCCGCCGCCTTCAGAACACCAAAGAATGGGATGGAAAAGAATGCGTTCTCGTCACCTATCGCAGGCGCTGCTGCTGGGCGCCGCCTTCTTCGCGGCCGGCCCCCTGGCCCGGGCCGAGCAAACCGCCGCCCCCGCCCCCGCGGTGGGTGAGGCTTGGGGCAAGGCCCAGGCCCTGGTCGCCCGCATGACGCTGGATGAGAAGCTGGAGCAGCTGGTCAACGTGGCGCCGGCCATTCCCCGGCTGGACATCCCCGCCTACAACTGGTGGACCGAATCGCTGCACGGGGCCATCGGCGCCGTGCCCACCACCAACTTCCCGGAGCCCATCGGCCTGGCCGCCACCTTCGACGCGCCCCTGGTCCACGACGTGGCGGGAACGGTCAGCGTGGAGGTGCGCGCGCTGCACACGCTGGGCCGCGCCACCGGGCATCTGGGCCGCATCGGCACGGGCCTGGACACCTGGTCGCCCAACATCAACATCTACCGCGACCCGCGCTGGGGCCGGGGGCAGGAGACCTACGGCGAGGATCCCTATCTGACGTCCCGCCTGGCCGTCGCCTTCATCGGCGGCATGCAGGGCCCCAACCCCGACCTGCCGGACGTGATCGCCACGCCCAAGCACTTCGCCGTGCACAGCGGCCCGGAATCGACCCGCCACGCCGCCAACGTCTACGTCTCCCCGCACGATTTGGAGGACACCTACCTGCCCGCCTTCCGCGCCGCCATCGTGGAGGCGCGCGCCGGGTCCATCATGTGCGCCTACAACCGCGTCGACGGGCAGCCGGCCTGCGCCAGCGACCTTCTGCTGAAGGACCATCTGCGCGGCGCCTGGCATTTCAACGGCTATGTCGTGTCGGACTGCGACGCGGTGAAGGACATCGCCGACAACCACAAGTACGCGCCCGACCAGGCCGCCGCCGTGGCCGCCGCCCTGAAGGCCGGGGTGGACAACGAATGCCACGTCGCCACCCTGTTCGGCGGTGGCGGCGGCCTGGCGGCGCGGTACAAGGAGGCGTACACGCGCGGCCTGATCGGCGCCGCCGACATCGACCTGGCGCTGACGCGCCTGTTCTCCGCCCGCTACCGCAACGGCGACCTGCCCGGCCTGGACCGCGCCAAGCCGGAAGTGCCCGTCCAGGCCATCGGCACGGCGGAGCACCAGCGGCTGGCGCGCAAAGTGGCCGGCGAAAGCATGGTGCTGCTGAAGAACGACGGCGTGCTGCCGCTGAAGCCCGGCGTCAAGGTGGCGGTGATCGGCCCGCATGGCGATTCCACCCGCGTGCTGCGCGGCAACTACTCCTCCGCCCTGTCGGCGCCGCCGGTGTCGGTGCTGGACGGTCTGCGCCAGGTGATGCCCGGCGCCCGCATCACCCACGTCCCCTTCCATGAGACCGTCATGGACGGCGACCCGGTGCCCACCACCGCCCTGGTGACGCCGGACGGCAAGCCGGGCGTGAAGGCGCAGTATTTCAACGCCACCGGCCCGGTGAAGCCCCCGGCACCGGACGCGCCCTTCGGCTCCATGCCGCCGCTGGAGGTGGCGTCCAAGCCCGTGCTGACGCGGGTGGAGGCGCAGGTGGGCGGCAGCGGCCATGACCAGAAGACGGTGGCGGAGAATTACCGCGTGGTCTGGACCGGCTTCCTGGTGCCGCCGGAATCCGGCACCTACCGCCTGGGCATGACCGGCTTTTCCGGCGGGGAGTTCGAGTTCGACGGCCGCCGCGTGGACCTGGGCACGCCGCTGTGGGGCGACCTGCCCAAGCTGGAAACGGTGACCCTGGAAAAGGGCAAGCGCTATCCCATCCGCGTCGCCACCGACGTGCACACCATGGGCGGGGTGGAGTTCCTGTGGAAGCGGGTGGCGCCCGCCGCCCCTGCCGACGCCGCCGGCCCCGCGACCGCCGCCCCCGACGGCGACCTGGCCACGGCCGTGGCCGACGCCGACGTCATCGTCGCCGCCGTCGGCCTGAGCGCCGACCTGGAGGGCGAGGAGATGAAGCGCCAGATCGAGGGCTTCGCCGGCGGCGACAAGACCTCCCTCGACCTGCCGGCGGAGCAGCGCCGCCTGTTGCAGGCCACCAAGGCCACGGGCAAGCCGGTGGTGGTGGTCCTGCTGAACGGCAGCCCGCTGGACCTGTCCTGGGCCAAGGACAACGCCGCCGCCATCGTGGAGGCCTGGTACCCCGGCCAGGCCGGTGGACTGGCCGTCGCCGACGTGCTGTCGGGCAGGACCAACCCGGCGGGCCGCCTGCCGCTGACCTTCTACCGCAGCGTGGCCGACCTGCCGCCCTTCGACGATTACGCCATGACCGGGCGGACCTATCGCTACTTCACCGGCCAGGCGGTCTATCCCTTCGGCTTCGGCCTGTCCTACACCCGCTTCGCCTATGGCCCCCTGACGGTGCAGCCGACGCAAGGGGCGGCGGAGAACGGCGTGCGCGTCACCGCGACCGTCACCAACACCGGTGACCGGGCGGGCGACGAGGTGGCGCAGCTGTACCTGAAGCCACCGGCCTTCGACGGAGCGCCCCGCCTGGCGCTGCGGGGCTTCCAGCGCCTGTCCCTGGCGCCGGGTGAAAGCCGGACGGTGTCGTTCGACCTGTCGCCGCGCGACCTCAGCTTCGTCACCCGCGACGGCGACCGCCAGGTCATGGCCGGCACCTACCAGGTCAGCGTCGGGTCCGGGCAGCCGGACAGCGGGGTGCCGGGCCAGCAGGGCCAGTTCGCCACCACGGCGGCGCTGTCCCTCGAGAAGTGATGACAGCGGCACGGGACAGGGGCGGCCCGCTCCTTCCCGGCCTCATACCAGCGGCACGAGATTGCAACTCGTGCCGCTGTAGCCCGCGACTGCGGGCGCCGGAGCTTTCCGGGGAGCGGAGCGGACTGGAAAGCGAGGAAGCCCCAAGACACGCATAGGGGCCACGGATGTGGCCGCCCGGCGCTTGAGGGGCATTTGAGAGGCCACGATCAAATGCCGTTCGTATCAGCCTTTGAACGACTGGGCCGTGTCGCGCAGCGCCTCGGTGATCAGCAGGCGCATGGCGTCGCGCGCCGCTTCCGCGTCCCGCGCGGCGACGGCGTCCAGGACGTGGCGATGCAGGGGGATGGGGTCGCGCAGCACCGCCCCCTGCCGCAGCTTGTGGACGGTGCTCCACCGCACCGCCGCGCCAACGCTGACCGCCAGGGAACCGATGAGGGGGTTGTGGCTGGCCTCCAGCAGGGTGTCGTGGAAGTCGGCGTCGGCCGTCTGCCCCGCCTCCGCCGCCAGGCTCAGGCGATCCATGGTGTCCAGCGCCGCCGTCATGCGGGCCAGCTGCGCCTCCGTGCGCCGCTCCGCCGCCAGGGCGGCGATGCCCGGCTCCACGATCATGCGCAGCTCGAACAGGCTGTTGATGAAATCGATGCTGGGTTCGGTGGCGAAGTGCCAGGCCAGGATGTCGGGATCCAGCAGGTTCCACCGTGTGCGTGGGCAGACGTGGGTTCCGGTCTTGGGCCGGCTTTCCACCAGGCCCTTGGCCGCCAGGATGCGCAGGGCCTCCCGGTAGGCGGAGCGGGACACCTTTAGCCGCTCGCTGTTCGCGATCTCGTTTTCCAGGATGTCGCCGGGCTGGTACCGCCCCGACACGATGTCGATGCCCAACTGCCGGGCGACGGCCCCGTGCCGGCGGACCAGGGGGGAATTGCGGCCCAGCCGGGACAGGCCGGCGATCACGTCTTTCATGTACCACAGTCCGCCGGCCGCCGATGACGCGTTGAGGACGGCGGATCACCGCAAGCCACCCCGGTCGCGGGCCGGCCCGGTGATCGCATCGCCCGCCCGTTTTTAGCACCGTCCGGCGCGGCCCGGCTAGGCGAAGTCGATGGGAGGCGGAGCCCCCACACCCCCACCGCCGCCCCCCCCACCGCCACCTCAGCGCGGCGGCACGAGCCACCTCAGCGCAGCGGCACGGGATGGTGACTCGTGCCGCTGTAGCCCGCGACCGCGGGCGCCGGAGGGGGCACTTGATCGTGACCGATCAAGTGCCGCTTGTATTAACGCAACCCGCCGCTGGCCACCAGCCGCTCACCCGTCAGCCAGCGGGCGTCGTCGGAGGCGAGGAAGACCGCGACCGCCGCGATGTCGTCCGGCTGGCCGGTGCGGCCCAGCGGGGTCTGGGTGGTGATGTCGCGCTCGAAATCCGAGCCGATGAACCCCGCCGTGTGGGTGCCCTCGGTCTCGACGATGCCGGGGTTGATGGCGTTGACCCGGATCTTGCGCGGGCCCAGCTCATTGGCCAGCACGCCGGTGATGGCGTCCACCGCCCCCTTGGTCCCGGTGTAGACGGCGGAGTTCGGCACGAACAGGCTGGTGACGGCCGACGAGATGTTGATGATGCTGCCGCCTTCACCCAGGTGCTTCGCCGCGGCCTGGGTGGTCAGCAGCAGGCCCAGCACGTTGACATCGAAGATGCGCCGGTAGTGCGCCTCCGTCACCTCCTCGATGGGGGAGAATTCATAGACGCCGGAGTTGTTGACCAGGACGTCCAGCCGGCCGAATTCCCGGACGGCCGCCGCGATCAGGGCCTGCGCCTGGTCGGCCTTGGCGACGTCGGCCTGCACGGCGATGGCCTTGCCGCCGGCCGCCGTGATCGCCTGGACCACCGTGTCCGCCCCCGCCTTGCTCGACGCGTAATTGACCACCACGGCGGCACCTTCGCCCGCCAGCGCCTTGGCGATGGCGGCACCGATGCCTTTGGAGGCGCCCGTCACCACGGCGACTTTACCGTTCAGCTTACCCATGGGTTCCGTTCCCTTTGATCTCTGGTTGATCCCTGGCGGCCGCCGGGTGGGCGGCTTGTACCATAGTTCGGAATATCAGAACTATTGAACCGGCCGACAAGCCCCCTCATATTAAAAAGATGAGACCCCTGTTCCACCCCGCGGTCGAAGACGTGCGACCGGAAGCGATCCTCCACGCCCTGTCCGACCCGGTGCGCGCGGCGATCTTCACCCAGATTTCAGGGTTGGGCTGCGTGCAGGCGTGCTCGGCGTTCGCCGTCGTGGGCAACAAGGCCATCCCGAAATCCTCGCTGTCGCACCACATCAAGGTATTGCGGGAGGCCGGCCTGATCCGGTGTGAGCGCCACGGCGTGGAAATGCGCAACCACTCCCGCTGCGCCGAGGTCGACGGCCGCTTCCCCGGCCTGGTGGCGGCGATCCTGAACGCTTACGCCTCGGTCGCCGACAAGCCCGCCGCTGGCGACAGTCCCGCCACGGCTTGATGGGGTGTCGTTCGATGTCGGGGGTGGCGCGACACCCTTTGATGAAACAACCGATTGTCCTGACGCTCTCGCTTGAGAGTGCCGCTGCTGTCCGCTTCGCGCCCAAGACGGACGCTCATGACCAAGCAATCCCTCCGTAAGCGGACGTTTCAAAAAGTATGCGGCCGAATGTTCACCTTGTGGTCGTTTCAGGGTGGTCAGCAGTGGTGGTATTCGGCCGCGCTCCGCCAAGCTGCAAGCCCCTGACTTTCAGTTCTGCCCTGGACGGGCCCAGGGTCTTTCCCGGCGGGTCCTATGCCGGAAGCAATCCAAACTGTCTTGGACTTCTGCCAGACGGACACTTCTACCGCGATGCCTCGAACTTTGACGTAGTGCTTCGCCATGTTTCCCTACATTCACTCTAAGGGCATGCCATTACGGAGCCATGCGCCCCATGGGGCATTTGCGCTCTGACGTTCCCTGGTGTAGGTGTCAGCCTCATCGCCCTCCCTTATCATAATAACCTGTATAAAATTCGTACATTTCTCGTGAATAATCGCTGCAATGGGGCGACCGCAACTCTCTTTTCCTTCAACGGCATTCCATATCCTTGTGATTTCTTCATAATTCAACTTGGACATTGGATAATATCCTTCATCTTGTGGTAAGGCATTCTGCGGCGATGACTTGGCGGACCAGCGGGCCACATCGTGACGTGCCCCCCTAAATGTCACGCACGGTCCAATCTTCGATCTTCGTCTAAGTCCCTAATATCCCATCATAAATAATGGCACGCTTTATGCGCCCGCGTTTGAGCGCCCTTTCCGCCCCGGCCATTGCCTCTTTCGGTGTATCAAACTCTTCCGGTGCTACGTCCCCGTTCCCCCAAATGTCGGGAGGCTCTTCGGATAGAAAATATGCAACAGCGCATCGCTTTGTGAATTTGGACCAACTCATCTTAAATTACCTTGTGGTCAGGCTAATCATCGCGGTCTGCGGGTCCAAAAAGGAAAGCCCCCTGAGAGACTAGGGTGAGATAAAAGCGTTCGCTCAAGAAGGCCGCTTCTCTGACGCCATCGCATGCTCCCTGAAGAATTACCTTATACAAAAACCATGTTAGGACAAACGACAGCGGCGCCCACCACCATGCAAATCCAAAAATAATCCAGCCTGCTATGGCAACGGGGACGCTAAGTGTTGCAATAGCCGGCAGTGCTAACCCATAAATTATCCAGAATATCTTCGGGCCATTGCCCATTTTTGATGCGCGATAGAGCGACCGTGTCGCTACCGCGCTATTGACCATTACCGCCCCGCTGGCATTGGCGTCTTTGAATTCTGTCCATGAGGGAAGTTGACCGCCCCATTTTATGAGGAGCCGCGCCACTATTCCTTCTTCAACAGACAGGGCGCTAAGGTTCTGTAGCGTCTCAGACTTCCCGTCAGCGCCATGGCTCATTGGCAGGTCTTTCACCTTATGTCCGTTTCATCGGTACCCGCCGGCAGTCCCGGCTGGACCTACCGGCGGCGAAGGCCCGCCTTGATGCCTCTGCCGGCAGCGTGCCCGCTGCCGGCCGGTCGATGCCGATCCCGCTGTCGCCGCGATCATAGGCTCTCCAGAACCAGGTCGCGAAGGCGACGCGCCCACGTTCCGGAAGGGGACCTCCAGCTTCACCATACTGCTTCGTTAAGATCCGGCCGGAGGGTCATCGTTCCAACCGTGGCAGGGATATTGCCGCCGGCGCTTTGTCGTGGCTGGCTGAGAACCTTCTCTGATCTGGGTGTTTGAGTATCTCAATTTCACTCCACGGAATCAGCTATACTTTTATTAAGGTATATATAACATCGTGTTTGATACCAGACGAATAGCTTCTGCCCCTGAGTGGAATGTGTATTGCATCATACGCAGGCTTGTCATTGGCATCAAAAATACCAATAGTATAGTCTATTGACCAATAATTTTCCCCACCTGGATTGTCATCTATACCAACTACTCTTAGTTCATTTGCGCCGGGAGATAGAATATTTTTAATGGAAATTGGAGGGGTGGAATGGTTTATATCAAGTGCGTATATCAAAACCCCATTTAGATAGACTTGGGCGTGATCGTCGGCGCTTATAAGATGAACAATAACATCCCATCCGTCCTTTATCTGGTAGCTTATTGTAAGGAATTCACTTTTTTCAGCAACTTTGATAGAAGTACGGTCTATTTTGCCATTCTTCATGTATGCCAAGGTCATTTTAATCCCCTGTGTGCGAGTAAGAAAAATTTCGGACTCGTCCATAAATTTATATCGATACTTATCAGAATATAAATACTTCTATAGGTTAGGGTGGACGGCTGACTCATACCGCCTGAGCGTTCACCTTGTGGTCTTCTCGCTTAAAGTTCGACACCAAAGAGCATGTCGGGGTCACGGCCCGCCAGGCCATGGATGATACGAGCGGCAGCAATCTTGGCAGCCTGGGCAGGTGAAGCCGGTGCCGTCGTATGGGTTTCAGCCGGATTGCTGTTGGCGGCGAGAAGAAAGCGATCCAGGTCCGCTTGGTCAGTCGGCTGGGCGACCAACCAGGGAGTGCCATTTTTGAGGATAATGATGGGATTCATCGTTTTGTTCTCCTTGTGTTAGGCGGCGCCTCATCAACCGATTTATTTGAATTGTTCGGGAGGTGGCTATTTGGGCTGCGTCTGCCCTTTCTGTAATTTAGCGATGCGCTGTCCACGTTCTTGTAGTTGCGCCTTCAGATCGCTATTTTCCTCGACTAACGCAAACATCGCGTGAAAAGCATGCGGATCGACTTCCTTTAATCGCTCTAGGGTTTTTGATATCTGCATAAAGTCATTTATTATGACCGAGCCGAGCTTTTCGTCATATTGCTCCACATGCCGTTCCAGTGCTTTGTTTATTTTACGTCGCTTATCGGTTTTTCTCGACATTGCTTCACCTTGTGGTGAGAGGGACCCCGTGCGCCTTGCAGAAATTCTCTATCCAGGCGCCCTGGCGGCGATGCCCATCCCTCCATAGGGCGGCGGCATAGCTCTCGGGGGTATGGCCGGTTGCGTTCCGTCGACGCATGACGGTGCCATCTGCCTCGGCACGCACATAGGCTGCGCAGACGGCGGCTTCATCATGCCCGTGCTCCAAACTCAACCTTCGCATCATCTCGCGCTGTCCAGCCATGGGCCCCCTCGTTCACCTTATGGTCCTGCTCATGCGACGGGCTGCGCCCGGCGCCAAGCCGCTGTCGTCAATGTAAACCGGGTCGTCGTCCATATCGACGGGATACCCGCGCACCCGAAGGATGTCCTTGCGCTCCACAAGCGGCATCCCGCCGGGCGTCAGGCGAATGAACGACACCCGGTCAATTCCATCATTCTTCCTGGTCATCGCTCGCTCCAATGTCGTCAATTGGGCCCGCTTCGTTGAATGCCGCTTTCCACTTGATGTACGTGGCCTTGGGGATGCTGAGTTCAGCAAGGGCCTCTTTCACCAGCTTCCCGTCGCGGCGCAGCTGCTGGAATGCGGCCACACGGCCGGTGTCCACGTATAGCTCCGCGAAGGTCTTCCTGCCCATCCGGACCCCTTTCGCGCGGGCCGCCTTCTGGCCGGCCTTGGTGCGCTCCGAAAGCTGGTCACTCTCGAACTGAGCAAGGGCCGCGAACAGCGTGAAGATGAGCTTGCCGCTCGCGGTCGATTGAGCCTCTGTCGAGATTTCCGACTGTGTGATGCTTCGGAAATTGACCCCTCGCTCATGCAGCCTGTCGACGGTGCGGATCAGTTCACCTTGTGACCTAAATGAGCACCGTGTTTCCGCATCGTTGGCATTTTACAGGAGCGTCCACATCGCCGCTGGATTTAAAGCCATGCGGAAGACTGATAATGACCCGCTCGAATTTACCGTCATGGTGCGGGGGCGTTTCGTTTTCCTCGAACTCTCCTGTACCTTCGGCGCCACATTTGGCACATCGGAGTATGGCCGAATATTTCTCGCGCTTTGCCATCGGTTTCACCTCGTGTTCAGCGTTTGGGATTGGTTTCGATGTGCCGCCTTATCGTCTCCCCAAGCGCCCGGTAACGATCCGCCTGGGCGGCGTAGGCAGCCGCGGCACCTGACTGCCCTTCGTCAGCCAGCTTGTGTTTTCCCTCGACGTAGGCATCGGCCGCATGCCCAAGGGCGGTTTCGATGGCGTGCCAGTCTTCCAGGTCCAGCCTAATCGTAACGTCCATAGCTTACCTTTCCTGTGTCAGGCGCCGCTTCGGCGGCCAGTTCCCGGCGGCGGCTTCCTGTGCCGCGCGCCCCTTGCTCATGGTGCCGGTCGCTTCCTCGATCCGGCGTAGCATCGTGGACCGGTCCAGGCCGACATGGGCGGCAATGCGGCTGGTGGACCAGTCCGGATCCGGGAACAGGCGCAACGCCTCCGCTAGGCTCTTGCCCGTCAGCTTGACGCGCGGGCGGCCGGTGGGCAATCCCGCCTTGGCCCTGGCGTCGGTCAGGGCCCGGCCGCGTTGCCGGCGGATCAGCGCAGCGCCCGCTTCCAGGTCCGCCCCGTCCAGCACCGTCTTTTCCACCAGCAACTCCATCGTCGCGCCAGTCCGGATCAGGGCCGCCGCGACGGCCTCCCGTACGGGGACGCCGATCAAGTGGCCCGCGTGCGGGATCGTCAGTCGCTCGCCCGCCTCCAGGGAGCGGGTCGCCTCGACCAGCTCGGGCATCTGCTCAATAGTCACGGCGCCACCGCGCGGCTTGCGGGGCATGACGTGGCTGTAAACCGGGTCGTCGAATTGATCCACAGCAGCGCCAGATTTCCTAAGCATATCAAGCCATAGCGGTTTATCGGTTCCGGCTTTTGTGACCACATAGTAGCTGCCCCGAAAGACCACGCCCTGACCCCGTGCACAGATAACCGGTTCCGTTTTGATCCGGTATTGATACGCCTATCTTTGCGTGCAAGCCAGGGGTCAGGTGATCGCGGGAGGCTTAACGCGGAAGCGCCGGCTGGCGGTGTCGTCTCTAACACGCCGCCCGATCTCCCGGTCGATAGCGGCCCGGATAAAATCCAGGCGCACCTCTCCATTCGCACGCAGCGCATCGATGCGCTCAAGCGTGCCTTCGGCCAGCGGCAATGTGATCATGGAATACGCCAAGGTCCGGGCCGGCGGCCAGTCAAGCCTTGTCGTCGTCAACCGTGCCGTGCTGGCGGCTTAACCAGGACCACAGAAGGAGCCTTCCTGCTGCAATCTGCATAATCATCAAGGCCACAGATTTTCCTGTTGGCTTTTGACTGAATTGTTGGTGTCGCTCCAGAGCAGACGTTCAGCAAACCGCCCAGGTCCAACACGGACTTGCCTCGTAGCGTGAGAAGCCCATCGCTTCTCACGGCCAGCATCCAATTCCCCCATCGCCCCCTGCCTCATTTCGCCACACCCCACCGCCGCCCTGCGGCTTTTCTGCAACGGATTTTGATAATAAGTCTCAAGCGCGTTGACACACCGCAACGCAGCAAATAAGAGTCGCTCGCAATCTTAACTAAAGATATAACTGCGGGTGCCCTGACACGGGGTCCCCGCGGGAGCCAATCCTACGTGTGGCATAAGGTGGGGACCGGAATGTCGAGCAACCGTACTTTCATCATCGCCAGCCGGGCCAAGGCGCCCCGCACCCTGGCGCACACCGCCCTGGGGCTGGCCGGGGGCGCCCTGCTGTCAGTTGGCGCCGCCCAGGCCCAGACGGCCACGGCGCCGGCGGCGCAGCAGCAGGGCGGCACCGTGCAGTTGCCCACCCTGTCGGTGCAGGACCAGGACGCGGCCCCGGCGGCCGACTACCGCGCCGAGCGGTCATCCAACGTCAAGCTGACGGAAAAGCTGCTGGACACCCCGCAGTCCGTCACCGTCATCTCCAACCAGGAGATGAAGGACCAGGGCGTCACCACCCTGCGCGACGCCCTGCGCAACGTCGCCGGCATCAGCCTGGCGGCCGGTGAAGGCGGCGCCCAGGGCGACAGCCTGACCCTGCGCGGCTTCAGCGCCCGGTCCGACATCTTCCTGGACGGCCTGCGCGACTTCGGCAGCTATTACCGCGACAGCTTCAACTACCAGTCGGCCGAGGTGCTGAAGGGTCCGGACAGCGCCATGTTCGGCCGCGGGTCCACCGGCGGCACCATCAACCAGGTCAGCAAGACGCCGACGCTGGAGTCCATCACCGCCGGCACCGCCACCCTGGGCACCGACGGCATGAAGCGCCTGACCGCCGACGTGGACCGGGCGCTGGACGCCACCACCGCCGTGCGCCTGAACGCCATGGGCACCAGCAGCTTCGTCACCGGCCGCGACGGCGCCAAGAACGAACGCTATGGCTTCGCCCCGTCGGTCGCCTTCGGCATCGGCACGCCCACCCGCGTGACCCTCAGCTATCTGCACCAGTCGGAAAACGACCGGCCGGACTATGGCATCCCCTTCCTGCTGGGCAAGCCGGCGCCGGTGGACCAGCGCACCTATTACGGTTTCCACAGCGATTACCTGAAGACCGACGCCAATGTCGTGACCGCCGACGTGCAGCACGACCTGACGTCCGCCATCACCCTGGAAAACCAGTTCCGCTACGGCAACTACTACCGCAACGTCCGCATCACCGAGCCGCAGCTGGTGAACGCCAACGTGACCGCCGCCACGGTCGGCCCGCTGTCCGGCGTGGCCATCAAGCGCAACGCCATCACGGCGCGCAGCGTGGAAACCACCCTGGACGACCAGGCCACGGCCTCGGCCCGGTTCAACACCGGTTTCCTGGAGCACCACCTGGTGGCCGGCGTCGAGCTGTCGCGCGAGACCTCGGACCCGACGCGCACCACCTGGACCGGCGTGCCCAACACCACGCTGCTGAACCCCAACGAGTACCAGGCCTTCGCCGGCACGGGCGCCATCTCCTCCCGCGTCAGCACCACCATGGACACGGTGGCGGTGTTCGCCATCGACACCCTGAAGTTCAACGACCAGTGGTCGCTGGTCGGCGGCTCC
>NZ_BACU01000325.1 GCF_000333275.1 Azospirillum sp. B4 | reverse complement strand
TGGCCTCTTCGCCGCCCAGCGCGGCTACCGGGTGACGGCGGTGGACGTGGTGCCGGAGGCCGTGTCCTGCGCCCGGGCCAACGCCATCCTGAACCGCGTGGCGGTGGAGTTGCACCAGGGCGACCTGTTCGCCCCGGTGGCCGGCCGCACCTTCGACGTGGTGCTGTTCTCCCTCCCGAAGTTCCGGGGCACGCCCACCACGACCTTTGAGCAGTCGTGGCGCAGCCCCGACGTCATCGACCGGCTGGCCGCCGGCTTGCCCGCCATGCTGAAGCCCGGCGGCCGCGCCTACTTCGTCCTGACCAGCCACGGCGACTGTTCCGGCATGCTGAACGGCCTGGCCCAGGCTGGCCTGGTGGTGGAACGCGTGCTGTGGCAGCATTTCGGGGTGGAGACGTTGGCGATCTATTCCGCCACGGTGCCCTGAGGCGTCGACTGGACGGCCACCTCTCGGGGGAATAGGATTAAATCCTACTCCGACCCTAGGAGGCGTCCTATGCGCACCACCCAGCAACTGAGCATCACCCTGCCCAATGAGATGGCGGAGGTGGTGAAGGCGAAGGTACAGGCCGGCGAATACGCCAGCGAGAGCGAGGTGATCCGCGATGGTCTCCGGGCGCTGATGGCGCGGGATCGGGCGGTCGAAAGCTGGCTGCACACCCAGGTCGGTCCGGCTTATGACGCCTTGAAGGCTGATCCTTCCCGTGCCGTCACCGCCGATCAGGTCCGTGCCCGCCTGGCCGCCGAACATGCGAAAAAGGCACGATGACCTATCGCGTCATCTTCAGTCCCGAAGCCCAGGAACAGCTCGTGGCGCTGTACAGCTACGTTGCTGAGGCGGCGTCGCCGGCTATTGCTGCCCAGTTTACCGGTGCGATTGTCGATCATTGTGAAAGCCTCAGCATAATCCCGCATCGCGGTACCATGCGTGATGACATTCGTCCTGGTCTGCGCATCACCAACTACAGAAGGCGGACGATGATCGCGTTCGATATCGATGCCGATACCGTTTCCATTATCGGCGTCTTCTATGGTGGCCAGGATTACGAAACTATCCTGCGGGATGAGGCGGACGATAGCGCCGGACATTCCTAGGCCATTATCCTCCGCAGCCCCCGAACCGTTCCAGAAGTGCCGCCGTATCCACCTGAGGCTCCAGCGCCGCCAGCAGGTCCGCCACGGCCAGGCGGACGTGTTTGCGGGTATTGCCAACTTCCAGCGCTTCGAAGCCTGGCGGGGCGCCCAGTTTGTCGTCCACCAGCACCGGCTGGCCGTTGCGCGCCACCAGCAGGATGTCGGCCGGTGTCAGGGCGAAGAAGGCGTCCCAGGGGTCTGCGGCGTGGCGTCGGGCGATGACCAGGTCGTCCGGGGCGCCGTGCCGCCAGAAGCGGGCGGCACGGAAGGTCAGGCTGGCGAACAGCTCGGCATCCGCCACGCGGCCCCGGGCCAGGCGCAGGTGGTCCCACAGGGTGCCGGGGGCGGACAGGGTGGCGTCGGTGCCGAACAGCAGCTGGGTCTGGCGCAGGGCCGCCGCCGCGTCCGCCGTGCGGCCGAACAGGAACAGGTTGCTGGCGGGGCACCACACCAGGGCGGCCAGCCGGCGGAAATCCTCCCCCTCCAGGCTGACACCATGCACGCCGGCGATGGTGCGGCGGAACAGGTTTCCCCTGAGGAAGGCCAGGGCGCGGCGGCGGCTGTCGGCCGTCACCCCCTCCGCCAGGTGCAGCACGGCGGGACCCAGGCCGGACAGCCAGCGCCAGGCGCCGGCCAATTCCGGCGAATGCAGGTCCTGATAGGGCGCCAGCACCTGGATGGGACCATCGAGCGGGGCGCCGCCGTGGTCGGCCACCGCCGTTACGCCCCACAGCAGGTTCTTCAGCAGGCCGGCTTGCACGCGTACCGGGGTGGGGATGGCCTCGACGCGGCGGATCAGGTCGCGGTTCGCCTGCACGTCCCGGCTCCAGCCCAGGAAGTCGTCATAGGGCGGGGATCCTGTGGGCGGATAACAGTTGAAGGCCAGGTGGTCGTGGGAATTCACCAAGCCGGGAAAGGCGATACAGTCGCCCAGGCGCCGGCCATAGGCCGCCGCCATTTCCGCCAGCGCGGGCGGTGGGGCGGAGGGGCCCAACCAGCGCGGCAGCATCAGCGGGACCCTTGGGTCAGGCGGTACACCAACAGGCCCAACCCCTCATGCGCCGCGAGGTCCAGATGCGCCAGGTTGGCGGCCAGGGACAGGTGGGTTTCCGGCCCCCGGGCCGTGGTCAGGTAATCCGATGGCCACGGGACCATCCGCCAACCCACGCGCGATGCCGACAGCATGGCGCGCGGCATATGATAGGCTGCGGCGACCAGCAGCCAGGTTTCTTCCGGTGCCGGCTGGACCATCCGCTTGGCCAACACCAGGTTTTCCAGCGTGGTGCGCGACCGCGCCTCATAGGCCACGCGCGTCTCGTCCAGGCCCAGCCCGGTCAGGACGTGCCGCGCGACCTCGGCAGCCGGCGGGCCGTCCGCGCCCAGGTCCCCCGACCCGCCGCTGAAGACCACGCGCGCCTCCGGGTGCCGGCGGGCCAAGGCGGCTGCGGCCAGCAGGGTGCCGCCATCGGGTCCCACGCCCGGCACACCCCGGTCGCGCAGCACCGCGCCATTCAGGCCTTCACCCAGCACCAGGATGCCGTCAATGGTGGCGGGCTCCGCCGGCCGGGGATACAGCCCCTCCAGGGGCCGCAGGGCCCAGTTGCCCACGGGGCAGGTCAACAAGGCCAGCACTGTCACGGCACAGGCCGTGGCCGGCGCCACGGCCGCCGGATGGCGCCGGGCCGCCAGCACGGCGGCGGCCAGGGCCACCCACACCAGCACATGGCTGGGTGCCACCAGGTACCAGCCGATCTTGGAAAGGGTGAAGAATTCCAGCGGCGTCATCATGGCGCACTGCCCATCAAGTATTTGAATTTACATCGTATAGCCCTACGCTTTCGCCTCAAGTTTAAGGGGGGCCGACCATGACGATGACGGATGTGATGAGGACACCGATGCGCCTGCTGCGCGGCCTGGGGCCATGGCGCCGCTCGCCCCGGCGCTTCCAGCCCTTCAGCTACACGGCCCCGGATCGTTATCCCTGGCTGTTCGCCTTCGTGCGGGACCGCTTGGGTGACGGGCCGGATCGTCGCCTGTTGTCCTTCGGCTGCTCGGTGGGGCAGGAGGTGGCCAGCCTTCGCCGCCTGTTCCCCGAGGCGCGGCTGAAGGGTATCGACATCGACCCGCGCAACATCGCGGAAGCCCGCACCCTGGGCCTGGCGGGCGTGGAGTTCGCCGTGGGCGACAGCACGGCCGGGGAAGGCGACGGCACTTACGACGCCATTTTCTGCCTGGCGGTGCTGTGCAACGGCCGGCTGACGGTCGACGGCGCCGAACGCTGCGACCCCGTGCTGCGCTTCGCGACGTTCCAGGCCATGGTGGCGGACTTCGCCCGCTGCCTGAAGCCGGGCGGCCTGTTGTGCCTGGTCACCACGAACTTCCGTTTTCGCGACACCGATGTGGCCGCCGGCTTCGACGTGGCCTTGACCATCGCTCCCGACCAACTGGCGCCGGACGTGGTGTTCGGGCCGGACAACCGGCTGATGCCGGGGGAGCGCTATACCGACGTCGTCTTCGCCAAGCGCTGAGCTAGAACACATACTGGACCAGCAGGCCGATGGTGTGGACCATGTAGTTCTCCGGCACCACGCCCAGATAGGTGTTGTTGTTGATGGCCCCCGCCGCCAGACCGGTGTAGTGGAAATCCACCAGCCGCTCATAGGCGAAGCGGTAATAGAGGCGGTAGGACACCTCCTCCGACATCTGCCAGCGCACATCGGTCTGCAGGCTGTGGCTGTCGTAGGTGATCTCGGGGAAGCTGTTCCCGGCCTGGGCCGGCGTCAGGCTGTTGAAGAAGGCGCCGGTACTGGCGTAGGCGTAGTCGATGGCTGTCCTGGCGCGGGTGTAGGTGTAGTCCGCGTTCAGCGAAACCTCGCCCCAGCCGTGGTGCGCGTTCAGGCCCAAGGTGACAGTGTCGGAGCCCACCGTCTCCGTCCAGGCGTTGGCCAGGGGATAGCCCGCGTCGCCGGCGCTGCCGCTGGTGCCCGCGCCGGTGGCGTTGATGTTGGCGATGCCCCGGTCCTGGTTCTGATAGGTGGCATAGCCGGTGAAGGTGGTCGCGGCCGATAGCTGGTAGGTGTAGGCCGTCGTGACATCGTAGGCGTGGGTGGAGCGCAGGCCATAGGCGGCGTCGTAATCGTCCACCTTCAGGCTGCCGGTCAACTGCAGGTCGCTGCGCGGTGTCAGGATGTAATTGGCCTGGCCGCGCAGCACATGCTCTGTCCGGTTGGCGACGTCGAATTTGCGCAGGTCGGCCAGGGCGAAGGCCGGGTCGCCCGCCGGCGTTGCCGGGATGTAGCCTGGCAAGGCCGAGGAGTAATAGGGCGTGTAGGGGTTGGACTGGTAGTCGCTGCCGATGCGCCGGGCGTATTCGTAGGACAGGCGGGCCGTGCCCCACTCATATCCCGTGGCACCCACCTGCACCCGGGCGATGTTGTCGTGGGCGTCCGCCACCTCACGCACCGTGTGGTCGATGGTGTCGTTCTCGTAGGACAGGTCCAATTTCCAATGCGTGTCCAGGCGATAGGCCGCCTTGACCGTCGCCTGCAACTCATTGTTGGCGAAGGGCATGTTGCGGATCTGGACCAGGCTGCCCGGCGTGTTGGCCCGGTAGATGCCGCTCAAGGACGGGATGAAGGGCGCCAGGCCGCCGTCTATGGCGATATAGCCATACTGCCCCGTCTGCGGGTTGTAGGCGACATAGTTGGTGCGGTTGGCCTCATCCCGGTCGCGCACCTCCACCGTCAGGCCCAGGTCGGGACTGACGGTGTAATGGTACTGCGCCACGGCGTTCAGGATATTGATGGCGGCGTTGGCCGTGGGCTGGCTCAGCGCGCCGGCGGTGTTCCACTGGTCCAGATTGATGAGGTTGGCGCCGCTGGTGATCAGCCCGCCGCCGGTGGTGGGCGCCTGCAGGTCGTCGTTCTGCCGCATCAGGCTGTAGGACAGGCTGCCGGTGAAGCGTGAGGCGGGCGACAGCTCCACCGCCAGGTCGCCCTTGACGGTGTGGTAGTCGTTGTTGGGCGCCAGGCTCAGCCGGCCGCTGGCGGGGATGTAGGCGCCGGCGGCGGTGTTGGAGGTCAGGCCCGGGTTCTGCCAGGTCAGGTCCAGGATGTCGTTGCGGAAGAACGAGCCGGCATAGGCCAGGTTGGCCTGGAAGTGCTGTTCCCGATAGCGCACGCCGCCGGTGACGTCCAGGGTCTGGTAGTGGACGGGCTGGATCAGCTGGGTGGCGCCGTTCTGGAACGGGTAGCCGAAGGTGGCGCTGATGGCCTGGGTGCCGGTGCGCCGCTCGTCCGAGATTTTCAGGAACAGCTCGGTATGCTCATCCGCCGTGTAGGTCAGGGAACTGCCGGCCTTTTCCCGCAGGATCCGCAGCGTGCCCGGCCCCACCGCCGCCGCCACCGCGTTGACCTGCGCCGCCGTGGAGCCGCCGGGCGTCAGACCGCCGCGCAGGGTCAGGTTCCCGGTCCCGGCCCCGTCCCATAGCGACCTGGCGGTGGTGGAGAAGGTGTGCGGTATGCTGTCGAAATAGCCCTGCAGGTCGAAGACGCCATAGCGGCCGACGTCCACCTGGTAATACTGGTCGTCACGGCCGAGGTTCTGGCCGAAGGCGCTGGCGTACAGGGCGGTCTTGCGGTTCTCCGCCCGGAATCCCAGGCTGGTGACGACGAAGCCGCTTCTCCAGTCGCCGTACCTGTTCAGCGCGGCGGAGCGGCTGTCCTGGCCGAAGGTGCCCATGACCCCGGCCTCCATCCAGCCCTGGGTCCACCAGTCGGGGTCGGTTTGGCTCTGCGTCATCTCCGGCGTGCGGAAAGGCACCGGGTACATCAGGCCGGTGGGGGTGCGCGTCACGTCGTCGATGATGGACAGGCCGTCGTTGTCGCGCCCCCGGTCCAGCAGCTGGCCCCGGGGGTTCAGCACGTTGCCGGGACCGCCATAGCCGGTGGTGCCGCTGTCGGCGGCGGCGCCGCCCGCCGCCGCCTCCAGGACGGCGGTTGCGACCAGCCAGCACGCCGGGTGCTTCAGACGCTGTCTCATCGTTCGAACCGTGCGCCGGAGGGGCTGTTGGACCCGTGGATGTTCACGTGGCAGGTCTGGCAGCTGGTGGCGATCAGGCGCGGGTCGGGCATGGGGCCGCGCGCCATGTTGCCGGCGGTCAGCAGGGCGCCGGGGTGGCCGTCCTGGGAATGGCACTGCTGGCACAGCACCGGGCGCGGCGCGGTCAGCAGGCTTTCGAAGTTGGAGCCGTGCGGCGAATGGCAGTTCAGGCAGCTTTCGCGCACCGGCGCGTGGTCGAACAGGAAAGGCCCGCGCTTGTCGGCATGGCAGGTGAAGCAGACCTCGTTGACGCTGTCGGCCTTCAGCAGCGGGGCGGTGGTGGAGCCGTGCGGGTTGTGGCAGTCGGTGCAGCTGATCTTGCCCTCCAGCAGGGGCATGTGCGACCGGCGCGCGAATTCCGCATGCTGGGCTTTGTGGCACTGGAAACAGGTGTCGTTGATGCTTTCCCGCGCCGTCAGGCCCCGCGCCCCGAAGCTGGTCATGGGGTTGTGGCAGTCGGCGCAGCCCAGCTGGCTGGTGTCGTGGATGCTGTCATGCCAGAAGATGCGCTGGCCGCCGGCATGGCAGGTCAGGCATTGGCCGTTCTGCTCCGCCACCGGGGTTTTGCTTTTCTTGGAAAAGCTGATGATGGTGGCGAGGTCCGATGGATCCTCGACATGGGCTGATCCGGGGCCGTGGCAGGCCTCGCAATTCTGGGCCTGAAGCTCGGTGCGCGGGTTCTGCTGGAAAACCTTGGCGTGGATGGTGTGCGCCCAGTTCGTCGCCTCCTGCTGGTGGCAACTCTCACAGGTTTCCCGGCCGACATAGGTGCGCTGCGGCTTCGCCTCCGACTGGGCGGGCGTCGCTTGCGGCGCTTCGGCGGCACTGGCCAGGCGCGTCCATTTGGCGGCGGGTGCCGCCGCCGGGGGGGAGAATTGGGCGACCTTCAGGCTGGGGTAGGGGGTGGCCGTGGTCTGCGCGGTCTGCGCGCGTGCCGTTCCCGCCAGGAGCGCGGCCGCCAGCAGCACCAACGCGCATAAGCAATATCGTCTCACCTGCCAGCTCCCCTTCGGTCCCTGTCCCTCAGACGGGTGGGACCGGCGGGATATTCCCCGGGCGTGCCGGAAAATTCGGGGCGGTCTTGTTTTGGCGCGGCTCCGCCTTAATCCTTTGGCGGCTTGCCGTCGCCTGTCACGCCCGTCCAGGCCGGCGGGTCGCTGGCGGGGAAGGAGTCGTCGCTGGCGTCCGCCACCATGGAACCTACCGGCCTTCCCCGCGTTGACGTACAGCCACCCTTGGCAAGGGGGATTTGGCAGAGGGGAAGACATGCACAATTCCGGCAATCCCGACGTCTCCCGGCGAGGTCTTCTGATCGGCGCCGCCGCTTCCGCCGCGCTGACGGCGACGCCTCAGCGGGGCCAGGCCATGCCCGCCGACGGGGACGCGCCTGCGCCCTCGCCGGTCCAGCCGCCAGGGCAGGCCCCCTTCCAGCCCCCCGGGCAGGCCCCCGTCCAGGCTAGAGTGTCCTTCACCGTCAACGGCCAAGCGCGCGCGCTAGAAGTGGACACCCGGACCACCCTGCTGGACGCGTTGCGTGAGCACCTGCATCTGACCGGCACCAAGAAGGGCTGCGACCACGGCCAGTGCGGCGCCTGCACGGTCATCGCCGGCGGACGGCGCATCAATTCCTGTCTGACCCTGGCGGTGATGCATGAGGGCGACAGCGTCACCACCATCGAGGGCCTGGGCACGCCCGGGGATCTGCACCCCATGCAGGCGGCCTTCGTGAAGCATGACGGTTACCAGTGCGGCTATTGCACGCCGGGTCAAATCTGCTCCGCCGTCGCCGTGCTGGCGGAAATCAAGGCCGGGGTGCCCAGCCATGTGAGCGCCAGCCTGACCGATCCGCCCCAGGCGACGAACGCGGAACTGCGGGAACGCATGAGCGGCAACATCTGCCGCTGCGGCGCCTATTCCAACATCCTGGACGCCATGGCCGAGGTGGCGGGCATGAAGACGGCGGGAGATCCGGCATGAGGCCCTTCACCTACGAACGCGCCACGTCCCCGGCCGATGCCGCGACCAAGGCGGCGGCCATTCCCGGCGCCCGCTTCATCGCCGGCGGCACCAACCTGCTGGACCTGATGAAGCTGCAGATCGAGACGCCGGCCCATCTGATCGACGTGAACGGCTTAGGACTGGACCGGATCGAGGAGACGGGCGAGGGCGGCTTGCGCATCGGCGCCCTGGTGCGCAACACCGACCTGGCGGCGGACGCGCGGGTGCGGCGGCATTACGGGGTGTTGACCCGGGCCCTGGTGGCCGGCGCGTCGGGACAGCTGCGCAACGTCGCCACCACCGCCGGCAACCTGCTGCAACGCACCCGCTGCCCCTACTTTTATGACACCAACCAGCCGTGCAACAAGCGCCAGCCGGGCAGCGGCTGTTCCGCCATGGGCGGCGTCACGCGCCAGCTGGGCATCCTGGGCACGAGCGACGCCTGCATCGCCACCCACCCCAGCGACATGGCCGTGGCCATGCGGGTGCTGGACGCGACGGTGGAGACGGTGCGGCCGGACGGCGCCACCCGCGCCATCCCCATCGCCGAGCTGCACCGCCTGCCGGGCGATACGCCCCACCTGGAAACCACGCTGGAACGGGGGGAGCTGATCACCGCCGTGACCCTGCCCAAGCCCATCGGCGGCACGCACCTCTACCACAAGGTGCGCGACCGGGCCTCCTACGCCTTCGCCCTGATCTCCGTCGCCGCCATCGTGCGGCGCGATGGCGGGGGGCGGGTGGCGCTGGGCGGCGTGGCCCCCAGGCCCTGGCGGGTGGAGGCAGCGGAGGCGCAGATGCCCAAGGGCGCCAAGGCCGTGGCGGCGGGCCTGCTGGCCGGTGCCCGGCCCACGCCCGACAACGCCTTCAAGATACGGCTGGCGGAACGCACGCTGGCCGCCGTTCTGGCAGAAGCGAGGGCCTGATCCCATGAAGTTCGACACCCCCGCCGCCACCAACCCCATCGACCAGCTGAAGGTGGTGGGCAAGGCGACCGACCGCATCGACGGTCCGCTGAAGACCACGGGCACCGCGCCCTATGCCTATGAGCGCCATGACGTGGTGGCCGGCCAGGCCTACGGCCACATCCTGGGTGCGGCTATCGCCAAGGGCCGCATCACGGCCATGGACGTCAGCGCCGCCAAGGCCGCCCCCGGCGTGCTGGCCGTCGTCACGGCGGACAACGCCGGCGCGCTGGGCAAGGGGCACTGGAACACCGCCAAGCTGCTGGGCGGGCCGGAAATCCAGCACTACCACCAAGCGGTGGCCGTGGTGGTTGCCGAGACCTTTGAGCAGGCGCGCGCCGCCGCCGCCCTGATCCGGGTGGAGTACAAGGAGGAGCGGGGCGCCTTCGACCTGGCCGCCGCCAGGGATGGCGCGGTCGAGGCGAAGGATAATCCGGACACCGGCGCCGGTGACTTCGCCGGCGCCTTCGCCGACGCGCCGGTGCGGCTGGACGCCACCTACAGCACTCCCGACCAGGGCCACGCGATGATGGAGCCGCACGCCACCATCGCCGCCTGGAATGGGGACAAGCTGACCCTGTGGACCGCGAACCAGATGATAAACTGGGGTGTCAAGGACGTCGCGCAAACCCTTAACATGCCGGAGGAAAACATCCGTCTGATTTCCCCCTACATCGGTGGGGGCTTCGGCGGCAAGCTGTTCGTGCGCAGCGACGCGTTGATGGCGGCCCTGGGGGCACGGGCGGCGGGGCGGCCGGTGAAGGTGGCGCTGACCCGGCCCCAGATGTTCAACAACACCACCCATCGTCCCGCCACCATCCAACGCATCCGCATCGGCGCCACGCCGGATGGGAAGATCACCGCCTTCGGCCATGAAAGCTGGTCCGGCGACCTGCCCGGCGGCAAGCCGGAGACGGCGGTGCAGCAGACCCGCCTGCTCTATGCCGGGGCCAATCGCCTGACGGCCATGCGCCTAGCGGTGCTGGACCTGCCGGAGGGCAACGCCATGCGGGCGCCGGGCGAGGCGCCAGGCCTGATGGCGCTGGAGATCGCCATGGATGAGATGGCGGAGAAGCTGGGCATGGACCCCATCCAGTTCCGCATCCTGAACGATACGCAGGTGGATCCGGAACACCCCGACCGGCCCTTCTCCCAACGCCAGCTGGTGGAATGCCTGAGGCAGGGGGCGGACCGCTTCGGCTGGACCCGGCGCAACCCCAAACCGGCCAGCGTGCGCGAGGGGCGCTGGCTGGTGGGCATGGGCGTGGCGGCGGGCTACCGCAACAACCTGTTGACCAAGTCTGCCGCCCGCGTGCGCCTGGATGGACAGGGCGGGGTGACGGTGGAAACGGACATGACCGACATCGGCACCGGCACCTATACAATCATCGCCCAAACGGCGGCGGAGATGCTGGGCGTGCCGCTGGACCGGGTGGCGGTGCGCCTGGGCGACAGCCGTTTCCCCGTCTCCTGCGGCTCCGGCGGGCAATGGGGCGCCAACAATTCCACCGCCGGCGTTTATGCGGCGTGCATGAAGCTGCGCCAGGCGGTGGCGCGCAAGCTGGGCTTCAACGCCGCCGAGCCCACCTTCGCCGATGGCAAGGTCGCCTCCGGCGGGCATGCCGTGCCCCTGGCCCAGGCCGCCAAGGACGGGGAACTGGTGGCGGAGGACATGATCGAATACGGCGACCTGGACAAGAAGTACCAGCAGTCCACCTTCGCCGGCCATTTCGTGGAGGTGGCGGTTGACGGCGCCACGGGCGAGATCCGCCTGCGCCGCATGCTGGCGGTCTGCGCCGCCGGCCGCATCCTGAACCCGAAGTCCGCCCGCAGCCAGGTGATCGGCGCCATGACCATGGGGGCGGGGGCAGCGCTGATGGAGGAACTGGCGGTGGACAAGCGCCGGGGCTTCTTCGTCAACCACGACCTGGCGGGATATGAGGTGCCGGTGCACGCCGACATTCCGCACCAGGAGGTGGTCTTCCTGGATGAGGTGGACCCCATCTCCTCACCCATGAAGGCCAAGGGGGTGGGGGAACTGGGCATCTGCGGCGTGGGGGCCGCCGTGGCCAATGCCGTCCACAACGCCACCGGCGTGCGGGTGCGCGACTACCCCATCACCCTGGACAAGCTCCTGCACCATCTACCGGAAATCGCCTAGCCGCGATGACGCCCCGGTTTCCGCGTCGTCGAGGTTCCACCAGCGGGGGGAGCAGGCTTCATTGGTTGCCGTTGCCGGCCCAGGTCCGTACAAGACCAGTGGTAGCGCTACCTTCCTGCTGAGGCCTGGGTGATGAAGCCTGTTCTGTTCCTGTCGGCGTTGGCGATGATGATGACGGCGGGGACGTCCGTGGCGGAGGAGGCGCCCCGCGCCATCGTCCTGAACCAGACCGGCCTGGCAAGTGCCGGCCCCAAACTGGCCATCCTGGCCGATGCGGCGGCGGACCCGCTGGACTGGCGTCTGGTGGACGCCCAGGGCACGGTCGTGGCGCAGGGCAGGACGCGGGTGTTCGGCGATGACGCCGCCTCCGGCCAGCATGTCCACCAGATCGACTTTTCCGGGGCCCGGCAGGCGGGCCAGGGCTACCGGTTGACGGTGGGGGACAAGGTCAGTCGGCCCTTCGACCTGAAGGCCGGCCCGGATGGCAAGCTGCTGCGGGCCAGCCTGTCCTTCTTCTACCAGCAGCGCAGCGGTGTGCCCATCGCGGCGACGCTGGTAGAGCGGCCGGACCTGGCGCGGCCGGCGGGGCACCGGCCGGATACCGCCACCTGCTTCAACCAGGCCGATCCCAAGGGCCAGGTCTGGCCCGGTTGCGACTACACCCTGGACGTCAGCGGCGGGTGGTATGACGCCGGCGACCAGGGCAAGTACGTGGTGAACGGCGGCATCTCCGTCTGGACCCTGGTCAACGCCTATGAGCGCGCCCGGGTGCTGAAGCGCGGCCGCGCCTTGGCGGAGGTGGCGGACGGCGCCCTGGCGGTGCCGGAGCGGGGCAACGGCGTTCCCGACATCCTGGATGAGGCCCGGTTCGAGCTGGAATTCCTGCTGGCCATGCAGGTGCCGGAGGGCAAGAGCCTGGAGGTGCCGCTGGGGGATCAGAAGGGCAACGCCGGCCACTACCTCCTCACCCTCATCAACGCTGGCGGCCTGGCGCACCAGAAGGTCGGCGACGCCCATTGGACCGGCCTGCCCACCGCCCCGGCGGACGACCCTGTCACCCGCTATCTCTATTACCCCACCACGGCCGCCAGCCTGAACCTGGCCGCCGTGGCGGCGCAGGCGGCGCGGGTGTGGAAGGACATCGATCCCGCCTTCGCCGACCGCTGCCTGAAAGCCGCCCGCCGCGCCTTCGCCGCCGCCCAGCGCCATCCCGACATCCTGGCCCAGGTGGAGTTCAGCGGTAGCGGCGGCTATGGCGACCCCCACCTGGACGATGAGGTCTACTGGGCGGCGGCGGAGCTGTACGCCACCACCGGTGACGCCGCCTATCTGGCGGTGTTGCGCGCCTCCCCCTACTTCACCGGGGCGCAGGATACCGGCGACATGAGCTGGGGCTCCGTCGCCACGGCGGGCGCCTTGACCCTGGCCCTGGTGCCAGACCGGCTGGAGGCCGCCGACCGCGACCGGGTGCGGGCGCGGCTGATCGCGTTGGCCGACACCTATGTCGCGGACGGCGGCCGCACGGGCTATCACCTGCCGTACGCGCCGGCGGCCTACCCCTGGGGCTCCAACGGTTCCATCCTGAACCGTGCCATCGTCCTGGGCCTGGCCTATGATCTGACCGGCAAGGCGGCGTATCGCGCCGCGGTGGTGGATGCCGCCGACTATGTGCTGGGCCGCAACCCGCTGGACCGGTCCTACGTCACCGGTTTTGGCGCGCGGCCCATGCGCAACCCGCACCACCGCTTCTGGGCGCGGCAGGCGGACGCCCGTTACCCGGCGCCGCCTGCCGGCGTTCTGTCCGGGGGCCCCAATTCCTCGGCCATGACCGACGCGGTGGCCCAGGGGATGCGCGGCGGCTGCGCCCCCCAGACGTGCTGGGTCGACGACCTGCGCGCCTATACGATGAACGAGGTCACCATCAACTGGAACGCGCCACTGGCCTGGGTGGCGCTGTGGCTGGACGACATGGGGTTCTAAAGCCCAAACGCCGCTGGGGGCCCCAGTCGCGGCCTGCAACGGCACGGGCGGTTAGCCCATGCCGTTGGTCTCCGCTGTCGTCAGTGCGCTGGCTTCACCTTGGCGGCGGTGACTTCGATTTCCACCAGGGCGCCGGGCATCACCAGTGCCGCCACCTTCACCGTGCTGCGCGCCGGCTTGTTGGGCTGTGCCGCCGTGCCGAAGTACTGCGTCCAGGCGGCCTGCAGACCCGCGAAGTCGATGTCGCCACCCTTGTTGGGATCGCCCGCGAGGAAGACATGGGCCTGTACCACGTCGCCCAGGGTGTAGCCCAACCCTTCCAGCGTGGCCTTCAGCTTGCCCAGAACACTGAGCGTCTGCGCCTGGGTGTCGCCATAGGCCTGGACGCTGCCCTTGGGTGCGTTGGGATCGATGACCGAGGCCAGGGCACCGCTGAGGTACACCGTTTCCGCCCCGGCGGGCACGGTCACGGCGGCGGCGATGGGGCTGTCGGGATTCGCTCCCTGGGTGCGGGTGATGCCGGTCTCAGCCAGGGCGGTTGGGGAAGCCAGCAGGGCCAGGATGGTCAGCAGGATGGAAGCGCGCATTTCCGTGGGGTCTCCTTCGGGGTGTCGGTCGCGTTCGGCGGTCTTGGACTCAGACTTGGGGCTCATTGCCGAAAGCCGCGATCTCGGCCACCAGGCCCGTCACCGCCAGGCGCACCAGATCGCCACCCTTTTCCGGTGTGGCCAGGGCGGGATCGGACCCCATGCGGCCATCGGGATGGCGGGCGCGGAAATCCAGCGCCTCGCGGATGGGGCCGGAGCCGGCGATCTGCGGCGCGTAGTTGGCGCTTTTGATGGCGTCCGGATAGGCCCACTGGGTGACCGCGATCTCCGACGGGGTGGCGTGGCTGCCGTGGCCCACCGGGAACTGCTTTTGCGCCAGGGCGTTCACGCCGGGCAGGTCCCACCAGTTGCGCAGCTTGCAGGCGAAGCCGGCGCGACGCCGGGCGAAGCTGGCTTCGGCATACAGTTCCGAAAACGCGGCCTCGATGGTGGCGATGTTGCCGCCGTGCCCGTTCAGGAAATAGATCTTCTCGAAACCATGCCCGGCCAGGGACCGCACCCAGTCGCCGATGGCGGCCATGAAGGTGGAC
>NZ_BACU01000326.1 GCF_000333275.1 Azospirillum sp. B4 | reverse complement strand
ATGCGGACCTCCAAGATCGCCATCCTGGTTCCGACATACAACGGTGGCGCCCTGCTGGCGGAGACGGTGGCGTCCGCCGCCGCCGCCGGCCTGCCGCCGGACAGTTATGAGATCGTGGTCTGCGACAACTCCTCCACCGATGGCAGCGTGGACGCCCTGCCTGCCCTGGATGCGCGGGGGGCGCCCATCACCATCCACCTCAACGAGGAAAACCTGGGCCGCGTGGCCAACTGGAACCAGGCGATGCGGGTGGCGGAGGGGATGGGCTTCTGTTTCGCCCTGCTGCTGATGGTGGGGGACACCATCCGGGGCACGGGGCTGATCACGCTGCGCGACTGCATGATGCGGGCCGGCACCTGTCTGGACATCGCCTGCTACCAGGTCACGGATGCGGAGCTGCGGACCCGCCGTGTCGCACCGCCGCATCCATTGGGCGGGCGGCCAGGGTGTGGAGGCGGGTGACTTCCTGGCCCAATCACTGGCCCGGGGGGCCATGCTGTATGGGCCCCTGGGCGCCAACCTGTATTGCATCAGCTGCAAGGCTCACCTGCGCTTCTATCCGCTGGACGACAGCCACATCGACCAATTGGCCACCGCCGTATTCACCCGCGTCGCCAGCGACCGTGTCGTTTATCTGGATCAGCCCATCACCTGCTGGCGTTCTCGGCGCGGGCGCTTCCACGGGACCATGACACCGCACGGCCGCCTGGCCAGCGACGTGCCGGTCATGCAATGGGCCTGCCAGGCGGCGCGGGTGGCGCCTGACTATCGCAAGATCCGCGCCAGCCTGCTGCTGCGCGCCGCCTGGCTCACCCGGGGGAACCTGCGGGACGCCTGGGCCTGGTCCGGTGCCCTGGTCTCTGCGGCCCCGTCCTGGATTTGGCTGCTGCGCCTGCTGCTGCGGCAGGCGCTGTACCGCACACCCTGGCTCATCCGGGCCTGAGGCGATGATGAAACTGAATGGGGCGAGAATGACGTCGGGCAACAGATGGGGCCATCGCGTACTGCTGCTGGCGGCGCTGGCGTCCGGTGTGGCGCCGGGCTTGGCCCGGGCGCAGGGCCTGTCGCAACTGCTGGGCGGCGGCAACGGCGGCGACCTGACGGGCGACCTGCTGCGCACGGTGCAGCAGCGTCTGACCGGCCAGTCCACCGTACCGTCGCTGCAGCCCGAGGTGCAGGTGCAGAACCCGGCCGGGCAGCAGGGGCAGGGACCGCTGCCCTACGGCCCACCCTCCGCCATCGAACGGCTGATGAGCGCCCGCGCCGGCCAGCCCATTCGCCAGTACGGCTATGACGTCTTTGGCCGGGGCGGGCCCGTGATGGTGCGGCAGAGCGGCGCGCTGCAGGATGGCTACATCCTGGGCGAGGGGGATGAGATCGTGCTGACCCTACGGGGCCAGCAGAACGCCAGCTATCGCACCCGCGTGGATCGCGACGGCCGGGTGGTGTTCCCGGGATTGCCGCCCATCGCCGGCGCCGGCCGGCCCTTCGGCGGCTTCCGGGAGGATCTGGAGGATGCGGCCGGCCGCGCCCTGACGGGGACGGAGGTGCTGGTATCCGTTGGCGCCGTGCGCCAGATCGCCGTGCGCGTGACGGGGGAAGTGAACTCCCCCGGCCTGTTCAGCCTGTCCCGCCCTGGCACCGCCATGGACGCGCTCAGCCTCGCGGGGGGCATCAAGACCTCATGATCCATGCTCGACGTGCAGGTGGTGCGGGGCGGGCGCAGCTTCCGCCTGGACCTGTACAGCCTGCTGATGGGCGATGCCCAGGGGCGCGACATACCGCTGGCGGAGGGCGACATGCATCGTTGTGCCCTTGCAGACCAGTTCCGTGGCCGTCATCGGCCAGGTGAAGCGCCCGGCCATCTATGAGTTGCCCCCGTGGCAGCTGGCGGCGCCCCTATCCACGCTGATGGCCATGGCCGGCGGGCCGGAGGTGCGGGGCAGCTACCGCTATTCGGTCCTGCGGACGCGGGAGGACGGCAAGCGCGAGATGGCGCAGGTGGGGGGCGGCACCACCCCCATCCATGACGGCGACGTCGTGTTCGTGACCCCCACCGCCGACGTTTCCCTGGCCAAGGTGGACCTGCGGGGCGGCACGACCCTGAACGGCAGCTATCCCCTGGAAACCGTGCGCAGCTTGCGTGGGCTGCTGACCTCCGCCGACATGTTCGCGCCCACGGTGGGCCGGCCTTTGCCCTACCTGCTGGCCGACGCCGTCATCCGCCTGGACCCGGCCACCCTGCAACGCACGGTCATCCCCTTCTCCGCCTCCGACGTTCTGGAGGGCAAGGCGGATGTGGCGCTGCAATCCAACGACGTCGTCTACATCACCAACGTGGCGGAGATGCGCTACATCGCCCGCAAGGCGGGGGACGTGCAGCGCAACCCGTCGCGCAAGGTGAACGACCACCCCGACCCGCTGGCCCCGCCGCCCGTGCCCGACCCGGCCATGGCCGCCGCCCTGGCCCAGCAGTCGGCCGCCCTGAATGCCAACCCCGCCCTGGCGGCGGACCCGCGCCTGGCCCAGCTGGTGGCCTTGCAGGGCGCGCAAGGTCTGCCGGTTTCGGGTGCCGCGCCCGGTGGGTCTTCGCTGCTGGCCGCCAACCCCGCCTATGCCGCCGCCATGGCCGGGCAGTTGAACCCGCAAGGGCCGGGAACCCAGGACCAGGGACCGCCCAGGCCGGAGGAGGAACGCCTGAACCCCGGCATCGTGGCGCCGCCGGACGTGATCACCAGCCAGGACGGTAGTACCGCCCGCGCGGAGGATGACCAGGACCAGATGACGCCGACGCCCATCGGCCTGCCCGTGGGCGCCGCACCGGGGCAGGCGGTGGCCGGCCAGTCGGCCTACCTGAACCCGGCGCTGGCACAGCGCCCCCGGCGGCCGCCGCTCCGCCTGTTCGCCGGCCTGGACGACGACACCCGCCGCCTGCTGGTCGGCACGCTGGGCAACTACCACGTCACCGTGGTGGGGGAGGTGAACAGCCCCGGTGACTTCCTGGTCATGCCCGGCGCCACGCTGGACAAGCTGGTGCGGGCGGCGGGCGGCCTGACGCCCAAGGTCGACCTGCACGCCTTCGAGGTGACGTCGGCCGACATCGACAACGCGTCCGGCCTGTCGCGCACCGTGCGCCACAGCTACGGGCTGCCCGTCGACCAGTTCGCGCAAGTGACGCTGAAGCCCTTCGACCGGGTCCGCTTCAACCCCGTCTTCTCCGACCGCGACACGGGCGACGTGACTCTGGCGGGGGAGGTCAAGTTCCCCGGCGGGTATGAGATCCTGCGGGGTGAGCATTTGTCGTCCGTGCTGGCGCGGGCCGGCGGCTTCACCAACGCCGCCTATCCGGCGGGCGTGGTCTTCCTGCGCCAGTCGGTGGCCGAAGCCCAGCGCGACACCTTGCAGAAGGAGGCTGACGCCCTGGAACGCCAGATCGTCGCCATCGTGGGCAACGCTGGCAACAAGGCCCAGGTGACGGATGGGGAGATCGCCTACGTCACCCAGATGATCGGCCGGCTGCGCCAGGGCACGGGCCCGGCCAGCGGCCGGGTGGCGGTGCATGTTGATCCCAAGGAGATCGCGGCCCATCCGGAACTGGACCTGGTCATGGAGCCCGGTGACCAGTTGGTCGTGCCGCGCCAGCCCAGCGCCGTGGTGGTGTCGGGCGAGGTCATGGCCCCCGGCGGCATCCAGTTCCGTGGCGACCGCAGCGTGGACGACTACATCGCCATGGCCGGCGGCATGACGGAAATCGCCGACGACGACCATGTCTTCGTGGTGCAGCCCGACGGCTCCGCCATCCAGGTGGACGGCGGCGGCTGGCTGTCCGCCGCTCCCAAGCTGGCGCCCGGCTCCGTCATCGTCGTGCCGCGCAAGCTGCGCCACTTCACCTGGGACAGCATCCTGATGGACATCATCCAGGTCACCAGCCAGCTGGCCATCACCGGCGCCTCGCTGGCGGTGATCTCCAAATAGCGTCTCAAGGGAATAAAGGGCCCCGGGCTTCCGTCCTTGGTTCATGGGGACGGCGCCTGGGGCCCGTCCCGTTCTTCCTCCGCGATGGGATGGCGGATGCCTCGCATATTGGTCGGCAGTGTTTATTTCCAGCATCTGGACCCGGCGCGCTGGGCGGAACGGCAGCCGTTCCCGCCCCTGGGCACGCTCTATGCCGCCGGCACGCTCCAGGCCGGCGGGCATGACGTGCACTTCTTCGACGCGATGATCGCCGGCGCCGTCACCGACTGGAACGCGCGGGTGGCGGCGGTGCGGCCGGACATCGCCGTCCTTTACGACGACAACTTCAACTACCTGTCCAAGATGTGCCTGGCGGCCATGCGGGCGGCGGCGCTGGACATGATCGCCGCCGCCCGGGCCGCCGGCGCCAGGGTGGCCATCTGCAGCGCCGACGCCGCCGACCACCCGGACCTGTACCTCGACGCCGGTGCCGGCGCCGTCATCGTGGGCGAGGGGGAGGCGACCTTGGCCGAGCTGGCGGCCGCCTGGCGCGCGGGCGGGGAAGACTTGTCGGCCATCAGGGGGCTGGCCTGGCGGTCGGCCGGCATCACCGTCCGCACCCCCCGGCGGGAGGTGCTGCGCGACCTGGACGCCTTGCCGCCGCCGGCCTGGGAATTGGTGGATATGGCGGCATACCGCCAGATCTGGCGACGGCACCACGGCGTCTTCGCCCTGAACCTCGTCACCTCGCGGGGCTGTCCCTATTCCTGCAATTGGTGCGCGAAGCCCATCTGGGGCCAGGGCTACGCCGTGCGTGGCGCCCGGGCGGTGGCCGAGGAACTGGCGCGGCTGGTGCGCCTGGCGGCGCCCGACTACATCTGGTTCATGGATGACATCATGGGCCTGAAGCCCCGCTGGTGGCGCGACTTCGCGGCGGCGGTGGAGGAACTGGGCGTCAAGGTGCCGTTCAAATGCCTCAGCCGTGCCGACCTGGTGCTGCGCGACGGTGCCGTGGAGGATCTGAAGCGCGCCGGTTGCGACATCGTCTGGCTGGGGGCGGAGTCCGGCAGCCAGGCCATCCTGGACGCCATGGACAAGGACCTGACGACGGGGGAGATCGCGGAGGCGACCGCCCGCCTGCGGGCCGCTGGCATCCGTGTCGGGCATTTCCTGCAGTTCGGCTATCCCGGCGAAGGCATGGGGGAGATCGCGGAGACCCTGGCGTTGCTGCGCGCCACCCGCCCGGATGAGCTGGGCATCTCCGTCTCCTATCCCCTGCCGGGGACGGTGTTCCATGACCGGGTGCAAAGCCAGCTTCGGGAAAAGCGGCACTGGGACGTGTCGTCCGACATGGCCATGCTGTACCGGGGGCCTTACACTACCGCCTTCTACCGGCACCTGCATGCCTACGTTCACCGTGATTTCCGCCTGCGCCGGGCGGTGGCGCAGTTGCGCGACGCCTTGATGGGGCGGGGGAATGCCGGCGGCCATCTTCGGGCGCTGGCCTTCATCGCCTATTGCGGTGTGGCGATTCCCCTATCCTGGGTCCGGCTGCACCTGCTGCGCCTCATGCCCCACCCGGCGGTCGGCGGCACGGGGGCATCGTGACCGACATCCTGCTGACCCACGGCTATTTCCTGGCGGAGGATCCGGCGGAGCGGGCGGTGATGAAGCCCTATCCGCCGCTGGGCCTGCTTTACATCTCCGCCCACCTGAAGGCCTGCGGCTTCACGGTGGAGATCCTGGACACCACCTTCATGGACATGGGGCAGGCCCTGGCCGCGCTGGCGGCGAAGCGGCCCCCGCTGGTCGGCATCTATGCCAACCTGATGACCCGCGGCAATGCCGTGCGCCTGGCCGGGGCATGCAAGGCCGCCGGCGCCACCGTCATTTTCGGCGGGCCGGAGCCCGCGAACTACGCGGCGGAATACTTGGCCCACGGTGGCGACGTCGTCGTGTCCGGGGAGGGGGAGCTGACCCTGGCCGAGCTGATCCCCCACCTGGCCCGCCATGGCCTGGCTGAACTGGATCGGATCCACGGCATCGCCTATCGCGGTGAGGATGGCGGTGTGCGCCGCACCCCGGCCCGCAAGCAGATCGCCGACCTGGACGCCCAGCCCTTTCCCGACCGGGGCGCCATCGATCTGGAACGCTATCTGCGGACCTGGAAGACGCATCACGGCGTCCGTTCCGTCTCCCTCATCGTGGCGCGGGGCTGCCCCTACACCTGCAACTGGTGCAGCCACTCCGTCTTCGGTCACAGCCACCGCCGCCGCTCCCCCCAGAACGTGGCGGATGAGATCGAGGCCATCCGCGACACCTACGCGCCCGACCAGTTGTGGTTCGCCGACGATGTCTTCACCATCAACCAGAAATGGCTGGAACAGTTCGCCGCCGAAATGAAGCGCCGGGGTTTGCGCTACCCGTTCGAGACCATCACGCGGGAGGATCGCCTGAACGCGCGGGTGGCGGACCTGCTGGCGGAACTGGGCTGTTACCGCATCTGGATCGGGGCGGAAAGCGGGTCGCAGCGCATTCTGGACGCCATGCAGCGCCGCACCAACGCCGCCCGCATGCGCGAGATGATCGCCCTGGTTCAGAGCCGGGGTATCCGCGCCGGCACCTTCATCATGCTGGGCTACGACGGGGAGACGTGGGCCGACATCGATGAGACGGCGCGCCACCTGCGCCTGTCCGCCCCGGACGACGTGCTGACCACCATCAGCTATCCCATCAAGGGCACGCCCTATCACGACACGGTGGCCGACCGCATCGCCGGCGGCGGCGCCTGGCATGAAAGCAGCGATCGCGCCCTGACGGTGGTGGGGCGCAAATCCCGCCGCTTCTACCGCCATGCCCAGCGCTGGCTGGCGGCGGAAAGCCGGCTGGGCCGCCTGGCGGCCAATCCGGACGCCGGCCTGCTGCACCGCGCCAGGGCCCACCTGTCCTCCGCCCGCAGCCGCGTCGCCATGTACGCCACCCGGCATGAGGTGGAACATGGCTGACAGCCTGGCCACCGCCTTCGACGCCTTCACCGAGGACTACGACGCCGGCTTCGCCCACAGCATCCCCGGCCGCTGGCTGCGCCATGCCGTCTGGCGGCAGGTGGCCCCTCATCTCCGGCCGGGCATGCGGGCCCTGGATCTCGGCTGCGGCACGGGGGAGGATGCGTTGTGGCTGGCCCATGCCGGCGCCCGGGTAACGGCGGCCGACGGGTCGCCCGCCATGCTGACGGCCACGGCGGCCAAGGCCGCCCGGCAGGGCGTCGGTGACCGTGTCGCCACTCGCCGTGTCGACCTGAATGCCCTGGCCGACCTGAACGCCCTGGCAGACCTGGGCGGGCCATACGACGTGGTGGTGTCCAACTTCGGCGCGCTGAACTGCGCCATGGACCTGGCGCCCGTGGCCGATGCGCTGCGCGTCGCCGTGGCGCCGGGCGGTGTGGCGGCGCTGGTGGTCATGGGGCGCTTCTGCGCCTGGGAAACCCTGTGGTACGGCGCCCGGCTGAGGCGCACCGCCGCCCGCCGCTGGTCCGGCCGGTCCACCGCCGCCATCGGCGGCACCACCATTCCCATCCGTTACTGGACGCCGGGCGATGTGGCGCGCGCCTTCGCCCCCGCCTTCCAGCCCCTTTCCATCCACCCGGTGGGCCTGTTCCTGCCGCCGTCCGACCTGTTCGCGGGGCTGGAGCGCCGCCCCGGCGCCTTGAGCCGCCTGATGCGGTGGGAAATGCGGGCGGCCGGTTGGCGGGCGCTCAGCACCCTGGCGGACCATCACCTGACCCTGTTGCGGCATGTCTAAGGGAAGCGCCGTTCCATGATCCTATTCTACAACCCCGTCAGCTCCGCCTCGAAGAAGCCGGTCCTGCCCATGTCGCTGCTGGCCGTGGGCGCCATGCTGGAGGGGCGGGAGGAGTATCGCATCATCGACGGCAACCTGGTGCCGGACGGGTTGTCGGCCCTGCGCGACGCCCTGATGGAAACGGGGGCCGACATCCTGTGCGTCACGGTGATGCCGGGGCCGCAGCTGTCCAACGCCGCCCCCATTTGCCGGGCGCTGAAGGCGGAATTCCCCCGCCTGGTCATCATCTGGGGCGGTTATTTCCCCACCCTGCACGGCCAGATCGTGATGCAGGAGGCTTACGTCGATTATATCTTCCGCGGCCATTGCGAACTGGCCTTCGGCGAATTCGTCGCCAAGGTGCGGGCGGGGGAGGATGTGACCGGCCTGCCCGGGCTGGGCTGGCGCGACGCGGCGGGCGTGGTGCACCTGAACCAGAAGCCGCCGGTGCCCGACATCAACGCCCTGCCGGATTTCCCCTATCACCGGGTGGATATGGACGCCTACGTCCGCGCCTCTTTCCTGGGGTCCCGCACCATCGCCCACCACGCCAGCTACGGCTGCCCCTTCCAGTGCAATTTCTGCGCGGTGGTGCACAAGGTGAACGGCCGCTATTCCGCCCAGACGGCGGAGCGGACGGCGGCCGTGGTGGAAAAGCTGGTGCGCGACCATGGCGCCACGGCGGTGGAATTCTACGACAGCAACTTCTTCGTCCATGAGGCCCGCTGTGCGGAGTTCGCGGAGCGCATTACCCACCTGGACATTGGCTGGTGGGGCTTCGGCCGGGCCGACACCATGCTGAAGTTCAGCGACGCCACCTGGGCCAAGATGCGCCGCAGCGGCCTGAAGATGGTGTTCATGGGGGCTGAATCCGGCGACCTGGAAACCCTGAAGCGCATGAACAAGGGCGGCAAGCAGGACGGCAACGCCATCCTGGCGGTGGCGGAGAAGATGCGCCGCCATGATGTGGTGCCGGAAATGTCCTTCATCATCGGCAATCCGCCGGAACCGGAGAAGGACGCGGAAAACACCATACAATTCATACGGATGCTGAAGAAGGTCAATCCGGCGACCGAGGTGGTGTTCTATATCTACAGCCCCGTGCCGGTGGAAGGCGCCATGTTGCAGGAGGCGCAGGCGGCGGGCTTCGAATACCCCAAGGATGTGGCGACCTGGACGGAAGCGAAATGGGAGAAGTTCGCCCAGCACCTGTCGTCCAACCTGCCGTGGATGAACGATCGCATCCGCCGCAAGATCGGCAATTTCCAGCGGGTGCTGCACGCCCGCTATCCCACCATGACCGACACCCGGCTGACCCGCACCGGCCGCTTCGCCCTGCGCACGGTGGCGGCCTGGCGCTACCGGACGGAATTCTATGACTTCCCCATCGAACTGCGCCTGCTGGACAAGGTGTTCCCCTACCAGCGCCCTGAGATCCAGGGGTTCTAGGGCATGCTGGACGGGGCCATAGCGCGCGCCTGGCGGGGCCGGCGCCTGGGGCGGGTGCCGGTGGTGACACTGATGCCGCACAGCCGCTGCAACTGCCGCTGCGTCATGTGTGACATCTGGAAGGCCAACCGCAGCGGCGCCAGCCTGGAACAGGCGGCGGTGGTGCGGCTGGTGGCCGATCTCCGCGCCTTGCGCGTGCGCTGGGTGGTGCTGTCGGGGGGCGAGGCGCTGCTGCATCCCAACCTGTGGGCCTTGTGCGCGGCGTTGAAAGCCCTGCCAGTGAAGATCACCCTGCTCAGCAGCGGCCTGCTGTTGGAACGCCACGCCGCTGACATCGTCACCTGGTGTGATGAGGTCATCGTCTCCCTGGACGGGACGGCGGCGACGCACGATCGCATCCGGGGGATCGCGGGCGCTTATGAGGCCTTGGCCGCCGGCGTCGCCGCCCTGCGCCGGCGGCGCGCGGGCTATCCCGTGGCGGCGCGCTGCGTGGTGCAACGGGGCAATTTCCGCGAGCTGCCCGCCATCGTCGACGCCGCCAAGGGGATCGGCCTGGACGGCATCTCCTTCTTGGGCGCGGACCTTGCCTCCACCGCCTTCAACCGGCCCCAGGGATGGGAGGACGCGCGGGTGGACGAGGTGGGGTTGGCTCCCGCCGAGTGCGACGCGCTGGATGCGGTGATCGACGGCATGGCGGCCAGCCACGCCGCCGATTTCGCCCGCCGCTACATCCAGGAAACCCCCACCCGCCTGCGCCGCATCGGGACGCAGTTCCGCGCGGCACACGGGCTGGGGCCGACCCCGCCGGTGCGCTGCAACGCGCCCTGGGTCTCCACGGTGGTGGAAGCCGACGGCACGGTGCGGCCCTGCTTCTTCCACGACCCCATCGGCAACCTGCGTGACGGCGGCCTGGCGGACGTCCTCAACGGGCCGGCGGCGCGCGCTTTCCGCGCCAGCCTGGACATGGACGCCGATCCGGTCTGCCGGCGCTGCGTCTGCACCCTCAAGCTATGAGCATCGTGATGAGTCATCCCCAGCCGGCCCCGCCACCGCCGCCCGTCTCCGCCGCCACCCGCCTGCTGTGGACGCCATGGACGGCGGCCAAGCGCGCCGTGCTGCGCCGGCGCCTGGGCCGGGCGGTGTTCGAGAAGATCCGGGGGCGGTCCTTCGTCGTTTGGCCGGGGGTGTTCA
>NZ_BACU01000327.1 GCF_000333275.1 Azospirillum sp. B4 | reverse complement strand
GATCGACCGCCCGACCATCGACCAGTCCACGGCGGCCTATGCCAGCGTGCTATGGCTGGCCATGCAGGCCAGCGGCACCTTCCGCGCGCCGGCAGCGCATTGAGGGGAGCGGGGGACGGTACGCCGTCCCCCCCAAACCGCTATTGGGCCAAATGACGATTTTACCGGAATAGCCCGGTGACGTTCTCCCCGATCCCTCCTCTACGGTAACTGGCAACGGTTGAACCACGTGAGGGAAGGAACGGCATGGGCATGGGGCAATTCTTGCGGCGGGCGGGGCTGTTGCCCGTCCTGTTGCTGCTGGGAACCGTCGGGGCGGCACAGGCGCCAGCGCGGGCGGGCGATCATTCCGCAGGCGATCCCCGCCTGGGTTTCGCACCCTATATCGACGTGGCGGGCAATCCCGACCTGGCCGCTTGGGGGGCCGCCACCGGGCAGAAGGCCTTGACCCTGGCCTTCTTCAACGCCCAAGGTTCCTGCCAGGGTGGCTGGCCGGCGCCGGAAGCGCGGGTGCTGGAGCGGGTGGCGGCCTTCCGCGGCGCCGGTGGCGCCGTCATCTTGTCCAGCGGCGGCTGGAACGCCGATGATCTGGCGGAACGCTGCGCCGGCGCCGACGCCATCGCCGACCAGTATGACGGGGTGCTCACCCGGTTCGGTGCCGACCATCTGGATATCGACGCCGAGGACGGCGACGTGCACGACAATTTGCGGCCGGAGATCATCGCCCGGCGAACCGCCGGCCTGCGCCGACTTCAGGACCGTTGGGACGCGGCGGGCAGGGCGCTGCACCTGTCCTTCACCTTGGCGGTGCGGCCGGATCTGGGCATGCGTCCCATCGACCTGGCGGTGTTGCGATCCGCCGTGGCGGCCGGCGTGCGCTTCGACGTCGTCAACCTCATGACCATGGACTACCGCGACGGCCATTCCGCCGGCCGCATGGGCCCCCGTTCCCTGGAAGGCCTGGCCCATGCGCGTGAACAACTGGCGGCCCTGCTGCCCGGGCGCACCGATGCCCAGTATTGGGCCATGATCGCCGCCACGCCCATGATCGGCCAGAACGACGCCGGGGACGAGGTCTTCACCCTGGACGACGCCCGCCTGCTGCGGGCCTTCGCCGATCGGCACGGCCTGGCCGGCTTGGCCTTCTGGTCCGTGGGCAGGGACAACGGGTCCTGCGCCGGTGAGGGGAAGGCACGGGGTGATTGCAGCGGCATGGACCAAAAGGCCCATGCTTACGCCCGCGAGTTCGCCGGGTTCACGGGGCGGCGCTAGAGCGGG
>NZ_BACU01000328.1 GCF_000333275.1 Azospirillum sp. B4 | reverse complement strand
GCACTGCCCTGAACACATCCTCGAACATGGCGTCGGTCAGGCGCCCGTGTGGGTGTTGTAGCGGGAGCAGTGATAGCTGTCGAACAGCGTCACCCCATCCCCCAGGTCGTGCCGGGCGGCGTGGCCGAAAGGGTGGGCTGCCTGGCGCAGGCCGAAGGTGCGGATGACACTGGTGTGGGAGACGGAACCCAGGGCCACGATGGCCTTGAGATTGGGCATGGCATCCAGTTCCGCCACCAGGAAGGGGCGGCACTTATGCGACTCCTCCGGTGTCGGCTTGTTTTCCGGCGGCACGCAGCGCACGGCGTTGGTGATGCGGGCATCGAGCAGGGTCAGGCCGTCGTCCGCCCGTTCCAGGTACTGCCCCCGGGCGAAGCCGAACTTCAGCAGGGTGGCGTACAGCAGGTCGCCGGCGTAATCGCCCGTGAAGGGGCGGCCGCTGAAGTTGGCGCCGCGCAGACCCGGCGCCAGGCCCACCACCAGCAGACGGGCGTCCAGGCCGCCGAAGGACGGCACTGGTCCGTTGAACTTGTCGGGAAAGGCCGCGCGGTTGCGCAGGCGGTAATCCACCAGCCGGGGGCAAAGCGGACAATCATGCCCCGGCGGCGTCAGGAACTGAGTCATGGGAAGCGGCGCCCGTTACGTGTCGTGTGGGCGCCGGATATCATTCCATTGGCGTGGTGTCGAGATGCTGGGCGTGGTCCACCGGCGGGCGGGGGGCGTGGGCGCGGGCGATGTCGGGCGCCAGATCCATCAGCTCGATGAAGTTGTCGGCCTGGCGGCGCAACTCATCGGCGATCATGGGCGGGGTTGAACGCACGGTGCTGATCACCGAGACGCGCACGCCCTTGCGCTGAACCGCCTCCACCAGCCGGCGGAAGTCGCCATCGCCGGAGAATAGCATGATGTGATCCAGATGCTGCGCCATCTCCATGACGTCGATGGCCAACTCAATATCCATGTTGCCTTTGATCTTACGGCGCCCGGACGCGTCCGTGTATTCCTTGGTCGGCTTCGTGACCATGGTGTAGCCGTTATAGTCAAGCCAATCGACCAGCGGTCGGATAGGCGAGTACTCTTGATCCTCGACCAGTGCCGTATAGTAGAAGGCGCGGATCAGGCGGCCCTTCTTTCCACAAAAATTCAGCAGGCGCTTATAGTCGATATCGAAGTTCAACGCGCGGGCGGCGGCGAACAGATTGGCGCCATCAATAAAAAGAGCGAGCCGCTCCTCCGGGTAATGCAGCATTTTTATATTCCTTGAATATGAATTGGACAGTAATGCAACGAGCGCAATTATCAGTAGCGTGCCGGCTTTCCCCGGCCAAGACAAGCTCTTACATAAAGTGAATGGGTTAACGGGTTCAAGTGAGATATGGTCGCGGCCATGAGGTTTAAAGACGCATCCCCCATTTGGGGGGTGCCAAAAGCGAAATTCGGCGGAATTTAGGCCGATCGAGTATGTGTGGCCCGGACGGAAGGGGCTGTCGGCGGCCCCTTGAGGATGGCCCGTCGCGACGGGAGGGGATGGGATGATTCTGGTCGGTGTGGGCTCCAACCTGTCTGTCTCCGGAATCGGTGGTCCGCCGCAGGTGGTGGTCGCCGCCGTACGGGCGCTGGCGGCGGAGGGCTTGGCCGTCGTGGCGCAATCACCTTGGTATCGCAGCGCGCCGGTACCGGCCTCCGACCAGCCTTGGTACGTCAACGGCGTCGTGGCGGTGGAGACCGACTTGGACGCGGCTGCCCTGCTGACGCTGCTGCACCGGGTGGAGACGGCGTTCGGCCGGGTGCGCCGGGAGGTGAACGAGGCGCGGGGGTTGGATCTGGACCTGCTGGACCACCACGGCCAGGTGCGAACGGAGGTGCCCGTGCTGCCCCATCCCCGCATGCACCAGCGCGCCTTCGTCCTGTTGCCCCTTCGCGACCTGGCGCCGGGATGGCGTCATCCGGTATCGGGCCTGGATCTGGCCGCGTTGATCGCCGCGCTGCCGCCGGGCCAGGTTACGGAACCGCTGTGATCGCGGCGGGTGGACGTCCGCCGCGATAGGTGACGGGGGCATCGCCCTGGCCGATGCTGGCCTCAGGGATGCTCGATGTCGCGATGCAGGGGGGCGAGTTTGGCGAGCAGCTTGTTCTGCGCGGTGAACGGGACCTGATGTTTGTCCATGGCGTCTTGCAGGTCCTCCACCAGGGCGTTGAAATGCTCCCGCGTGATCGGGGGCAGGCCCTTGTGCGCGGATGCCATGTCCAACCCCTTATAATGACACGGGCCTTCCAGCGCCTGGCAGAACTGGTCAACCAGTTGAGCCTTGATGCGCGTTTGGTTCGCCTTCTCGAAGAACGGCCGGGTGCGGGAATCCGCCAGTAGGTTCGCCATGAAATCCTCCATCAGGCTTTGCAAGCCAGCCTTTCCACCGAAGGCCTGGAAGGTCGCGTCATCGGCGCGGGCGCCGTCAACGGGACCGACGCACAGGGTGAGGGCCAGGGTGAGAGCGGTCACGGCCGCGCGGAGGGAAATCCCGGTGAACATCAGGTGAGGGCGCATGGATAGAATCCTTGAATGATTTTAGAAGCCAACCTGCAGCGACAGGTAGGCGGCGTTCTGATGGTCGCGGATGACGATGTTGCCCAAGGGGGCGAACGCCACGGTGACCGAGATGTTCTTGGTGGGGACCCACGCGACGAACAGGTCGTACCAGTCGTCCTCATGGGCGATGGCCAGGTTGTCCGGCTTCTTGCGGTACTCGGCCCCGATGAGGAAATCGCGGGACAGCAGATAGGCGACACTGCCCTCCGGCTCGACATGGTAGCTGTCGTCCTTGCCGCCGAACCCCAGGATGCCGATCTGGTTGGCCTTGGTGAAGCGCACCGTGGCGTCGACCAGCAGGCTCTGCGCCAGGAACAGTTTTGTGGCCGATACGTAGAAATCGGTGCCGCCGTCATGCCGGGCGCCGATGGCGCGCAGCACGGCCCCCTGGTCGTTGTGCTTGTACTGCGCGCCCACGGCGATCTGGGGCAGCCAGCTGTCCTGTTCCAACACGGCGTCGCCCGCCAGGCGCACCTTCGCGCCCACGATGGTCTGGTTGAAGGTGTACCCCTTGCCCAGGCCCAGCAGGCCGCCGACGTCCTCAGTGTTGAAGGATTGCCGGGCCACGGTTAATTCCACGCGATTGGCGATGCCAACCAACGCGCCATAGCTGTTCAGGCTGTAACTGCCGGATTGCACCCGGGTATAAAAGGCGTTGGCGCCCACCTGACCGGCGGTGTCGTAGCCACCGATGACCGCCCATGGCGTCAGGCCACCGCCGGCGGCTCCCTCCAGTTGGGTTACGCCGCCGGTCGCCAGCAGTTTCCCGCCGGTGTCGTTGGCAGCGGCGGGGCTGACCAGGCCGGCAAGCAGTAAAAGCCCGCCAAGACTGGCCGGGAGGAGTGAATAAGCACGCATCGCTTTCAAAAGCTCCGTCGCGTTTCAGAAGGATCATCCCCCTTACGCCGCACAATTGAATTTGGATGCACACTCATCCAACGTTCGGTTTCCAGCGTAGATGGGGGGACACGACTTGGGCGTGTCACGGGGACGGAGGTGGGGCGGTGACGGGGACGAGCAGTCTTGAGGTTTTGATGGGCCGCGTCGCAGAGGGCGACCAGGGCGCGCTGCGCCAAATCTATGAACGCGAGGCGGCGCGGCTGCATGGCATCGCCTTGCGCATCGTGCGCCGGCCGGAGGTGGCGGCGGACGCCTTGCATGACGCCTTCCTGCAGATCTGGCGTAACGCCGGGGCCTTTAGCACCGGCATGGGATCGGCGCCGGCCTGGATGACATCCATCGTCCGCTATCGGGCCTTGGACGCCGCCCGGCGCATGGGACGGGAAAGCCTTACTGACACCATCCCAGATGCCGCCGATGACGCCCCGGATCCCCTGCGGGCCCTGGAGGATGCGCGCGACGCCGCGGGCGTGACGCGTTGCCTGCAGAGGTTGGATGAGAAAAGCCGCCGCGCCATCGTTCTCGCCTTCGTGGAGGGGCTGTCGCATGGGCAGGTGGCGGAACGCCTGGCGACCCCGCTGGGCACGGTCAAGTCCTGGATCAGGCGCGGCCTGTCCTCCTTGAAGGAGTGTCTGGCGGCATGATTCCCGATCACCCTGAAGAGTTGGATGCACTGGCCAGCGAATACGTGTTGGGAACGGCGAACGCCGACCAAGCCCGGTCCGTGGCGGAAGCGCTGAGCACCCATCCCAATCTGCGCGCGGCCGTGATGGCCTGGGAAAGCCGCTTGCTCCCCCTGGCCGCCCTGGCCCCGCCCGTGGCGCCGTCGACCGACCAGTGGCCCCGGATCGAAGCCGTCTTGAACGCTGAGTCGGAACCAGCGGGACGCCCGGCTGGCAGGGGGACGGTGCATGTTCTGCGGCGCGCCTGGGGCTCTCCCGGCGTCTGGCGGTGGTCGACGGCAGCCGCCGCTGCCCTGGCGGCGTCCCTGGCCTGGTTCGCGGTGGTGCCGGAGCGTGCGCCCCGCTACCTGGCTTTGATGGCGGCAGAGGGGCAGAGCCAGCCGGCCTGGCTGGTGGAGAGCCGTAGCCGCGGAACCGTGGAATTGACGCCGCTGGCGGCCGGGAAGCCCCCGGCCGGCAAGGACCTGGAATTGTGGAGCATCACCAAGGGCGCCGCTCCCCGGGCCGTTGGCTTGGTTCAGGCCGGAAAGCGGCTGCCGTTGCCGCGGACGACATTGGCGGGCGGGGCTGTCGTGCTGGCCATCAGTCTGGAGCCCAAGGGCGGATCGCCCACGGGGGCGCCCACCGGGCCGGTGCTGTACACGGGTGAGATGCGGCGGGTGGACTGATCCACCCCGGCAGCCCCCGATGGCGCAGCCATCGGGGGAATTCCTGAAGGCGGCGCGTTACGGCGCCGCCTTTACCACGTCCACGACCACTTCCATGCTGCTGTGCAGGTCGCAGCCGACGATCACCTGGCCCGCCTGGGTGAAGGTCTGCGACCGTTCCTGGCCTGGCTGCTCCAGGTCCAGGTCGAACGGGAACAGGGGAGTGTGCGAGACGACATGGTGGGGGACGACGTCCTCATTGCGAAAGATGACGGTGTCGCCGACCATGATTTTGATCTGGGCGGGGACGAAGGCGCGGCCTTTCTGGGTGACGACAACCGTTGCCGCCTTCGCGTCGAAGGTCGAGGACAAGGCCGCCACCAGGGCGAGGCAGCCGCAAGAAATGGCGAGATAGGCGCGCATGGATGTCTCCAATCCGAAGGGTGGTCGTCTCCCGGTTCGGGCGACCTTCCGCATTACGGCGCGGGCGGTCCATTGGATGCGGGGCGTTTGCATTTGAATGGGACCTGGCGACGTTTTCCCCGCAACGCCTTCGCGCGTGGCATCCATGTCACAGAGTGGGGGCGGGGAATGTCGGCTTCCTTGCAACCGGGAAACCGGCCCCTTATAACTATGGGATGGTGTTCAGTGCCCCTATTCCCGGCACCCATTTCGTTGTTGGAGTGAGCAAGGTATGGCCCGCGTTACCGTTGAAGATTGCGTCCTGAAGGTTCCGAACCGGTTTGAGCTGGTGATGATGGCGGCCCAGCGGGCGCGGGACGTGGCGGCTGGCGCGCCGCTGTCGGTCGATCGCGACAACGACAAGAACCCGGTCGTGGCGCTGCGCGAGATCGCGGACGAGACGGTGGTGCTGGACCACTTGAAGAATTCCCTGATCAAGGGGCATCAGCGCGTCCAGGAGCAGGATGAGCCCGAGGAAGAGATCATCGAGCTGATGGCCGGTGAGCAGGCCTGGGCCGTGCAGGGCGCCGCCGGTGAGGACGACGACCTGGGTGGCGAGGGTGAGGCCGCCGAGGATCTGGCGCAGGGTGACGACCTCGGCGACGACGAGGGCATCTGAGCCGGTGGTGGGGCAGGTCGTGCGTGAACGTCCCGTCCCCCTTGGTCTTTCTCTTTCGGGCCGCTCCCTGATTCCAGGGCTTGGGATCGCGGGAGCCGTGCTTGCCAAGGCCGCCCCCGCCCAGGGTGCCGGCCGGGCAGGTCGCCCATGATGCGTCAGTATGAATTGGTTGAGCGGGTCCGCTCCTATGATCCCAACGCGGACGAGGACAAGCTCAACCGTGCCTACGTCTTCTCCATGAAGGCGCACGGGTCGCAGAAGCGCGCTTCCGGCGACCCTTACTTTTCCCACCCGCTGGAGGTGGCGGGGCTGCTGACCCAGCTGAAGCTGGACGGCGCCTCCATCATCACGGCGCTGCTGCACGACACGGTCGAGGACACGCTGACCACCTTGGACGAGGTGCAGCGCCTGTTCGGGCCGGAGATCGCGCGGCTGGTGGACGGCGTGACCAAGCTGTCGCGCATCGAGCTGCAGAACCTGGAGAGCGACCAGTCCAAGCAGGCGGAGAATTTCCGCAAGCTGGTGCTGGCGATGTCGGAGGACATACGCGTCCTGCTGGTGAAGCTGGCCGACCGCCTGCACAACATGCAGACGCTGCACTACCTGTCCAAGCCGGAGAAGCGCAAGCGCATCGCCCGCGAGACGCTGGAGATCTACGCGCCGCTGGCCGAGCGCATCGGCATCCAGCGCTGGAAAGACCAGTTGGAAGAGCTGGCGTTCAAGGAACTGAACCCGGACGCCTATGACAGCATAACCAAGCGCCTTCAGGATTTGGAGGAGCAGGGGGCTGGCCGCGTCGACCGCATCATCCATGAACTGGTCGACACCCTGCACGAGAACGGCCTGTCCAAGGCCACCGTGTCGGGCCGGCGCAAGGCGCCCTATTCCATCTGGCGCAAGATGCAGCGCAAGAACGTGACGTTCGAGCAGTTGTCCGACGTCATGGCCTTCCGCGTCACGGTCGATTCCATCGAGCAGTGCTATCAGGCATTGGGTGTCATCCACGCCCATTATCCGGTGGTCCCCGGCCGCTTCAAGGACTACGTCTCCACGCCCAAGCCCAACGGCTATCGTTCGCTGCACACCACCGTCATCGGGCCGGAGCGCCAGCGCATCGAGGTGCAGATCCGCACCGCCGAGATGCACGAAGTGTCCGAGCTGGGTGTGGCCGCGCACTGGGCCTACAAGTCGGATGGCAGCAGCCAGCCCAAGACGGAAGGCCGCCAATATCGCTGGCTGCGTGAACTGCTGGACATCCTGGAGCACGCGGTCCGGCCGGAAGAGTTCCTGGAGCACACCAAGCTGGAGCTGTTCCAGGACCAGGTGTTCTGCTTCACGCCCAAGGGCGACCTGATCGCCCTGCCGCGTGGCGCCACGCCGGTGGACTTCGCCTACGCCGTGCACAGCCAGATCGGCGACACCTGCGTCGGCGCCAAGATCAACGGCCGCATCCAGCCGCTGCGCAGCCAGCTGCAGAATGGCGACCAGGTCGAGGTCGTCACCAGCAAGGCGCAGACGCCGTCGCCGGACTGGGAAAACTTCGTCGTCACCGGCAAGGCCCGGGCGCGCATCCGCCGTTACATCCGCACCCAGCAGCGCGCCCAGCATATCGAGCTGGGCCGGGCGATGATCCAGAAGATCTTCCGCCACGAGGGCTATGATTATACGGACAAGGCGCTGGACGGCGTCCTCAAGATCTTCCAGTACCAGTCGGTCGACGACCTGATCGCCGCCATCGGCGCCGGCCTGGCCGGGGCGCGGGACGTCTTCAACGCCGTCTTCCCCGGTCACAAGGTGGTGCAGCAGGTCACGCCGGATGAGAAGATCATCCAGCTGACGCGCGGCAAGACCAGCAAGCCCAAGGGCAAGGACAGCCCGCTGCCCATCAAAGGCCTGATCCCCGGCATGGCCGTGCACTACGCCCGCTGCTGCCACCCGCTGCCGGGTGACCGCATCGTCGGCATCGTCACCACCGGCAAGGGCGTCACCATCCACACCATCGACTGCGAGACGCTGGAGAGCTTCCACGACAGTCCGGAGCGGTGGATCGACGTCTCCTGGGATAACGACGCCGACGGCGATGAGAAGGTGGGCCGCATCACGGTGGTGGTGGCGAACGAGCCGGGCAGCCTGGGCACGGTGTCCACGGTCATCGGCAAGAACGCCGGCAACATCACCAACCTGAAGATCACCCACCGCACGACCGACTTTTTCGAGATGCTGATCGATATCGACGTGCATGATGTGAAACATCTGACCAATATCATCGCCGCGCTGCGGGCCACGCCAGTCATCAATTCCGTCGACCGGGCGCGGGGCCGCTGAGGGCCATGGCGGAAACAACGCAGGGGAGGGGTCGTCCGTCTTCTGTGGGGCGAACGGCCTAGACGAAGGTTATACGGCGCTGGCATGGCGCCGCGCCCAGGTCTAAAACAGTGCAGGTTTGCCGGGGACCGCCATGCCCCGCCATTCACCCAAAGGCAGAAGGCTAATGTTCCGCCGACGTGAAAAAAGGCCGTTCGCCAAAGCCGTGAAGGAAACCTTCTGGCCCCGGATGGGCTGGCGCAGGGCCAGCCGGTATTGGATGCACCGCGTGGGCCGTGTGCCGGGGACTCCCTATGGCATCGCCGCCGGGTTCGCCAGCGGCGTGGCCATGGCCATGACCCCCTTCATGGGCGTGCATTTCCCTTTGTCCATCGCCCTGGCCTGGCTGTTGCGCGGGTCCATCGCCGCTTCGCTGCTGGGCACGCTGTTCGGCAACCCGGTCACCTGGCCCTTCATCTGGCTGGCGACCTATCGCCTGGGCTGCTTCGCCCTGCATATGCATCCACACGGCGATGGCCCCATGGAACTGTCGTGGAGCGTGCTGCGGCATAGCGCCTGGCAGGTGGTGGCACCCATGACCGTGGGCGGCTTCCTGTCCGCCGCACTGACCTGGCCCCTGGTTTTTCTGGTGCTGCGACCCGTGATCGCGCGTTACAAGCATCACCGCATCGCCGCCAGCCACCAACACCCGGTCCTGGCGCATGAGCCCAGGCCGGCCGGAGATTGATATGACGTCTGAATCCCAGAGCCAGCGCTTGCGCCTGGGCGTCAACATCGACCACGTGGCCACCATCCGCAACGCGCGCGGCGGCGCCCATCCGGACGTGCTGCGCGCCGCCCACCTGGCCGCCGATGCCGGGGCGGACGGCATCACCGCCCACCTGCGCGAAGACCGCCGGCACATCCGTGACAGCGATATCGATCGTCTGATGTCGGAGATTTCGCTGCCCCTGAACCTGGAGATGGCGGCGACGGAGGAGATGCTGGCCATCGCCCTGCGCCATCGCCCCCACGCCGCCTGCCTGGTGCCGGAGCGCCGGCAGGAGCGGACGACCGAGGGCGGGCTGGACGTGATCGGCGGCTATGACCACCTGGCCCCCATCATCGGCCGGCTGAACGACGCCGGCGTGCGGGTGTCGCTGTTCGTCGCCCCGGAAAAGGCGCAACTGGATGCCGCCCGGCGTATCGGCGCCCCGGTGGTGGAACTGCACACCGGCCGCTATGCCGACGCGGAGGATGCGGACGAGGTCGCGGCGGAACTATCGCGCCTGGCGGTGGCGGCCGACCATGCCGCCGCCATCGGCCTGGAATGCCACGCCGGCCATGGCCTGCGCTTCGACAACGTCGGGCCCGTGGCCGCCTTGGGGCCGGTGCGGGAGCTGAACATCGGCCATTTCCTGGTGGGCGAGGCCGTTTTCGTCGGGCTCGAGGCCGCCATCCGCCAGATGCGGGCGCTGATGGACCAGGCCCGCTAATGTCCCTTGGCGCTATCCAGCCCGGCGGCGTCATCCTGGGCATCGGCAACGACCTGATCGACATCACCCGCATCGAAAGGACGCTGGCGCGCTTCGGGCAGCGCTTCGTCGAGCGCGTCTTCACCGACGTGGAACAGGCGAAGTCGGACCGCCGGGCCAAGTCCAACGGCCGCGCCGCCAGCTACGCCAAGCGCTATGCCGCCAAGGAGGCGTGCTCCAAGGCCTTGGGCACCGGTTTCCGCGAGGGCGTGTTCCATAAGGACATGGGCGTCGTCAACCTGCCCAGCGGCCAGCCGACACTATGTCTCACCGGCGGCGCCCTGGAGAGGTTGCGGGCGATCACGCCGCCGGGCATGGTGGCCCGCATACACCTGACGCTGACCGATGAGCCGCCGATGGCGGAAGCCTTCGTCATCATCACGGCGACACCCGCGCCGGCCGACGACGGTATCGCTTGAAAATCCTGGTGGGATCGCTAGATCGGTGCCACCCACTCCATGAGGTTGTTTCGTTCCATGAGCCAGAATGATCGCGTCGGCCGCGCGGCCACCCAACCGCAGGCGGAAAGCTGGGGCGACGTGGTGCGGACGGTCATCTATGCCCTGGTGATCGCGCTGGGCGTGCGCACCGTGGCGTTTGAGCCGTTCAACATCCCCTCGGGCTCCATGATCCCGACGCTGCTCATCGGCGATTATGTCTTCGTGTCCAAGTTCAGCTATGGCTACAGCCGCTTCTCCCTGCCGCTGGGGCTGCCGCTGTTCCACGGCCGCATCATGGGCAGCGTGCCGGAACGGGGCGACGTCGTCGTCTTCCGCCTGCCCACCGACACCAGCCAGGACTACATCAAGCGCGTCATCGGCCTGCCCGGCGACCGCATCCAGATGATCGACGGCATCCTGCACATCAACGGCGAGCCGGTGAAGCGCGAGCGGATCGACGATTACACCATGGAGACCCCGTTCGGCCGGCAGAGCAGCGTGCCGCGCTATATCGAGACCCTGCCCAACGGCGTGAAGCACACCATCATCGAAATCATGGGTGACGAGGGCGGGCTGGACAACACGCCGGTCTACACCGTGCCCGAGGGCCACATCTTCTGCATGGGCGACAACCGCGACAACAGCCAGGACAGCCGCGTCCTGAACGTTGTCGGCTACGTCCCGCTGGAGAACCTGGTGGGCAAGGCCCAGTTCAAGTTCTTCTCGCTGGAGGAGGGCGTGCGCTTCTGGGAAATCTGGAAGTGGCCGACGGGCATCCGCTTCAGCCAGATCTTCAACAAGGCGCATTGACGCCATGGGCGCCCCCGCCGCTCCGCCAGACACCGGCGGTGCCGATATCGCGACCCTGGCCCAGGCCCTGGGCCACACCTTCACCGAGGTGCGCCACCTGCTGGAGGCGGTGACCCATCCCAGCGTGGCCGGCATCGGTCGTGGCCCCCGCGCCGCCTCCGGCCATTATGAACGGCTGGAGTTCCTGGGCGACCGCGTGCTGGGGCTGGTCATCGCCACCTGGCTGCTGGAGCGTTTCCCCGAGGAGAACGAGGGCGGCCTGGCCAAGCGCCATACGGCGCTGGTGCGCGCCGAGGCCCTGGCGGGCGTGGCCGAAAGCCTGGACCTCGGCCGCTATCTGCGTCTCGCGCCGGGGGAGGCCGATGGTGGTGGCCGCGCTAAGCCCGCCATCCTGGCGGACGCCTGCGAAGCGGTGATCGGCGCCCTTTACCTGGATGGCGGGCTGGACGCGGCCGCCGCCTTCATCCGCACGCATTGGGCCGGCCGCATCGATGCCGCCGAACTGCCGCCGGTGGAGCCCAAGACCGCCCTGCAGGAATGGGCGCTGGCCCGCAGCCTGCCCTTGCCGGTCTATGAGCAGGTGTCGCGCACCGGCCTGGATCACGAGCCGGTGTTCACCGTGCGCGTGGCGGTGCAGGGCAAGGGCAGCGAGATGGCCAGCGGCCCGTCCAAGCGCGCGGCGGAGAAGGCTGCAGCCCTGCAGCTGCTGAAACGCCTGGAAGCGCCCTGACCAGCGAGGGCGCCCCGATCACGCGGAGCGCACGTCATCCAGGAAGCGGCTGATGGCGGTCGCCAGCGTTTCGGAGCGATGGGTCAGGCCCTGAGCGGCGCCGGACAGGTCGTGTGAGGCCTCGGTGGCGCCAGTGGCACCGCGCAGGACGCTTTCC
>NZ_BACU01000329.1 GCF_000333275.1 Azospirillum sp. B4 | reverse complement strand
CCGCCACCCAGATCAAGGGCACTTCCGGCAAGCTGGCGGAACACGCCGACGTGCTGACCGGCGCGGTGGAGCGCTTCCTGGGAACGGTCAGGGCGGCGTGAGTCTCCAAATCAAGGAACACGAGCCCCTGAAGGCCCTGCTGGCGGCATCGCCTGGGTGGAGAAGGCCACTCGCCCAACCCTGCAGGCAACGCGCGACCTGGGTTGATGGTCCGCGCGCCTTACAAATGGTGTGAGATAGCGAATAAGCTCAGAATGAAGGGTGAGGCGAACCGCCAAACTTCAGCCCGGCTTATTGCATATTTTAACTAGATTTTCACCAAATAGTGCAAAAATCTAGCGCCGCACCGCAACTGCGAGAGAAGACCGCTGCCCAAATATCGGCGAGATTTGCTTAGTGCCTGTTTCAGCCATTTCGTCGGAAAGGCTCAATTCCAGATAACCCCTATCTCTCGCACAAACGGGCGATTGCCTGGTCGATCAAATCGGCTACAAAGGCGGGGGCAATTCGGCTGCAGGCCTTATTTCCCGTCATTCTCGATAGGGCCTACATGACTCCACGCGATTTCTTTGCCAAATGGCGCCACGTCGAACTCAAGGAGCGTAGCGCTTCCCAGAGCCATTTCAACGATCTATGTGCGCTACTCGGCGTCCTTGATCCCATCTCGGCCGACCCTACAGGTATATGGTTCACCTTCGAGAAGGGCGCCAGCAAAATAAGCGGGGGCGAAGGTTGGGCCGACGTTTGGCGCAAAGGGTGTTTCGCTTGGGAGTACAAAGGGAGGCACGCCAACCTAGACCGAGCTTATAAGCAACTCCTGCAATATGCTGTAGCGCTGGAAAATCCGCCGCTTCTGATCGTATCCGACATGGACCGGATTATTGTTCGAACTAACTGGACCAACAGTGTACAGGAAAAACATGAGTTCGCACTCGAGGACCTCATTGACGGTGCGGTACGTGACCGACTGAAAGCAATATTCCTCGATCCTGAGGCATTCAGGCCGAAAAAATCCCGGCAGGAACTAACCGAGGAGACCGCTGGCGAATTCGCCGGGCTCGCGCAACGCCTGCGTGACCGGGGTCACGAAGCACACCAGGTTGCGCACTTTGTCAATCGGCTGGTGTTCTGTTTGTTTGCCCAAAATGCAGGCCTATTGCCCGACAAATTATTCACCAAGATGCTCGAGGTTAGCAGGCACAATCCAATCGAATTCGCCGAAAATGCCCGCATGCTGTTCGGCGCAATGGCACGCCGGGGCGGCAAAGTCGGATTTACTGCAATCGAATGGTTCAACGGTGGTTTGTTCGAAAACGATCATATCCTACCGATAAGTAACGACGACATTGAAGCATTATTGAAGGCCGCAGGCCGCGACTGGTCACAGATTGATCCCTCGATTCTTGGCACTTTGTTCGAGCGCGGACTCGATCCCGCCAAGCGCAGTCAGTTGGGCGCGCACTACACTGATCGCGAGAAGATCATGATGATCGTGCGGCCGACGATCATCGCGCCACTTGAAGCCGAATGGGCCGACGCGTTGGCGAAGATAACCTCGTTAGTCGAAAGCGCACCCCGACGGACGGAGAATCGATTGTTAACTCCCGCTGAGAAGCGCAAAGGTGAGCGGATTCAGGACCAAGCGGCTGCAATCCATTCCGCCTTCGTCGAGCGGCTAGCTACATTCAGGGTGCTCGATCCGGCCTGCGGATCGGGCAATTTCCTTTATGTTGCCTTGCGCGCCCTCAAGGATATTGAACACCGTGCCAATCTTGACGCTGAAGCGCTTGGTTTGCCTCGTGGCTTCCCGCGAGTGGGGCCGGAATGCGTGTTGGGAATCGAACTTAACCCCTATGCCGCTGAGCTAGCACGCGTCTCAGTCTGGATTGGTGAAATTCAATGGATGCGCCGGAACGGCTTCGACGCGGCAAAGAATCCGATCCTGCGGCCACTTGAAACGATCGAGTGCCGCGACGCGATACTCAACGTAGATGGCAGCGAGGCGGTGTGGCCTGCAGCAGACGTGATCATAGGAAATCCGCCGTTCCTTGGCGCGAAAATGATGAAGCGATCGCTAGGCGTCGCCGAAACGGCGGCGCTGCGCAGGGTATTTTATGATCGGCTGCCTGGATTTACTGATTTGGTCTGTTACTGGTTCGAGAAGGCTAGAGCCCAAATCGCCAATGGTCTGACTAAGAGGGTTGGTCTGGTTGCAACCAATTCGATTGCGAAGAATACCAATCTGCCCGTTCTTTATCGTATCGCTGATACCGCGACCCTTTTTGATGCATGGTCTGATGAAGCCTGGGTAGTGGACGGTGCAGCCGTGCGCGTGGCACTCGTGTGTTTTCAAAATCGAGTTGAGCCACACCCATCAACCACACTCAATGGTCAGGCTGTAACACACATAAATCCGGACTTAACAACCGGTATCAATATCTCCGCCCTGCCAGCTCTTCAAGAAAATCGTGGGGTCGGATTCGTCGGTGTTCAGAAGAGTGGACCATTCGACGTATCTGGCCAAATTGCCAGAAGTTGGCTCGCTCTGCCTTTAAATCCCAATGGCCGCCCTAATTCAGATATTCTGAGACCTGCTTGTAATGGGCGAGATATAACGACATCTCGAAGGGATATTTGGTTTATCGACTTTCCCCGAGGCCTTTCGGAGGAGGAAGCATCGCTCTGGGAAGCCCCCTTTGAATATCTCAGTCATGCGCCTTATGATCCAGACGATCCTATCTCGCCACGCCTTCCAGATGTTCGCTCAAAAGCACGAGATTTACACCCCCGGAAGGAATGGTGGACAACCTACTGGCCGCGCCCAGAGGTGCGCTCGCAGCTAAGTCAGCTAAACAGATACATTGTGACCCCAATGACGTCGGAACACCGCATCTTCTTATGGCTCCGACTCCCAACGTTACCTGACAATAACCTCGTTATTATCGCTCGTGATGACTCCACACATTTTGGCATTCTGCATTCGCGTTTCCACGAAGCATGGAGCACACGGCTAGGCAATAAGATGGGTGTCGGCAATCAGCGTCGGTACAATCGTGAAGCCATCTACGACACTTTTCCCTTCCCTGAAGGCCTGACGCCCGATCTTCCAGCCGCCGCCTATGCGACCGATCCCCGCGCTCGGGCTATCGCGGCGGCGGCGGACCGCCTCAACGAATTGCGCGAGAACTGGCTCAATCCCACCAACCTGATCGTGCGCACACCCGAGGTTGTGCCGGGCTATCCTGATCGCATGTTGCCGAAGGACGAGGAAGCCGCGAAGGAATTGAAGAAGCGCACGCTCACCAACCTTTATAATATTGGCCCTCAATGGTTGGCACACGCCCACGCCGCACTCGACGCGGCAGTGGCCAATGCTTATGGCTGGGGTAACGACTGGCGCACCGGCGAGTTGACCAACGATGAGGTCCTAGACCGCCTCTTCCACCTCAATCGCCAACGCGCTTCCCGGCAACTAAGGTGATTGGGCGCGAGCCTTCAGCCAACTCAATTAAACGCGAGCGGGTTACTTGCAACTATCGCGGCCAGTTCCAAAACCGATATCAGAGTCTACACCAACCCCACTCATAACGTGAGAGATTACACTGATTCTCACGTTATGCGTCAGCCGCTCCCACTTTATGCGACAGCGCACAGATGTGCACCCATCTGCGCGCCCGCCGCCACATTTACCGGGAAAGTTAAAAACGATAACGAGAATGACTTGCAATAACCCCGTAACGCCGTTACAGGGGCCGCGAGACATTTCGTTGACACCCCATTCCCGGGAGGAACCGTTGAAGATCCGCGCCCTGTGCCTCACGCTGCTGGCCACCACCTCGCCCCTGGGGGCGCTGGCGGCGCCGGCGGCCCCTGACGACGCCTTGGCGGACCAGTCCGCCACGCCAGAGGTGGTCATCACCGGCCGGCGCGAGGACGTGACCGAGGGCAGCGGGTCCTACACCGTCAAGTCCACGGCCGCCGCCACCAAGCTGCCGCTGTCGCTGAAGGAGACGCCGCAGTCGGTCACCGTCATCACCCGCGACCAGATGAACGATTTCGGCCTGCGCACGGTGAACGACGTGCTGGCCAGCACCACCGGCATCAACGTGCAGGAAGTGGAGACCAACCGCACCTATTTCAGCGCGCGCGGCTT
>NZ_BACU01000330.1 GCF_000333275.1 Azospirillum sp. B4 | reverse complement strand
GCGTTTCCAGGCTGGTGGCGCGCAGGGACCAGCCGGCAGGGTCGGGCCGGGCGCAGGCGGCCAGGGCCTGGTCGCTTGAACAGGGCGTTCAGCCCCGGATCGTTGCCGGCGCTGCGCCCCGGCCGCCGCGTCATGCCGAAAGCCGTCAGCCGCGCCCGCCTGAACCGGGGCGGATCGGCAAAGAAGGCGTCGTCCGTCGGGTTGGCCCCCGGCCAGCCGCCCTCGATATAGTCGATGCCCAGCGCATCCAATTCCCGCGCGATCGCGGCCTTGTCGGCCGCGGTGAAGTCCACGCCCTGGGTCTGCGCGCCGTCGCGCAACGTGGTGTCGTACAGGTAGATGCGGGTGCGGTCGGTCATAACTAGGCCAAATAACGAAACGGAGTTGCGACAATGGCCCATTTGACGCAACGAAGCAACCTTGCCAACCCCCAGGAGCGGGCATGGCGGCCCTGCCGGCCCCGTACCGCCCGACGGAACACCCGACGGAACGCCCGGCGCCCGGCCAAAAGGAACGTCGCCCCGCCGGTCATCCATCAAGCGTTAACCAATAATTAATAAATAAACTTGCATTCAGGGTCTTGTGCCAAAGAGTATATTGAATAATATCCACGTCCCAACGCCACCGGCTTCGCCCCGGCGCGCTCCCCGCGCCGTCCCCTCGCCTTGCCGGGCGCCCTCATCGCGACCACGCCGGCGTCGACACCTTCAAAAAACGGCAGAACAGGAAAACGGGGCCTTACCCATGCGCCTTACCCCCAAGCTATTGCTTCCCGTGGTCGGCATGGCGGTGATCGCCGGCGTCCTGGTCATCGCCGGCCAGATCGGCCTGCGGCGGACGGCGGCCATCTCCCACACGCTAGAGGAGGCGCAGGCGGTGATGGTCCAGGCGACGGAGGTCCGCGCCCTCAGCCGCGCCATCCAGCGCGACGCCCTGAACACCATCCTGGAACCGGCGGCGGCGAAAAAGCCCTTCGCCGACCGCGCCCTGAAGCGCGTGGGGGAGATGCGCGCCCTGGTGGCGGCCTTGCAGCCGCGATTGCCGGCGGGCGGCGCCATGACCACCTTCACCCGCGACCAGGAGGCGGTGATGCGCGAGGTGGAGGCGGTGGTGAAAACCGCCCTGGCCGGTGACGACGCGGCGGCGGCCACCCGCTTCCGCGAGCAGGTCCGCCCCCGGGAACGCGAGGCCTCGACCCTGACCGACGGCTTCATCGACGACCAGGGCCGGACGATCGTGGCGCTGACCGCCGAGGCGGCGCGCGTGCGGGCCCAGACCGGCCAGGCGCTGGCCTGGACCGGCGCCCTGGGCGTGGCAGCGGCCCTGGCGGGGGCCAGCATCCTGGGCCTGCGGCTGGTGGTGCGCCCCCTGGCGCGGCTGACCGCCACCACCCGCGCCATCATCGCCGGCGACCTGGCCGTGGCCGTGGCCGCCACCGACCGGGGGGACGAGCTGGGCGACCTGGCCCGCGCCCTGGCCGTCTTCCGCGACAACGCGGCGGCGATGCGGCGGCTGGAGGCAGAACAGGCGGCCCTGCGCACCCAGGCGGAGCGGGAGCGCAAGGCGGCCCAGACGGCGGTGGCCGACGCCTTCGAGGCCCAGGTGGCCGGCCTGATCGCCGCCCTGGCCACGGCGGCGCGCGAGATGCGGGGCACGGCCGACGCCATGGCGGACGCGGCGGGCGTCACCCGCGACCGCTCCCACGCCGTCGCCGGGACGGCGGTGCAGACCTCCGCCAACGTGCAGATGGTGGCGACCGCGTCGGAGCAGCTGGCCGCCACGGTGCAGGAGATCGCCCAGCAGGTCGACCGCTCCCGCCGGCAGGCCCAGGACGCCATCGCCGATTGCACCACCTCGGCCGAGGTGGTGGGCCAGCTGACCGACAGCACCGCCAAGATCACCGAGGTGGTGGGCATGATCGCCGGCATCGCCGCCCAGACCAACCTGCTGGCCCTGAACGCCACCATCGAGGCGGCGCGCGCGGGCGAGGCCGGCAAGGGCTTCGCCGTCGTGGCGACGGAGGTCAAGGCCCTGGCGACCCAGACCGCCCAGGCGACGGAGGACGTGACCGACCAGGTGCGGCGCATCCAGACCCTGGCCGAGCGCACCGCCACCGCCATCGCCGGCATGCGGGGCGCCATCACCGGCATGGCCGACATCGCCCTGGCCATCGCCTCGGCCGTGGAGGAACAGACCGCCGCCACCCGCGAGGTGGCCCGCGGCATCACCGAGGCCGCCAGCGGCACCGAGGACATGTCCCGCGACATCGCCCAGGTCAGCGCCGCCGCCACCACCACCGGCAGCGCCGCCACCCAGATCAAGGGCACCTCCGGCAAGCTGGCGGAACACGCCGACGTGCTGACCGGCGCGGTGGAGCGCTTCCTGGGAACGGTCAGGGCGGCGTGAGTCTCCAAATCAAGGAACACGAGCCCCTGAAGGCCCTGCTGGCGGCATCGCCTGGGTGGAGAAGGCCACTCGCCCAACCCTGCAGGCAACGCGCGACCTGGGTTGATGGTCCGCGCGCCTTACAAATGGTGTGAGATAGCGAATAAGCTCAGAATGAAGGGTGAGGCGAACCGCCAAACTTCAGCCCGGCTTATTGCATATTTTAACTAGATTTTCACCAAATAGTGCAAAAATCTAGCGCCGCACCGCAACTGCGAGAGAAGACCGCTGCCCAAATATCGGCGAGATTTGCTTAGTGCCTGTTTCAGCCATTTCGTCGGAAAGGCTCAATTCCAGATAACCCCTATCTCTCGCACAAACGGGCGATTGCCTGGTCGATCAAATCGGCTACAAAGGCGGGGGCAATTCGGCTGCAGGCCTTATTTCCCGTCATTCTCGATAGGGCCTACATGACTCCACGCGATTTCTTTGCCAAATGACAGCCTGCGGAACGCCGAGGAGACGGGCATGTTCGTCTGGAACCTGGCCACGCGCGATCTGGCGGAACAGATGAACGCGACCAGCGCGCCCGTGCCCTACGGCACCGATGAATTCCAGCTGGCGGGACTGACCCCCCTGGCCGGCACACACGTTGACGTGCCCCGCGTGGCGGAAAGCCCCGTCCATTTCGAATGCCGTGTGACGGACATCCACCGCCTGCGCCGCCACGACGGCAGTCCCGTCGATCCTG
>NZ_BACU01000331.1 GCF_000333275.1 Azospirillum sp. B4 | reverse complement strand
ATCCAGCGTCAGGATCTGCGCATGCTCCACCCGCCAGCGCAGGTCGGATTTGGCGTCGGTGCCCAGGGCCTTGGCGTAGGTGTCCAGCACCATGCGGTTGCCGCCGTCGCCGATGGCGTGGGTCGCCACCTGGACATGGCAGCCTTTGGCCTTGGCCACGATGCGGGCGTAGTCGGCGGGGTCGGTGACATAGATGCCGCTGTTGCCGGCGTCGTCGCTGTAGGGGCGCAACAGCTTGGCCCCCCGGCTGCCTAAGGCGCCGTCCATGTACAGCTTCACCGCCCGCATGCGCACGCGGCCGGTGGGATCGGTGTAGCCGCCCCCCTGCCCGCCGTTCAGGCCGCACAACCAGTCCAGCGCCTCATGGTCGCCATCCGCCATGGTGTAGAGGCGCACCGGCACCTCCCCCTTGGCCGCCATGTCCTGCAACACGCGGAAGGACTGGAGATTGATGCCGGGCTCATGCGTGCCGGTCAGGCCCAGCGACACCATCTCCGCGAAGGCCAGCTGATAGTTCTGGCGGATCTGCGCGTCGGTGCGCGGCGGCATGGCGTCCGCCACCAGGTCCATGGCGTTGTCGACCAGCACGCCGGTGGCCTTCTTGCCCTGGCGCACGATGCGGCCACCCTGGGGCTGCCAGCCGCCGTCCAGGCTCTTGGCGCCGGGCTTGGCCGCCGCCACGCGCAGGGCGGCGCCGTTCACCCACAGGGCGTGGCCGTCGATGCGTTCCAGTACCACCGGCCGGTCGGGGAAGGCCGCGTCCAGGTCGGCCGCCGTGGGGAAGGTCTTGTCCGCCCAGCGGTTCTGGTCCCAGCCCCGGCCCAGCAGCCAGTCACCCGGCCCCAGCTTGGCCGCCTGCGCCTTCAGCCGGACCAGGATCTCCGCCTTCGACGTCGTGCCCACCAGGTCGGCGGTCAGCAGCGAGGCCCCCTCCTCCTGCACATGGCCGTGGGCGTCGATCAGGCCGGGCACGACGGCGGCCCCCCCGGCATCCACCGTGGCGGCCCCGGGATAGCGCCTGGCCAGCTCGGCGGCGTCGCCCACCGCCAACAGGGTGCCGCCCTCATCCCAGGCCAGCGCACCGGCCGTGGGGTTGGCGGGATCCTCGGTATGGATGACGGCGTTGACCAGCAGCGTGGGTGCCGCCCAGGCCTGTCCCGTGAACAACGCCAAGGCGGACACCGCCGCCGCCATCCGCCTGACCGTCTTCATTCCCCGATCCCCTTGGTTTCATTAGCCCCAGGGTACAGGGGATTTCCTTGCGGTCAAATTCACATCACAGGAAATCCGCCACCGCCGCCAGGAAGGCCTTGGGCGTCTCGATCATGGGGGCATGGCCGCTGTCGGGGATGGTGACCAACTTCGCCCCAGGGATGCCATCGGCGTAGAACTGGCCATCCGCCGGGGGCAGCAGCTTGTCCTCCGCCCCCCACACCACCAGGGTGGGGATGGTGATGTCCTTCAGCTTGCCGTCCACCGTCTCGTTCAGCAACGCCGGGTTGGTGTAGACGGAATGGATGGTCCAGGCGTCGCCCTTCGACAGGCTCCAGGCGAAGCCGCGCTTCAGGGCCGCCGGGCCGCTGGACCAGCGCGGGTCGTGGAAGATGGCGCCCAGGATGGCCTTCTGCCCGGCCAGCGAGGCGGATGGCGGCGGCGCGTCGGCACCGGCAGGCCCATTCGCCCGCTGGGGCCCAAAGGCCTTGGCCATGGTGTCGTGCCGGCCGGCGGCGTCGCACAGCACCAGCTTGGACGGCTTGGGCAGGGCGAAGGCCGGATCGGCGGCGATGCCGTCCAGGGCCTGGATGGTGTACTGCGCCGAAATCCAGCCGCCCAGGGATTCGCCCATCAGGGTGAAGTCCGTCACCTTCTTGTGGCGCAGGAATTCGCCCAGGAAATCCACCCAGGTCTGGATGGCGTAGTCGATCATCGGCTTGTCCGACGCGCCGAAGCCCAGCTGGTCCAGGGCCAGGACGTGGTGGGTCTTGGCCAACTCCGCCATGACCTTGCCCCAGTCGCCGGTGGCGCTGCTGCCCAGGCCGTGGACCAGCACCAGGGTGGGACCCCGCCCCGCCTCATAGTATTTGATGGACGCGCCGAACAGCTGGATGGTCTGGGCGTCGGTCTTCGCCGCCCGTCCGGTGGCGGCGGGCGTCACGGCCTCAGCCGCGTGCCCGTTCCCCGGCGCCATGATGGGCGCCATCGCCACGGCGGCCGCCAGCATCGCCGCCCGTATCATCGTCCCTGACCGCATTGGGTTCCCCGCATCGTTGGCCGACCCACCGGGGCCGGCAGGGCACCAGGGTGCCTTCCTCTCCCCCAAAACAGCAAGACCGGTCAGGACGCGGATGTCGGCCTTGGTCATAGTGCCGGCATGAGCCAGCATCACCCCACCCAACTCCGTCCCACGGGGCCCGACCGCCTCGCCGACCTATTGTCCTGGATCGAGGACAATTTGGACCAGCCGCTGACGCTGGACGACGTCGCCGCGCGCATGGCGCTGTCGCCCTACCATTTCTCCCGCCTGTTCACCGCCCGCATGGGACGCAGCGTCATGGCGTATGTCCGGGGGCGGCGGCTGGTCAAGGCGGCGCGGCGCCTGACCCGCGATCCGGAGGTGCGCCTGATCGACCTGGCGTTCGATTGCGGCTTCGACTCCCAGGAAGCGTTCACCCGCGCTTTCGGGCGCCTGTTCGGTGTCTCGCCCGGCCGGTTCCGGCAAGGTTACTCCGCCACCCCTTTTGAAGGACAATATCCCATGACCATGCCCGACAGCGTTGATGTCGACGTCACCCGATTGCCCGATCTCGTCTCCCTGGATGCCTTCACCGTCGCCGGCCCGTCGCGGCGCTTCGACGGCGCCACCAAGGCCACCATCCCCCAGCTCTGGCCGGCGCTGATCGGCGCCCTGCCCTTCGCGGGCCAGGAACCCAGTTGGGCCACCTACGGCGTGGTGTGGGCGGCCGACCGGTCGGAGGGCAGCTTCGACTACATGGCCGGCGTCCGCGTCGCCGCCGACGCCACACCGCCGGCGGGGTTCACCACCCTGCGCATTCCGGCCGCGACCTACGCCGTTTTCCGCATCACGCTGAACGGCGGCCCCCTGCACCCCCAGGTCAAGGCGGCCATGGCCCGCATCTGGGGCGAGCTGATCCCGGCGTCGGGCCTGAAAGTGGCGGACAGCCCGGACTTCGAGCTTTATGACAGCGAATTCGCGCCCACCCGCCCCGGGGCGGTCATCGACTTCCACGTGCCGGTGGTTTTGTGACGGGCGTGGGGATCAATGCCCCTTCACCGGCCCGCCATCCTTGCGCCGGCCGGTCAGGGCGGCGATGACGCCGTGCAGGGTGCGCACTTCCTGCTCCGTCATGTGGGCGCGTTGCAGCATGTTGCGGATGTTGCGCACCATGCTGGGGCGCTTCTCCTCGCTGGTGTAGAAGCCGGTGGCGTCCAGCTCCAGCTCCAGGTGCTCGAACAGGTTGACCAGCTCCTCCTTGGTCGCGGGGCGGGAGTTGCCGGTGTAGAGCTGCCGCTCCGGGCCCTCATACCCCGCCTGGAACCATTCGTGGGAGACCAGCAGCACGCACTGCGCCAGGTTGAGGGAGGAGAAGCCGGGGTTCAGCGGGATGGTGATGAGGGTGTCGGCCAGCGCGATGTCGTCATTGACCAGGCCGGTGCGTTCCGGCCCGAACAGGATGCCGACGTCCCGGCCCACCTGGGCGTGCGCCCGCATCTCCGTCGCCGCCTCGCGCGCCGTCAGCACGGTCTTGACCATGTAGCGGGGCCGCGCGGTGGTGGCGTAGACCTTCTGCAGGTCGGCGATGGCGTCCTTGGTGCTCTCGTACACGCGGGCCTGGTCCAGCACCAGGGTGGCGCCGGCGGAGGCCGACACCGCCTTCTCATTGGGCCAGCCGTCGCGCGGGTTCACCAGGCGCAGGTCGGTCAGGCCGTGGTTCAGCATGGCCCGCGCCACCGTGCCGATATTCTCCCCCAACTGGGGTTCCACCAGGATGATGGCCGGGCCGCCGCCTTCCTCGCTTCCTTCCGCCTGGGTCTTGGCAAGCATGCGACGGTCGGTTCCACTCATGGCGAAAAGGTCCTGTTACGGGCCCCTCACGCGCCGGGAACGGTGGCCCCCGCGCGGTAGAGGCAATAGGTGATGCTGTCGAACAGCGCGTTGAACGACGCGTCGATGACGTTGGCGGATACCCCGACGGTAACCCAGGGGGCGCCGTCCGGCATCCGCGTTTCGATCATGACGCGGGTCACCGCCTTGGTGCCGTCCTGGGGGGTCAGGATGCGGACCTTGTAGTCGACCAGCCGCATCCCGTCCAGATGCGGGTAGGCGGGGATCAGGGCCTTGCGCAACGCCGTGTCCAGCGCGTTCACCGGGCCGTTGCCCTCCGCCACCGTCATCAGGGCGTCGGCCACGCCCGGCACCTCCAGCTTGGCGGTCGCCTCCGACAGGGTGACCAGCTGGCCCTGGGCGTTCCACCGCCGCTCATCCAGCACGCGGAAGGAGATGAGGCGGAAATAGTCCGGCAGGGTGCCCAGGGTGCGCCGGGCCAGCAGCTCGAAGCTGGCCTCCGCCCCATCATAGGCGTAGCCCTCGAACTCCCGCCGCTTCACCGCCTCCACCAGTTCGCCCACGCGGGGGTCGCCGGCTTCGATCGCGATGCCCACCTCGCGCAGGCGGGCCAGCACGTTGGAGCGGCCGGCCTGGTCCGACACCACCACGTGGCGGCGGTTGCCCACACTCTCCGGCGGCACATGCTCGTAACTGGTGGGGTCCTTCTCCACCGCCGAGACGTGCAGGCCGCCCTTGTGCGCGAAGGCGCTCTCGCCGACATAGGCCGCGTGGCGGTTGGGCGCGCGGTTCAGGCGGTCGTCCAGCAGGCAGCTGACATGCACCAGGCGGCGCATCCCCTCCGCGTCCACGCCGGTGTCATACCCCATCTTCAGCGTCAGCGTGGGGATGAGGGAGATGAGGTTGGCGTTGCCGCACCGCTCCCCCAGCCCGTTCAGGGTGCCCTGGATCATCCGGGCGCCGGCGCGCACCGCCGCCAGGCTGTTGGCCACGGCGTTTTCGGTATCGTTATGGCAGTGGATGCCCAGCCGGTCGCCGGGGATCTCCCGCGCCACCGCCGCCACGATGGCCTCCACCTCGTGCGGCAGGCTGCCGCCGTTGGTGTCGCACAGCACGATCCAACGCGCCCCGCCCTCATACGCCGCGCGCACGCAGGCCAAGGCGTAGTCGGGGTTGGCCTTGTAGCCGTCGAAGAAATGCTCCGCATCGAACAGCGGTTCGCGCCCGCGGGCGGCGGTTTCGGCCACGCTGTCGCGGATCAGGTCCAGGTTCTCCCCGCGCGGGATGTTCAGCGCCACGTCGACATGGAAGTCCCAGGTCTTGCCCACAAGGCAGACGCCGGCGCCCGGCACCCGGTCGGTGGCGTTGAACAGGGCGTTCAGCCCCGGATCGTTGCCGGCGCTGCGCCCCGGCCGCCGCGTCATGCCGAAAGCCGTCAGCCGCGCCCGCCTGAACCGGGGCGGATCGGCAAAGAAGGCGTCGTCCGTCGGGTTGGCCCCCGGCCAGCCGCCCTCGATATAGTCGATGCCCAGCGCATCCAATTCCCGCGCGATCGCGGCCTTGTCGGCCGCGGTGAAGTCCACGCCCTGGGTCTGCGCGCCGTCGCGCAACGTGGTGTCGTACAGGTAGATGCGGGTGCGGTCGGTCATAACTAGGCCAAATAACGAAACGGAGTTGCGACAATGGCCCATTTGACGCAACGAAGCAACCTTGCCAACCCCCAGGAGCGGGCATGGCGGCCCTGCCGGCCCCGTACCGCCCGACGGAACACCCGACGGAACGCCCGGCGCCCGGCCAAAAGGAACGTCGCCCCGCCGGTCATCCATCAAGCGTTAACCAATAATTAATAAATAAACTTGCATTCAGGGTCTTGTGCCAAAGAGTATATTGAATAATATCCACGTCCCAACGCCACCGGCTTCGCCCCGGCGCGCTCCCCGCGCCGTCCCCTCGCCTTGCCGGGCGCCCTCATCGCGACCACGCCGGCGTCGACACCTTCAAAAAACGGCAGAACAGGAAAACGGGGCCTTACCCATGCGCCTTACCCCCAAGCTATTGCTTCCCGTG
>NZ_BACU01000332.1 GCF_000333275.1 Azospirillum sp. B4 | reverse complement strand
GCACCAGATCCTGGCGCTGAAAGGCCTGGGCCTGTCGTTGCGTCAGATCGGCGAGGTGCTGGCCGGCGACGGCGCCGACTTGATGCAGACCCTGGGCCTGCAAAGCCGCCATCTGGAGAACCAGATCGCCGCCCTCCGCCAGCGGCTGGATGCCGTGACTCAAGCACGCCAGCGCCTGGCGGAGGGCGAGACCCTATCGGTGGACGAGCTGATCGGCCTGGCCCGCCAGGCCACCGCCCCCCAGACGCTGACCAGCGACGACGTGCGCCGCCTGCTGGTCGAGTTGGTGGAAAGCCGAGGCCTGGAACCGGAGGCCGCCCGCCTGCGCCTGTCGATGGCGGAGCGGCTGAAGGGCACGGGCGTGGACCTGCCCACCCTGCGCCATCGCATCGCCCAGGCGCTGACCACCGCCGACCGGCTGCGCCATGCCAACCACACCGCCGCATCACCGGCGGTTCGGGATCTGGCGCGGGAGTGGCGGGAGATCGTGGCCCTGGTGGGGGAAGCCGACGGCGAGGCCGTGTCCGCCACCTTCGGAACCGACATGCGGCAACTGGCCCAGGACTTCCAGACCGCCTCCCCCCTGTCGGCCGCCTTCACCTTCCTGACCGAAGCGTTGGCCGCGATTCCACCCACGACCTTGCCGGGAGAGCAAGCATGACCCGACGCGGCCGCCTGGCCTCATCCGCCCTGCAATATTTGCTCTCCTATATGGTGGCCAGCGGCGCCGACATCTGGACGACGGTGTTGGCGTTGCGCGCCTATGGCGTGCACGAGGGCAACAGCTTCCTGGCATCGCCGGACGGGCTGGCGTTGCTGCGCTCCTGGATCGCCACCGGCCTGGGCGCCGTGTTCCTGACCGCGCTCTACCTCTTCGGCGTGGCGCACGCCCATGACGTGGAACCACACTGGCTACGCCGGCCACGACGCTCCTTCCTGCGGATCTACGTCAACCCGTGGCGATGGTTGGACCGCTCCCCCCTACATGCCGTCGCCTATGCCCAGGCCTTCGTGGCCCTGCGTGTGCTCGCCGCCGCCAATAACTGGAGCCTGGCGGAGGGCGGTCCCGGACCGCTGGGGGCGGTGGTGGGCTGGTGTATACGACAGCTGGGCACCATGCCCGGCTACGCCCTGGCCATCGGCGGCGTCTACATGCTGCTGACCGTGGCGGTGACGCCGCTGGCCGTCGCCACCGTGCGCCTGGCGGCCGAGGACCTGCCGCGCCCGTCGCCGCGTGGCGACCGGGCGCGCCTTGCCTAGAAGTGGTGGGGGGCTTACTCCGCCGCGCGGCGCGCGGCCTCCTGGAACGCCAGGGCACGCGCGGCCTGCAGGATGGGGCCAGGCTCCGTCCGCGCCAGCCAGTCCGGGGTGACGTCGACGTGGCGCACGATGCCGTCACGGTCCAGCAGCAGCACGGTGGGCATGGGCAGGTCCCAGGTGCCGGTGCCCGTGACCTCCCCAAGGTGGGAGCCCTTGGCCAGGCTGGCCGCCTGGGTGGCGGCGTTGGCGGTGAAAACGATGCCCAGGCGGCGGCCCAAGGCGTTGTCCTTGTCGCTGGCCACGGCGAAGCCCAGGTCGTGGCGGCGCTTGATCTCCACCAGGCGGTCTGGCGGCTGCGGGCTGACGGCCACCAGGTGGACGCCCAGGTCGCGCAGGCCCGGCCAGAGGTGGCGCTGGTAGTAGGGCAGCGCGATGTTACAAGCGGGACAGCCGGCGAAGCGGAAGAAGACCAGCGCCACCGGCCCCCGAGCCCGCAGGGCGTCCAGGTCCAGCGTCCCACCCTCCACATCCGCCAGCACCACGTCGGTCAGCCGCTCCCCCACCTGCACGAAGGCGCCGCGGTCCGCCGTCTCCACCAGTTCACGCCGCTGGTCGATGTTGAGCTGCAACTGGGCCGGATCCATGGTCGCCACCCGGTGGGCGTGCAGGTCGCTGAACAACTGGGTCAGGCTGGGCTCGGGGATGAGGGGCTGGCTCATGCGGCGTCTCCGGGTTGAGGTTTTGCCGCCACTCTGCCAGCGCCGGCAGCCAGAAAAACCCAAGGAATCCTTGAGAGGCTTATTGGCGGCGGTGAAGTCTATTTCCCCGCCTCGTACACCTTCTTGCCATCGACCCANGTGGACAGCGGCCGGATGTCCGCGATCTGGCGCGGGGCCACGGTCAGGGGATCGGCGCTGAGGATGACGAAGTCGGCGCGCAGGCCGGGCTTGAGCGTCCCCACTCCCCCTCCATGAAGCGGC
>NZ_BACU01000333.1 GCF_000333275.1 Azospirillum sp. B4 | reverse complement strand
TTAGCTTGAGGGTTCCTCGACATAGCTACCATCCGGGCGCTTATGTTTAAATTTCCCAGTAAAATATTTACCATCCACTATTCCCGAGTAAATACCAGCACCATCCTCCCCTTCAGGAACCTCGAATTCCAGCCGGCTTCCGTCGTATTTCGCTGGAATCACTATTGGAGGCGATGGAATTTCTGCGGTGTCTTGAAACACAATCATGTCTCCATCAGAAGACCAGACGAACCAGATTTCAAATCCCTCAAAATCACCCCCTTCTTCCGCTTTATGAATATTACTGTATAGGCCTAGAGCATGGGGATAATTCCTGGCATATCCCGGTGTAGCACATAAAAACATAGGGATTAACACCCACCTGAAGATAAATCTCATTCTATACATGTTCGCTCCACCGTTAAATTCAACTAAGGGCAACCCACACCGATATGAATATGATTTGAATGCTCCCGAACGAGATCAGGGCGCTGGGGAGATATATCAGCAAAGCGGTTTCTAGCGTCGCGCACATAGATACCACTAGGCCCAAGAGAACTATAAACTCGCTCAAAATTCATAGCATGATTTTGAACTCTTGAAACCAATTCGGATATCGATGGGTCACCAACATGCACACCATTAATTTTATTAATATCCACTGCATTTCCAAAAATATGCGGATCTGAGTCTTTGTGTCCTCCGGTCGTGGATGATATATTGAACGACTCCACGCCAGGAATAGAACCTATAGAATTGACGACCGATGCGAGTTCAGGGTTTATCGGCTGATCTATTTTCATTCCATCAAATGTTACTATAATATTCATGGAATCATGGCCGATCCGTTCCGCGCCAGTTCCACAATTCACTTTCCCGCGACGGGCATCTTCCGCATCATTTTGCGACTTTTTCCCGGACACAGCATGCGGCTTATTCTTCAGGCCACGCTGTGTTGATGCTTTTGGCGTATTCCCAGCAGGGCCGTCCGCCGCCTTGCCTCCTTCAGTGGTCCAACACCCATCACAGTCGCGCGGTTGATCCGGGCCGTACTTTGCCAAGCTATCGTCGGCGCGGGCCAAACGGACGGCAGCGTCCCAGTCCAGCTCGGGCAAGCGCAAGTGCACAGCGCGGATCATGGCATGGGTCAGATCACCCCGGTTCAAGGCATCGGCAATCTTGGAGAGACCAGACAGGACGGCGGCGCGCGGTTCCGCCCCGGCGTAAGCGCGCCTCAGCAGCCTCCCCACCTCAGCCGCTGGGCGGACCCGAAAGCCGCCCGCGCCCTTGACCACCAGGGGCACACCGGCCAGTGCCAGCCCCTCGGTGGTGCAACTGACACCCAGGCCGCCCGGCCCATTGCTCAGTCGGTAACGGCGTTGCCAGTCATCCATGTTGCTCTCCCTGCTTTATAGGAAGGCATCATATGTTCTTGTTTTGTTCTGGTCAATCCTGTTCAAATCACCGGCCCTGTTCAAATCACCGGCGGCCTCAGGGCAGCAGCGACAGCTATCCGGCGCGCCCTCCGACGGCAACACCGCGAGTTGCCCCCGACCCGGGGCACCATGCCTCCGGGCCGGGACCTTGCCCCTGCTCAAAACGGCGCGTCGATGTCGACCACGTCGATCAGCTTGTGGTTCACGAACTCCTTGATGCCCAGGCCCAGCAATTCGCGGCCATAGCCGGACCGGCGGATGCCGCCGAACGGCAGGTCGGCCTTCACCATCGTCGGGTGGTTGACGAAGACCATGCCGGTGGAGATGCGCGCCGCCACCGACGCCCCGCGCTGGGTGTCGCGGGTGAAGACGGAGCCGCCCAGGCCGAAGGGGGAGTCGTTGGCAATGCGCACCGCGTCGTCCTCGTCCCTGGCGCGGAACAGCATGGAGACGGGGCCGAAGAACTCCCAATACCGGGCGGGGTTGTCCTCCCCCACCTCCGTCAGGATGGTGGGCTGGACGAACGCGCCCTGGTTGGGGACCCTGGGCCCCACCTCCGTCGCCTTGGCCCCATGGGCCACCGCCTCACGGATTTTCTGCTTCACCTCGTCAGCCGCGCCCTGGGACGACAGGGGCGCCAGGGTGGTCGCGGCGTCGAAGGGATCACCCGCCTTCAGCCCGGCGACGCCGTTGATGTAGCGGTCCAGGAACTGGTCATAGACCTCATCCACGATGATCATGCGCTTGGAGGAGACGCAGACCTGGCCGCCGTTCCAGTGCCGGCCGAACACCGCCCACTTGACGGTCTTGTCCAGGTCGGCGTCCGCCAGCACGACGAAGGCGTCGGCCCCGCCCAGTTCCATGGTGGATTTCTTCAGGGCCTTGCCCGCCTGGGCGGCGATCACGGCGCCCGCCGCCTCCGACCCCGTCAGGGCCACGCCGTGGACGCGCGGGTCGTTCAGGATGCGCTCGATCTGCTGACGGGTGGCGTACAGGTTCTTGAACGCGCCATCGGGCAGGCCCGCCTGGCGCATCAGCCCCTCGAACGCGGCGGCGCACTGCGGCACGTTGGAGGCGTGCTTTAGTAGCATCGTGTTCCCGGCGGACAGTTGCGGGGCGATGATGCGGGCGATCTGGTAATAGGGGAAGTTCCACGGCTCGATGGCCAGCAGCACGCCCAGCGGCTCGCACACCAGCACGGCCTCGCCCTCCGCCGGGTCGGCCACCGGCAGCTTCTCCGGTGCCAGCAGCGCCTCGGCCTTCTCGGCGTAATATTCGAAGATGCGGGCGGACAGTTCCACCTCCGCCTTCGCCTCGGTGAACAGCTTGCCCATCTCCAGCGTCAGCAGCCGGGCATAGGTGTCGGCCTCGGCACGCAGGATGTAGGCCGCCTTTTGCATGACGCCGGCGCGCTGGGCGAAGGGCGTTTCCCGCCAGGCCAGGAAGGCGGCGTGGGCGTCCGTCAGGGCGCGCTCAACCTCCGCGTCGGTGGCGTCGGGAAAGGTCTTCAGCACTTCACCGGTGTAGGGGTTGGTGGTCGCGTAAGGCATGACGTCCTCCATGGGGAGCCGGCGCGATTGACGAGGCCGGCTGGCGGCATGGGACCACCGCCGCCGCCACGCGGCCATGACGTGGGTCAAGGCCGCCATGGGGCGGCATACACGCCACCGCCACGGCTGGGGCCGACAGCGGCGAGCGAGCATAGAATCGGCGAATAGCCCTCGCCAGATTACCCATCTTCAGGTTAGGTGGTTACTGGAGACCCATTTCTTTACGATCCATTAACGATAAATGGCAATCATGCATTAAATTTAAAGTGGAACTAGTCCAGGATTATTCCGTCACGGGCGACAAGATGCCCCCGGCGATCAATACAGTACGATCAGAGGCGCACGAATGACCGACCACCGCATCACCGATATGGGCCTTGCTGTCGGTCAGTTCAGCCAGATGATTCATAATATCCAGGACTATGCCGTCTTCATGATGGACCCGGAAGGCCGTATTCACAGCTGGAACCAAGGGGCGGTCAACATCGAGGGGTACCAGGAGGAGGAGGTCCTGGGCCGAAGCTTCGAGATTTTCTTCACCCAGGAAGACCAAGCGCGCGGCGAGCCCGCGCATGAATTGGCCCTGGCGGCCGCCAATGGCACTTACGTTGGCGAAGGTTGGCGCCGACGCAAGGACGGCTCGTCGTTCTGGTCCAGCATCGACGTCACGGCCATCCGCGACGCGGACGGTGTGCTTAAAGGCTTCGTCAAAATCAGCAAGGACCTGACGGAGCGAAGGCGGACGGAGGAACGCTTCCGGCAGGTTGTCGAATCAGCACCCAACGCCATGGTCATGGTCAACGCCCGAGGGCGGATCGAGATGGTCAACACCCAGGCCGAGCGGGTGTTCGGCTATGCCCGCAACGAGATGCTGGGCCAGTCGGTGGAAATGCTGGTGCCCGACCGCTTCCGTCACGGCCATCCGGAAAAGCGCGCCCTGTTCTTCAGTGACCCGCGATCGCGCCCCATGGGCGCGGGACGCGACCTGTTCGGCCGGCGCAAGGACGGAAGCGAATTCCCGGTGGAGATCGGCCTCAACCCCATCGAAGCCGATGGCGAGACCATGGTCCTGTCCGCCATCGTCGACATCTCCGACCGCAAACGCATGCAGGAGCGCTTCCGGCAGGTTGTGGAATCAGCGCCCAACGCCATGGTCATGATCAACGCCCAAGGGCGGATCGAGATGGTCAACACCCAGGCCGAGCGGCTGTTCGGCTATGCCCGTGACGAGATGCTGGGCCAGACGGTGGAGATGCTGGTGCCCGATCGCTTCCGCCACGGCCATCCGGAAAAGCGCGCCCTGTTCTTCAGTGATCCGCGGTCGCGCCCCATGGGCGCGGGACGCGACCTGTTCGGCCGCCACAAGGATGGAAGCGAATTCCCGGTGGAGATCGGCCTCAACCCCATCGAAACCGATGGCGAGACCATGGTCCTGTCCGCCATCGTCGACATCTCCGACCGCAAACAGAAGGAAGCCCGCATCCAGGCCGCCCTGCGGGAAAAGGACCTGCTGTTGGGAGAAATACATCACAGAGTCAAGAACAACCTACAGATCGTACGCAGTTTCATTGACCTCCAGATCTACAGATTCCAGGATAAAGGCATCCGGGACATGCTGATCGAAACCCAGAACCGGGTCCATTCCATGTCCTTGATTCACCAGATACTATACGAGTCCAAGAATTTCTCGGAAGTGGACTTGGGCCTATTCCTCAACGTCCTGGCCCCCGCACTGGTGGCGACCTACGGGCTGGATGCCGAACGTGTCCGCCTGAAGATCGACGTGGGCGAGGTGTTCCTGCCCATAAACGCGGCCATCCCCTGTGGGTTGCTGGTCAACGAACTGATCACCAACGCCCTGAAACATGGGTTCCCGGGCGACCGCCGGGGTGAGGTATCCGTCAGTTTCTCGCTGTTGGCCCAAGATCAGGCCATGTTGCGGGTCAGCGACGACGGCGTGGGCATAAGCGACGATCTGGACATCCAGCAAACCAACACCATGGGCCTGTCCCTGGTCACCCTGCTGTCTCAGCAGTTGATGGGAAGGCTGGAAATCCACCGCCGCGACCCTACCTGCTTCACTCTTATCTTCCCCATGCCCTCCGCCATCGAAAAGGCACTCACATGATGAAGCCCAAAATAATGGTCGTGGAGGACGAGGCGGTGGTGGCCCTCAACCTGCGCCATGCCCTTTCTCGGCTGGGCTACGAGGTGCCTTGCATCGCCGCCTCCTACGATCAGGCATTGCAGGGCGCGCGCGCCACGAGGCCCGACCTTGTGTTGATGGATATCAACATATCTGGCCACAAGGACGGCATCGACACCGCTGCCGCCATCGACATTCCGGTGATCTATCTCACGGCCTACGCCGAGCAAAGCACCCTGGACCGGGCCAAGGCGACCAAGCCCCATGGCTATCTCTTGAAGCCCTTCTCCGAGCGCGAACTGCACGCCACGCTGCAAATGGCGCTGGAGCGTTGCCGCATCGAAGAGGAGTTGCGCGAAAGCCGGGAGAGCCTTGCGGCGGCCTATGTGGAAATCCAAACGGCCAAGGATCAGTTGGAGGCGCACGCCACAGAATTGCGACATCAGAAGGAACGTCTGCTGGTGACCCTCAACGCCATCGCCGATGGCGTGGTCACAACCGACGATCGGGGCTTGATCAATTTCATCAATCCAGCGGCGGCCGAAATGACGGGGTGGGATCCGGCCGAGGCTTGCGGCCAGCCCAGCACCAGCGTCATGGACTTGCGCGACGCGGAAACCGGCAACCGCTTTTCATCCCCCATCGAGACCGCCTTGTTAACCGGTAAAAGTGTCGGGATGCCAGCCAACTGCGCTCTGGTGGATCGGAGCGGTGATACCCGGCTGGTGGAGGATTCGGTCGCCCTGATCCGCGACCGCGATCGCAAGGTCATCGGCGCCGTGATGGTCTTCCACGATGTCAGCGTGGCCCGCCAACTGGCTGAGGAAATGACATACCAGGCCACCCATGATCCCCTGACCGGCCTGTTTCAACCGGCTGGAGTTCGAGCGGCGGCTGACCAAAGCCATCACCGCCGCCACGGCGACCCGCAATCCAATGTCCTGGCCTATCTCGATCTCGACCAGTTCAAGATCATCAACGACATTTGCGGCCATGCCGCTGGCGACGAGACGCTACGGCAGGTGACCAAGTTGCTGCGCGCACCGTTGCGGGCCAGCGACTGCCTCGCGCGGTTGGGCGGGGATGAGTTCGGCGTGCTGCTGGAGGGTTGCCAGCTGGATGAGGCCACCCGCGTGGTGGAAGCGATGAAGAAGCTGATCAACGACTTCCATTTTGTCTGGGGTGACCGCGTCTTCCCCATCGGCGTCAGCATCGGCTTGGTCAGCTTCGGCGGAAAAGACGACCGGCTGCCGTTGGAGTTGAACGAAATTCTACGGCTGGCCGACTCCGCCTGCTACACCGCGAAAGAAGGCGGACGCAACGGCATTCATACTTATGTGCCCGACGACAAATTGCTGACCAAGATCCATGATGAAATGGATTGGTATGGGCGCATCCACCGCGCTCTCCGGGAAAACAGGTTCGTCCTCTACGCCCAACCGATCATGGCCTTTGGCCACCAGACGGAGCCTTTTGAGCATCATCTGGAGATCCTCCTGCGCATGCGCGACGCGCAAGGAAAAATCGTCCCGCCCGGAGCCTTCCTTCCCGCCGCTGAACGCTATGGCCTGATGCGGGACATCGACCGCTGGGTGATCCGCAAGGCATTTGAGGCCATCGCCAGCAGCGGAACGCAGGAACGGTCATTGTTCGCCATCAATCTCTCAGGCGGCTCCTTGAACGATGAGGGCGTCCTGCGCTTCATCGACCAGCAGTTGGATATCTGGAAGATCCGCCCGCAGGCCATCTGCTTCGAGATCACGGAGACATCGGCCATCTCCAACATGCTGACCGCCAGGGCCTTCATCACCATGCTGCGCGCCCGGGGCTGCCGTTTCGCCCTGGACGATTTCGGCAGCGGCATGGCGTCCTTCGCCTACCTCAAGCATTTCAAAGTGGACTTCCTGAAGATCGATGGCAGCTTCGTCAAGGACATGATGGACAACCCCGTGGACGCCGCCATGGTCCAGGCCATCAACGGCATCGGCCAAGTCATGGGCATCCAGACCATCGCCGAGTATGTGGAGAATGATGACATCACACAGTTGCTGATGGCTGGTGGTATCGACTACGGCCAGGGTTATGCCCTGGGCCGCCCCGTGCCGCTGGAAACACTGCTGACCCGCCCCACTGTCGCGGCACTGGCGCCGGCCTGACCATCGGGCGGACGCGCGCGAAGCGGTGACCAACCGCCCAAACGTGAACGGGGGTATCGCCATCACCGGCGGTCCCCCGCCCCCCACATCCGCGCGGGGTAGCCCCCCGCCCCCGCTCCTTGCATTCGACCGGCCGCGAAGCTAGCTTCCGCCCCACAAGACGACGGGTGCAGCGCCGGCTTCAGATCGGCGGGAATCCCGCCTTCCCCGGCCTCCAACGATTGGATTTGCGGCCCCCATGAAGTCCGCCGTCATCGTCTTTCCCGGTTCCAACTGTGAACGGGACATCGCCGTGGCCCTGGAACAGGTTTCCGGCCACAAGACCTTTCACGCCTGGCACCGCGACACCGACCTGCCCGAGGTCGACGTCATCGCCGTTCCCGGCGGCTTTTCCTACGGCGACTATCTGCGCTGCGGCGCCATGGCCGCCAACTCCCCCGTCATGCGGGTGGTGAAGGAGCGGGCCGCCAAGGGCGTCAAGGTCATCGGTGTCTGCAACGGCTTCCAGATCCTGACGGAGGCGGGGCTGCTGCCCGGCGCGCTGATCCGCAACCAGTCGCTGAAGTACATCTGCAAGACGGTGGACCTGAAGGTGGAGAACACCGACAGCGCCTTCACCCGCCATTACACCCTGGGCCAGCACATCGGCATCCCGGTGGGCCATGGCGAGGGCAACTACGTCGCGGATGAGGAGACGCTGAAGCGCCTGGAAGGCGAGGGCCGCGTGGCCTTTCGCTACACCGACGCCGACGGCGTGGTGAACGCGGCCGGCAACCCCAACGGCGCCACCAACAACATCGCTGGCATCTTCAACGAGACGCGCACCGTGCTGGGCATGATGCCCCACCCGGAGCGCGCCTTTGACCCGCAGCACGGCAACACCGATGGCCGCGCCCTGTTTACCAGCCTGCTGGAGAGCCTGTCGTGAGCGTCACCCACACCCCTGACCGCGAACCGAAGGTTACCGCCGAGCTGGCGGCCGAGCACGGCCTGAAGCCCGACGAATACGCCAGCATGCTGGAAAGCGTGGGCCGCACGCCCACCCTGACAGAGTTGGGCATCTATTCCGTCATGTGGTCGGAGCACTGCTCCTACAAGTCCTCGCGCGTATGGCTGAAGAAGCTGCCGACGACGGCGCCCTGGGTCATCTGCGGCCCCGGTGAGAACGCCGGCGTCATCGACATCGGCGACGGCCAGGCCGCCATCTTCAAGATGGAAAGCCACAACCACCCCAGCTTCATCGAGCCCTACCAGGGTGCGGCGACGGGCGTGGGCGGCATCCTGCGCGACGTCTTCACCATGGGCGCCCGCCCCGTGGCCAACCTGAACGCCCTGCGCTTTGGCGAACCGTCCAACCCCAAGACCCGCCACCTGGTGGCGGGCGTGGTGGCCGGCATCGGCGGCTACGGCAACTGCGTCGGCGTGCCCACCGTGGGCGGCGAGACCAACTTCCACAAGGCGTACAACGGCAACTGCCTGGTCAACGCCATGACCGTGGGCGTGGCCCAGACGGACAAGATCTTCTATTCCAAGGCCGCCGGCGTGGGTAAGCCAGTCGTCTATGTGGGATCGAAGACCGGCCGCGACGGCATCCACGGCGCCACCATGTCCTCCGCCGAGTTCACCGAGGACAGCGAGGCCAAGCGCCCGACGGTGCAGGTGGGCGACCCCTTCACCGAGAAGCTGCTGATCGAGGCCTGCCTGGAGTTGATGGCCACCGACGCCATCGTCGCCATCCAGGACATGGGCGCCGCCGGCCTCACCTCCTCCTCCGTCGAGATGGCGGGCAAGGGCGGCTTGGGCATCGACCTGGATCTGGACGCCGTTCCCCAGCGCGAAGCCGGCATGACCCCGTATGAGATCATGCTGTCGGAAAGCCAGGAACGCATGCTCATGATCCTGGAGCCCGGCCGCGAGGAAGAGGCCAAGCGCATCTTCGACAAGTGGGAACTGGACTTCGCCGTCATCGGCAAGCTGACGGACAACGGCCGCATGGTCATCCGCATGCATGGCCACACCTGGTGCGACGTGGAACTGGCGCCCCTGTTCGACAAGGCGCCGCTGTACCACCGCCCGACGGAGCCCACCCCGCCGCAGGACGAGATCGCCGCGAGCGAGGCCCCGCTGAAGGCATCGGCCCGCGACACCCTGCTGGCCCTGATGGGCACGCCGGACCTGGCCTCCCGCCGCTGGATTTGGGAGCAGTACGACAGCCAGGTGGGCGCCGACACCATGATCGGCCCGGGTGGCGACGCCGCCCTGGTGCGGGTGCACGGCACGCCCAAGGCGCTGGCCATGACCACCGACTGCACCCCGCGCTACTGCCACGCCGACCCGGTGCGCGGCGGCGCCCAGGCGGTGGCCGAAGCCTACCGCAACATTATCACCGTCGGCGCCCTGCCGCTGGCCATCACCGACAACATGAACTTCGGCAACCCGGAGAAGCCCCGCATCATGGGGCAGTTCGCCGGCTGCATCGAAGGCATGGCGGAGGCCTGCCGCGTGCTGGACTTCCCCGTCGTGTCGGGCAACGTCAGCCTGTACAACGAGACCAATGGCGAAGGCATTCTGCCCACCCCCGCCATCGGTGGCGTGGGCCTGCTGAAGGACAGCACCCTGGCCATCGGCAGCGGCTTCAAGGCCGAGGGCGACACCGTCCTGCTGCTGGGCGAGACGAAAGGCCATGTCGGCCAGTCCCTGTACCTTCGTGAGGTCCACGGCCGTGAGGAAGGCGCCCCGCCACCGGTGGACCTGGCGGCCGAGCGCCGCGCCGGCGACCTGGTGCGCGGCCTGATCGAAGCCCGCAAGCTGACAGCCTGCCACGATCTGGCCGACGGCGGCCTGGCCGTGGGCCTGGCGGAGATGGCCCTGCGCGGCAAGAAGGGTGTGGCCTTGACCGGCCTGCAGGATGCTGACGCCGGCCTGCTGTTCGGTGAGGACCAGGGCCGCTACCTGGTCACCGCCGCCGCCGGCGATGTGGCCGCCGTCACCGACGCCGCCAAGGCCGCCGGTGTACCGGTCACCTCGCTGGGCACGGTGGGCGGCGACGCCATCACCGGCCTGGGCAGCGGCGCCCTGGCGCTGGCCGACCTGCGCAACGTTCACGAGGGCTGGCTGCCCGGCTACATGGCCGGCGAGGCCTAAGTAAATGGGAGCGCTGGCATGACTTGGTCATGCCAGCGTAGCCCGCGACCGCGGGCGCCGGAGATTTCCGGGGAGCGTCAGCGGACTGGAAATCGAAGATAGCCAAGGGGCGGACGCCCCGCCGGCGATTGAGGAAAGGGTTACCAACATGGCGATGGACGCCTCTGAGATTGAGCGCCTGATCCGCGAAGGGATTCCGGGAGCCGAGGTGCGTATCGAAGACCTGCGGGGCGACGGCGACCATTACGCCGCCCATGTCACGGCGCCGGCCTTCAAGGGCAAGAGCCGGGTGGCGCAGCACCAGATGGTGTACGCGGCCCTGGGCGGCCGGATGGGCAACGAACTGCACGCCCTGGCGCTGACCACGGCGGCGACGCAGGACTGATCCGCAAACATCGCGGAGCGGTGCGCTGGCTATTCCCACTGGACAGACGGCGCGCGCGCGCTCATTTATGACGTGTGCAAGTTGTTGGGTGAACTGGTTCACCGCCAGCGGTACCATGGGCACCAACGACGCCTGGCAAACCATCGCCCGGCTTAGGTTAGACCGCCGGCCGCAGCCTTCCTGAAGGGGGCGGCATGGCACCAGAGGATCGATCGTACATGGACAAGACCGTCGAAGAGCGCATCCGCCGCGACATCACCGAGAATGACGTGGTGCTCTACATGAAGGGCACGCCCGTCTTCCCGCAGTGCGGCTTCTCCGCCGCCGTCGTGCAGGTGCTGAGCCACCTGGGCGTGAAGTTCAAGGGCATCGACATCCTGGTCGACCCCGCCCTGCGCCAGGGCATCAAGGAATTCACCAACTGGCCGACCATCCCGCAGCTGTATGTGAAGGGTGAGTTCGTCGGCGGCTGCGACATCATCCGCGACATGTACGAGTCCGGTGAGCTGGTCGAGCTGTTGGCCGAAAAGGGCGTCGCCGCCCAGGCCGCCGCCTAAGCTTCCCCGACATTGCCTGCAGACGAAGGGCCGCCCCGGCTTGCCGGGTGCGGCCCTTTTTATTCCATCCTGGCATTCGCGTCGGAGCGAGAGGCGATCATCCATGATCTCCTCCCGCTCCTTCATCTGTCCATGATAGAGCGGAACGCGGTGATAACGGCACCGCCGTCAGTGAAACATCAAGTAAATGATGATCAGGACGGGGAGTGGCACCCCCAGAAGCCATAACAAACCGTATCGCATCGCCGCGACCTCCTTGTTTCCGAGCTATTCGTCTCTCAGCTCTTGAGAGAGGTCCCACTTGCCGGGGCCCACGAAGAAAAGAACAGCGCACGCGCCGGTTTTGTTCCGTGCCGATGCTTACGCGACACCGGAACAAAGGCGGCGCCCATCCGTTTAATTCCGCCGGCAACGTTCTGGAGGTGTGGAATGGCAAGGAACGCCTGGATGCGCAACGGCTTCGACAGCTGGCTCCTGGGCATGGAGGCCCTGCAGGTCATCACCCTGCGTACGATGAAGCTGGCCGCCGGGGGCGCCGCGGCCCAGACGGAGGCTCAGCGCATGGTCAGTGAGAAGATCGCCGCCGGCCTGGACCTGCAGATGCGCGCCCTGACCGGCGGATTGGGGCCCACCGCCGACGGGGCCGCCGCCAAGGTGCTGGCGCATTATCGCCGCAAGGTGCGCGCCAACCGGCGACGCCTCTCCAAACTGTGACGTGTTTTCCACTGGCGAGCGTTTCCCTGTCACTCATACACTGAAGACGCGCGGCACTGAAAACGCGCAGGCACCGATGGTGCCAGCCGGTGTCCATTGGGGGGAAACCATGAAGTGGCTGTCCTATTCACCCGTCATCCATTCCCCCGTCGAGGCCCTGATCGACCTGTACCAGTCACGTGCCGAAAGCCAACCGAACAAGCCGGAGCCGCTGTTCGCCCTGGCCAGCAACCTGGTGGCCGCCGGACGGCCGGCCGATGCGTTGGCCGCCCTTGATATCGCCTCGTCCCTGCCGGAGGGGGAGCCGAGGGCCACCCGCCAGCGCATCCCCATCTTGCTGCGCCTGGGCCGGCAGGCGGACGTCCAGCTTGCCGTGGACCGCCTGCCGCCCGAGGTGCGCGACGCTGACGCGACCTGCGACCTGCAGGTTCAGGCCCTGCTCCACGCCGGCCGGCCGGAGGACGCCGCCCGGCGGTTCGAGGCCGGGGCCGCGGGCCTTCCCCTGCGCCTGTGGCCCAACCTGGCCCTGTTCCAGATTTTCGCCGGGCGGCTGGCCGTCCTGCTGGAACTGATGCGCGCCCATCCCCAGGCGGGCACCGCCGCCGCCGTGCTGGACCTGGAGGTCGCGGTATTGGTGGCCCTGGGCCGGGGAGAGGAGGCCCGGATGCTGCTGGGCCTGCCGCGCGGTATCGCGCGGGTGGACCTGGGGGCGGAGCTGGCGGCCCGCCATAGCGCCGACGCCATGGCCGCGCTGGAGGATGAATTGCGCGCCATCCCCGACCTGCTGTGGGAACCGACGGGCAAATCCACCCGCCGGGGCCTGCAAAGCTATGCCCTGCTGTCCGGCCGGCATGAATTGATCGGCAGCCTGCTGGAACTGATCAAGACGGCGGTGGAGCGCCATGCCCAGGCGCTGCCGGACGACGTCCACCCCTTCCTGCGCCGCCGCCCCGTCCAGGCCCGCCTGGCGCCCTGGGTGGTCATCCTGAACGACGGCGGTTACCAGAGCCCGCACCTGCATTCCCAAGGCTGGCTCAGCGGCACCTTCTACGTCCGCACCCCCTTCCCCGCTGGCAGCTTGCCGGTGGGCCGTGCGCCGGGGGCGCTGGAGCTTGGGGTCGCGGGTTATGGCCAGGCGACACCATGGACGTCGACCTGCCTGCGCAGCCCGCCGGGGGAACTGGTGCTGTTCCCGTCCTTCCTGCGCCACGGCACCCAGCCCAACCCGCCCGGGGCGGACCGGATATCCGTGGCGTTCGACATCATCCCGACCGATGCCCCAGCCCTGGCCGTGAACCGGGCCGCCTAACCACACCAACCGCATTCATGCCGTTGCCGGCCCCAAGCGGGGCCGCCGCAGGTTTTGGGGCCAAAGCCCCTGGATCGAGGATGAGCCATGCGGCCGGATGGCCGCGCCCGGCGCATGAGGGAGCAAAAACCGATCAAGCCTTGCCACGCAGGTGGCGCCAGGTCTTGCCGCCCTGGCGCAACACGCTGTACCAGCGTTCCCGCAACCGCCACAGCCAGGAAGGCTGGCTGGGCGTCTCCAGGTAGCCCAGGGACAACAGCGTCGGTTCGATCAGGCGCAGGACCTGGCGCCGCTGGCGCTGGCGGCGATGGTGCTTGCCGATGGTGCCGCGGCGGATGGTGCCGGCCCGGGCCGTCAACGCCGCTTCATCCGCCGGCAGCCCGAGGAAGCCCAGGATGCGGCGGGACGTGGGAATGAAGTCCTGGCACAGATCCTCATACCGCACCTCCAGGCAGCGGCCGTGCAGCATGGCGCCATAGCTGCGCCCAACCTCCACCGCGTTCATCCAGTGCAGGGCGTTGTAGATGTGCGGCCGGCGGACATAGGCCCGGTTGGTCATGGACAGGCCGCGCCAGCCCTGGATGTCACCGTTGTTGAAGTAGACCTTGCGCCAGAACCGGGCCTGGGGCGGCACGTGGTCGCTGAAGGCAACGTCCAGCCCATCGCGCAGCAGGTGGACGAAGCGCGCCTTGGGGAAGACGGCCGCGATGATGGGCACGATGTATGTGGTCTCGCACAGCTTCCAGCCCCAGGGAGAGTGGCCGTCATGGCCCGCCAGATGCTCCATCATGGCGGTGACGAACAGGGCCTCCAGATCCGTGGGCCACTCCTGGTCCCACAGAGTCTGGTAATTGGGATAGTAGTCTTCCACCAGCCGTTCGATCAGCGGCAGCACGGCCATGGCGTCGCTGGACTCGTTCAACTTCGCGCCGATGAACACGCCCTGGTCGGCCAGCATCTGGGCCAGCAGGCGGCTGCCGGAATGGGACTTGTTGTAGACGACCACAGGCGGCGGCAGGTCAGCGAAACGACCGCGCAGCCGCTCTATCGTGCCACCCCGCACCGCGACCGACCGTACGCGGCCGGCCGTTCCGCCGTTAATTCGATGCTCGCCACCCCAATTCTTGGCATAGACATTAGACAAGAGCTTGTCCCCATCGCAATGATTGGGCAACCCATCGCGCTCCCGGAGCAGTCCAGGCCGTGATGCGTCCACAAGTCACAGGATCTATTTGTGACTTCCCTGTTACGGTGAAGGATGAGGAATCCTGCTTTCTCGAAAGAAAAAATTTCGGATTCTTCCGTCTATAGACACATGCTTAATCTATTACATTAGCTATACAATGCCGCGCCAATAGTTATAGAACGGCATAACGTTCACAGTCATGTTTGCAACCATGTCCCAGCCAGAACGATGGCCCGCCTGACCTGAATCAACGCGAGGCGTTGGCAACGAGGGCATGGTAAGGAGGTTCCTGCCCTCTACTTCCGGCGCATCATGATGCCGCGCGCGCCAGCACCCACCGATGTGACGGGCCTGATTGGCCCGCCTGAGGCAGTGGACGCGCCTGACGCGGCCGGCCCCGCTGGCGTGACCGGCCCCACTGGCGTGACCGGACTGACCACCCGGGAGGCGGCACGGCGGCTGGCCGCCGAAGGCCCCAACGAACTGCCCCGTCCCGACCGGCGCCCCCTGCTCCGCATCGTGCTGGGTATCCTGGCTGAACCCATGTTCGGCCTGCTGGTGGCCAGCGCCTTCATCTACCTTTTGCTGGGGGACATGCGGGAGGGCCTGATGCTGCTGGCCTTCGCCACGGCCTCGGTCGGCATCGCCGCCGCGCAGGAGAGTCGCAGCGAGCGGGTGCTGGACGCCCTGCGCACGCTGACCAGCCCACGGGCTGACGTGCTGCGCGACGGCGCGCGCCGTCGCATCCCGGGCCGGGAGGTGGTGCGGGGGGACATCGTCTTCCTGAAGGAAGGCGACCGGGTACCGGCGGATCTGGATTTGCTGTCCGTCCAGGATTTGGAGATCGACGAGTCCCTGCTGACCGGCGAGTCCATGGCGGTACGCAAGCGCGCGTCCATCGAGCCCGGGGCATCAGGCACTGCCACCGTCCCGGGTGGCGACATCCCTCCTGGCGACACCCAAAATCTGGCCTTTTCCGGCACCCTGGTGGTGCGCGGACGCGGCTGCGGCACCGTCATCGCCACCGGCCGGCACAGCGAGGTGGGCAAGATCGGGGCGGCCCTGGGCGGCATCCAGGCGGAACCCACGCGCCTGAATCGCCAAACGCGCCGGCTGGTGCGCGCCGCGGCCCTGGCCGGCATCGCCGTCAGCGTCCTGGTCATGCTGCTATACGCGCTGGCGCGGGGAACCTGGCTGCAGGGCATCCTGGCGGGACTGGCCGTCGCCATGTCCCTGATGCCGGAAGAATTCCCGCTGGTCCTGACGGTATTCATGGTCATGGGGGCGTGGCGCCTGTCCCGAGCCCGGGTGTTGACCCGTCGGGCCGCCGCCATCGAGGCGCTGGGCGCCGCCACGGTGCTGTGCACCGACAAGACGGGCACCCTGACGCGGAACCACATGGCGATCGCCGAATTGCGCGACGGTGCCGACCTGTCACGGCGCCTGGATCCCACCGACAAGGACGCGGCCAGCGTCATCAGCGCCCTTGTCCAGCACGGCATCCTCGCCAGCGCCCCCAACCCCTTCGACCCCATGGAGCGAGCCTTCCTGGCCCTGGGCCGGGACCTGGGGGTGGCGCCACCCGGCGCCGACTGGGTGCTTGCGCGGGAATACGGACTGGAACCGGACCTGCCGGCGGTGACCCAGGTCTGGCGGGCACCGCCGGGCACGATCATCGTGGCGGCCAAGGGCGCGCCGGAAGCGATCGCCACCCTGTGCCGCCTGGACGACGGCATCCGCGCCGTGGTGCTGCGGACGGTGGACGACCTGGCACGGGAGGGCATGCGCGTCCTCGGCGTGGCTGGCGCGGAGGGGGCGGGATCACAGGAGACCGGATCAAAGGGGGCCGGGCCGCTTCCCGCCGATCGGCACGGCTATCCCTATCGCTTCCTGGGCCTGGTCGCCTTCAGCGACCCGCTGCGGCCGGAGGTGCCGGCGGCGGTGCGGGACTGCCAGGCCGCCGGCATCCGCGTGGTCATGATCACGGGGGACTATCCGGAAACGGCGCGGGCCATCGCCGCCCAGGCCGGCCTGCCGACCGAACCGGTCGTGACCGGCGCCGAGTTGGCGGCATTGCCGGCATCGGCGCAGGCGGCGCGCATCCGGACCGCCGCCCTGTTCGCCCGCACCCAGCCGGCGCACAAACTGGCCATCGTCAAAGCGTTGCAAGCCGACGGCCAGATCGTGGGGATGACCGGCGACGGCGTCAACGACGCGCCCTCGCTGAAGGCGGCGGACATCGGCATCGCCATGGGCGGACGCGGCACCGATGTCGCGCGCGAGGCCGCGTCGCTGGTGCTGCTGGACGATGATTTCGGGTCCATCGTGCACACCATCCGGCTGGGCCGGCGCATTTACGATAATCTGCGCAAGGCCATGGGCTATATCGTCGCCATCCATGTGCCCATCGCCGGCCTGGCGCTGCTGCCCCTGGTGATGGACTTGCCGCTGCTGCTGACGCCCGTGCACATCGCCTTCCTAGAGATGGTGATAGACCCGGTCTGCTCCATCGTTTTTGAGGCGGAACGATCAGAGGCCGACATCATGCGCCGCCCGCCCCGCGCGCCTGAAAGCCCGCTGTTCTCGCGCGCGCTGGTGGTGTGGAGCCTGCTGCAGGGGTTGGTCGCCTTCGCCATCGTCGCCGCGCTGTTCATCGGGGCGCTGGATAACGGCATGCCCGCCGATGGGGCCCGGGCGTTGGCCTTCGTCGCCCTGATCCTGGTGAATTTCGGTCTGGTGCTGGTCAACCGCTCGTTCACGACCTCCCCCCTGGCCGCCCTGCTCCGTCCCAACCGGGCGCTATGGACGGTCGCGGCGATCATGGGGACGGTGCTGGCCTTGATCCTGGCGTGGCCGCCCGCGGCCACCCTGTTCGCCTTCGGCCCGCTGCATGGCGATGACCTCGGGGTCACCGTCGCCGCCGCCGGCGTCATGGTCTTGATGCTGGAACTGATGAAGCCCCTGTGGGCCGGACAGTTGCGTCTTTAGCTGCAAGGAGGAAGTCATGGATTACTCGCCCACGCCGGAATACGGCGGTGCCATGAAAGGTTTCCATTGGCTGGTCGTGGCCATGCTGGTGGTGCAGTACGCGCTGGGCTGGACGATGCCGGAGATCCGCCGGGGCACGCAGCCGGAAGGGCTGGTGAACCTGCACCTGTCCTTCGGCGTGGCCATCGGCGCCGTCATGCTGCTGCGCCTGGTCTGGCGGGTGGCGACACCGCAACCGGCGCCCGACCGCCACCTGCCCGCCTGGCAGCGCCGCGCGGCGGCGGCGGTGCATGGCCTGTTGTACCTGCTGGTCCTGGCCCTGGTGCTGACCGGCTGGATCGGCGCCTCGGGCCGGGGCTGGACGGTCACCCTGTTCGGCGCCGTCGACCTGCCGGCGCTGGTGGCCCAAGGGTCCAGCGTGGGCCATACGCTGGGCGAACTGCATGAAGGCCTGGTCACCGTCCTGCTACTGGTGGTGGGCCTGCATGTCGTGGCGGCCCTCGCCCACGTGGTGCTGGGGCGGGATGACGTGCTGCGGCGCATGCTGCCCCATTGGGGGCGTAAAGCCTGAGCCGGAACGCGGCATCACTTTCCGGGCGGCGGTTCCCACAGCTCGACGCGGTTACCTTCCGGATCCATGACCCAGCCGAAGCGGCCGAATTCGCTCTGCTCCACCCGGTCATCCACGGCAGCGCCAAAGGCCCGCAGTTGCGCCAGCATGGCGTCCAGGTCGTCCACCCGGAAATTGATCATGAAGGGGGCCGTGGACGGGGCGAAGTAGGTGCTGTCCGTGGGAAACAGGCTCCAGGCCGTGGTGCCCGGCCGGTCGGGGCGCTGCCCCTCCGGCCAGCTGAATTTGGCACCGGCGTAATAGGGGCTGAGCGGCACGCCCAGGGCGTCACGGTACCAGGCGCTCAACGCCTTGACGTCCCGCGCCTTCATGAACACACCACCGATGCCCGTGACCCGTTCCATGCCGCCCTCCCAATCCGTATGGAATTCACCCTGAAGGTGTATCATCCCCTCCGCCCCGGGCAAAAGAAAAGGCCGCGCCCAAAGGACGCGGCCTGATCTTGAAAGGTCCCGAAGCGCCTGGATTAGCGCGAGTAGTACTCGACCACCAGGTTCGGTTCCATCGTCACCGGGTACGGGACGTCGGCCAGGTTCGGGGCGCGGACGAAGGTGCCCTTCAGCGCGCCGGTGTCGACCTGCACGTACTCGGGGATGTCGCGCTCACCGGAAGCGGCGGCCTCCAGGATGATGGCGAACTGCTTGGCCTTCTGACGGACCTCGATGGTGTCGCCGTCCTTCACGCGGTAGGAGGCGATGTTCAGGCGCTTGCCGTTCACCAGGATGTGGCCGTGGTTGATGATCTGGCGCGACGCGAACGGCGTCGGCGCGAACTTCATGCGGTACACAACCGCGTCCAGGCGACGCTCCAGCAGCTGTATCAGGTTCTCGCCGGTATCGCCCTTGCGACGGACGGCTTCCTGGTAGATGCGGCGGAACTGGCGCTCGCCGATGTTGGCGTAGTAGCCCTTCAGCTTCTGCTTGGCCATCAGCTGCAGGCCGAAGTCGGACGGCTTCTTGCGGCGCTGGCCGTGCTGGCCGGGGCCGTATTCGCGGCGGTTGACCGGGCTTTTGGCGCGGCCCCACAGGTTGACGCCAAGACGGCGGTCAATCTTGTACTTGGACTCTAAACGCTTGCTCATCTCTAAGCTCCAAAGGCCGCTGACGCGGCTTGTTGTCCCGGTAGTTCCGTGGCGCCCCCGCCCAGCCTGAGACCGGACCGGAACCCATGGACGGGGACGAGGGGAGAGATCCCCCAGACCCACCTTCCCGGGAAGTGAAGGCCGGCACTATAAGCACGGCGCCGGCCAAGTCAACGGAAACCACCGCCCCATGCCAGCGCCCGCCGCAGGCGGCCCATGCGGCGCCGGTTTAGCGGATCGCACGGCAGGATGGCAAGAG
>NZ_BACU01000334.1 GCF_000333275.1 Azospirillum sp. B4 | reverse complement strand
ATCCATGCGTTGCGGATAAGGGCGCTGTCCTCTGCCGACAGCGACCTGGTCATGTCGATGCCCTGCACTTCTGCCCCCACTTCGGGGGTGAGTTGGCGAATGGTTCCGGTCATGCGTCGCTCCTCTCCTCCAGGCCGCTCAGGCCAGCCCGTCCTCGTCATTGACCCAGC
>NZ_BACU01000335.1 GCF_000333275.1 Azospirillum sp. B4 | reverse complement strand
AGCGGGAACGGGTGCGGGCGACGGCGCCCAACGCGACCCGCCGCACCGAGCTGCCCATCACCTGGGACGATGAGGTCTGGCTGTGCTGGCGCCCGTTCGCCGGCGTGGTCCTGACGGACTGAGGGAAGGGAACCCGCCTTGGCCGCACACCTTCCCGCCTCGCCCTCCCCAAAGGGGCCGCCCGCTCAAGGGGCCAAACCTGCCGGCCTGCCGCCGGTGGCGCCGCGCACCGTGAAACAGCGCGCGCTGGCCGTCACCCGCCGCCTGGGCCTGACCGGCCGGGGCGGCGTCATCCTGGGCCCCTACGCCTGGCTGGTGCTGTTCTTCCTCATTCCTTTCCTGATCGTGCTGAAGATCAGCGTGGCGGAGCCGGCGGTGGGCATCCCGCCCTTCACCAAGCTGGTCGAATGGGTGGACGGCGGGCTGGACCTGCATATCCGTTTCAGCGGCTTCCAGGCGCTGTTCGATGACGACCTATACATCCTGGCCTATCTGAACTCGCTGAAGATCGCCTTCGTCTCGACCGTCTGCTGCCTGCTGATCGGCTATCCCATGGCCTACGCCATCGCTACCGCGCCGGAAAAGCGGCGCGGGCCGCTGCTGATGCTGATCATCCTGCCGTTCTGGACCAGCTTCCTCATCCGCGTCTACGCGTGGATGAGCATTCTGAAGGACGAGGGGCTGCTGAATAACCTGCTGATGAGCCTCGGCATCATCCATGAGCCGCTGAAGATCCTGTACACGGATGTCGCGGTCTATATCGGCATCACCTATTCCTACCTGCCTTTCATGATCCTGCCGCTGTACGCCACGCTGGAAAAGCTGGACCACACCCTGCTGGAGGCGGCGGCCGATCTGGGCGCCAAGCCCTGGAAGGCCTTCCTGACCATCACGCTGCCGCTGTCGCTGCCCGGCATCGTCGCTGGCTCGCTGCTGGTGTTCATTCCGGCGGTGGGCGAATT
>NZ_BACU01000336.1 GCF_000333275.1 Azospirillum sp. B4 | reverse complement strand
CATTGGCGACCAGCCTGCCACCGCTCCTCAACTGACTGATCGCGGCGTCGAGCACACCCGCATCG
>NZ_BACU01000337.1 GCF_000333275.1 Azospirillum sp. B4 | reverse complement strand
GCGCCCGGTCGTGCTGACCCGCCACCACAGCGGCGACACCTTCTTTGAGGTCGATGCCGCCGCCCCCGCCGGGGATGCCCCGTCCGCCGCCGGCACAGGCCGCGTGCGCGTCTATTGGGACCGGTCGCTGAGCCAGCGCTCGGCCGACCGCGCGGCGGAGCTGGCCTTGCTGGAGCGCTATCTGACGACGGCGCGGCCACGGGTGATTGACCTGGTGACGTTCGCCGACAGCCCCACGCGCGTCCTGCTGACCTTTGACCAGCCCAACGCCGTGGCCGGTGTCCTGGCCGCGCTGAAGGGGCTGGACTACGCCGGCGCCAATTCCCTCGCCGGGGTGCTGAAAACCGCTTCCGCGCCCGCTGACGCCTGCCTGTTCTTTTCCAACGGCCGTTTCACCGTGGACGCTTATCAGGCGGAGCGGGTGAACTGCCCGCTGTTCACCCTGTCGGCCAGCGACGATGCCGACCATGGTTTCCTGTCGGCGCTGGCGGCCAAGTCGGGTGGGCAGCATTTCGACCTCAAGGCCCGGGACGCGGACGCGGTGCTGGCGCGCCTGGCCGCACCGGGTTCCCGCGTCATCGACGTGACGGCCCGCGACGGCACGGCCCTGGACTTCACCGTGCTGCCAGCGGCGGCAGGCCGCGTGCGCCTGATTGGCCGGGCGCCCCCGGCGCTGGGCGGCATCACCGTCACCCTGGGTGACGGCCGCACCCTGTCCCTGGACCTGGACGACCGGCCGACGCCGGCGGACGATGCCTTCGGCGCCCTGTGGGCCGCCGACCGCCTGGCGGAGATGACGGCATCCGACCGACCGGACCAGAAGCGGGCCGTGGATTTCGCCCGTACCTACAGCGTGGCTGGCGGTGGCGCCGTCTTCCTGGTGCTGGAACGCCTGCAGGACTATGTGGAGGCGGAGATCGCGCCGCCCGACAGCCTGGGCAAGGACATGCAGAACCAGTACGCCGACTGGCTGGCGCAGTCGGCCAAGGCCAAGCAGACGGCGCAGGACAATCGCCTGGTCCAGGTGATCAACGCCTGGCAGGAGGAAAAGGACTGGTGGGCGGCCAAGCCGCGCCCGGTGCCGGCGCCGGAGAAGCGGGCCGCCGTTTCCAACGGCGTGGCGACGGGTGCCGCGTCCCCGCCGCCGCCCGTGATGATGCGGGACTCGGTTTCCTCCGCCGCGCCCCCACCCCCACCGCCGCCGCCGCAGACGGTACAGCCGCCGCCGTTCGCCCCGCCGGTGGAGGTCGCCATCGACAGCCCGAGGGCACCTATCGCCGCCGCCCCATCAGGCGGACGTCCGGTGCCCACCGGCCCCTTGCCCACGGGGCCCGCGCCGGCTGGCCCGGCCCGTGGACGGACGGAAGACTTTGCCGTCACCGGCGCCCGGGCGGACGGCCGGGGCGAGGGGCAGGGCGGCGCCACGGACATCGCGGTGGAGCCGTGGAATCCCGACCGGCCCTATCTGCGCGACCTAAAGGCGCATCTCGACGACCCGGACGCCTTCCGCGCCACGGTGGCGGGGCAGGCTGACCAGTACGGGCAGGTGCCGGCCTATTATCTGGACGTCGCCGAGCTGCTGTTCCGCAACGGGCGCAAGCTGGAGGCGGCGGCCATCGTGCTGAACGCGTTGGACCTGCCCACCGCCGACAACGGCACGCTGATCATCGTCGCCGACGCCCTGATGCGCTATGGCGAGGAGGCGCGGGCCATCTGGTTGTATGAGAAGGTGCTGCGCCTGGAGGGGGACCGGCCGCAGCCGCGCCGCAGCCTGGCGCTGGCCCTGGTGACGCGGGCTGAACGGGCGGCCAAGGACGGAGGGTCCACGGCGGCCCAGCGGGCGGACTATGCCCGCGCCATGGACCTGCTGAACGAGGTCATCACCCGCACGTGGGCGCCGGCCTACAATGGTATCGAGATGGTGGCGCTGATGGAGGCCAACCGCCTGGTGCCGCGCCTGCGGAAGCTGGGCGTGCGGGACATCCCCCTGGACCCGCGCCTGCGCGCCCAATTGGACGTGGATGTGCGCGTCGTCCTGGAATGGAACGTGGACGCGACCGACATGGACCTGTGGGTGGATGAGCCGTCGGGCGAGCGGGCCATCTACAACAACCCCCGCACCGCCATCGGCGGCCGGCTGTCACGCGACATGACCCAGGGCTACGGGCCGGAGGAATATCTGCTGCGCCGGGCGCCGAACGGCGAATACACCATCCGCGTGAACATCTACCGTACCGACCGCCTGAACCCCAACGGCCCCATCACCGTGCGCGCGCACCTGTATCGCAACTATCAGCGTCCGACGGAAGAGGCGCAGGTGATGCAGATCGAGCTGAAGCCGGGTGAGGACGGCACCCGGGTGGTGGGGCGCGTGACCATCGCGCCCTGACGGGCGGGACCTGACGGGCGGGACCTGACGGGCGGCAAGGGATCAGGCGCCGGCGCGGCTGGCGGTTTCGCCGGCCGCCAGCTCGATGATCTCCGCGGTGATCTCGTCCTGGCGCAGGATGCGCTGGGTGGCCTGCAGCGCGCCCAACTGGCGGTCGATCTGGCCACCGGCGGTGGCCATGGCCTGCATGCGCGCCTCGTTCTCGGCGGCGAAGGCATGGAGGGCGGCCCGGCAAAGCTGGGCGTGGACGTAATCGGTGGCGAGGTCGGCCAGCAGGGCCGAGGCAGGCAGGTTCAGCAGCGGCGGCATGCGACGCCCCGCGCGGGGGAAGGCGGCGGGGTCCAGGGGGAACAGCGCCAGCCGCTCCACCGTCATCGGTTGGCCCAGGGCGGAATGGCCGTGAAGGGCTTCCAGCCGCCCCACGTCACCGGTGGCCATGCGGCTGTACAAGGCCTGGCAGATGCGCTCGGCGAGTTTGGGAATGCCCTGTGACTGCGCGGGCATGGCGTCGGACCAGATGACGCGCAAGCCGCGTTCACGGGCCAGCATGCGGCCCCGGCTGCCGACCAGGAAAAGGTCGACAAGCGGGTCGTGAAGGTCGGCCGCGTCCAGCAGGCGCGCGCTGAATGGCCCGGCGAATCCTTGCTCAGCGCAGAAGACGACCAACGCCCGCCGGGTCGCCGGTCCCGCCGGGGCCGGCCGTGTGTCGTCGCCGGCCAATAGCAAGGCCTGGCCTATGGCGCCGGCCAGCGTCGCGGCGTAGGCGTCGACGGAGGCCAGCTGGCCGCGCGCCTGCTGCGCCCGGGCCGCGGCCATGCCCCTCATCGCCCGCACCACGGCGCCCAGCTGGCGGATACCATCGATGCGCGCGTTCAGGTCGGCCAGGCGCTCCGTCATCCGACGACCCCCGCTTGCGGGGAGGCTATCCCCCCGGCATGACGGCGCAGAAGGGCCAGCAGCGTCGCCCGGTCATCCGTCGTCAGCGCACCGGTCCGCAGGATGCGCTGGGCCAAGTCAGGCGCTTGGCTGTCCAGCAGGGCTGGCAGCCCGGCGCGGAAGGACGCCACGGCGGCGGGGGACAGCGGATCCAGCGCGCCCGATTGCACGGCCAGGACTAGCGCCACCTGGTCCGGAAGGCGCAAGGGGGTGTGCAGCGGCTGGGCCAGGACGGCCCGGATGCGCGCGCCACGCGCCAACTGTTCCCGCACCCGGGTGTCGGGCATGCCGCCGAAGCGGGTGAAGGTCTCCAGCTCCAGGAACTGGGCGTAGTCCAGGCGCAGGGTGTCGGCCGCGTCGCGCAGCGCCCGCGCCTGGGTCTTGCCGCCCACCCGGCTGACGCTGGTGCCCACGTCCACCGCCGGCTTCTGCCCCTCATGGAACAGCTTGGTGTCGAGGACGATCTGGCCGTCGGTGATGGAGATGAGGTTGGTGGGGATATAGGCGCTGAGGTTGCCGGCGTCGGTCTCGGCGATGGGCAGGGCCGTCAGCGACCCGCCGCCCTTGCCGGGTGACAGCTTGGCCGCCCGTTCCAGCAGCCGGGCGTGGACATAGAAGACGTCGCCGGGATAGGCCTCCCGGCCCGGCGACTGTCGGGTCAGCAAGGCGATCTCGCGATGGCTGGCGGCGTGCTTGCTCAGGTCATCCACCACGACCAAGGCGTGCTGGCCCCGGTCGCGGAAATATTCCGCCATGGTGAAGGCGGCGAAGGGCGCGATCCACTGCAGGCCCGGCGCGCTGGCCGACTCCGCGACCACGATGATGCAGCGCTCCGGCGCGCCGCGCGCGGTGATGGCGTCGATGGCGCGGCGCACGCTGGCGTTCTTCTGCCCGATGGCGACGTACAGGCAGATCATGTCGCTGTCGCGCTGGTTGATGATGGCGTCCACGCCCAGCGCGGTCTTGCCCACGGCGCGGTCGCCCACGATCAATTCGCGCTGTCCGCGCCCCAGCGCGAACAAGGCGTCGATCACCAGCACGCCGGTCTGCACCGGCTGGGTCACCAGGTCGCGGTCGGCGATGGCGGGGGCCGGGCGCTCGATGGGTTCCATCGCGTCACCCACGATCGGGCCGCGACCATCCAGCGGCCGGCCCAGCGGATCGACGACACGCCCCAGGAGGCCGGGACCCACCGGCACGCGGACGACATCGCCGGTGCCCGTCACGGCGTGTCCCGCCCGCACGCCGGCCGTGCCCCCGTCGTCCGCGTCCAACAGGACGCAGCCCACACGGGTCCGGTCCAGGACCTGGGCGAAACCGAACTGCCCGCCCTCGAAGCGCAGCAATTCATCCAGCCGCACCCCGGGCAGGCCGGACAGCAGGGCGATGCCGTCGCCCACCTCTTCCACCCGGCCAAGCTGGGCGGTGGCGGGACCCAGGCGCGCGCCCTCCAGCCGGGCGCGGGCCTCCCGCAGCCAGGCGTCGGGGGTCATGCCCGGCGTAGCCGGGTCACGCTCATCCGTGCGGGGCGTCATGGGCGATGTCCTGAAGAACGCGGGCCAGGTCCGCCCGCCAGCTGTTGGTGACGACCAGGTGGGCCCCGTGCAGTTCCAGCCCCGCCAGCAGGCCGGGATCCACGGCGAAGGTGATCTCGGCCGGTTGGCCCAGGGCGCCGTCGATCTGCCGGCGATAGCGCTCCTGCTCCCCGGCTGGGATGGGGGCGGCGCTGACGGCCCGCAACGCCGAGCCGTTCACGGCCTGGGCCCTGACCTCCGGCGGCAGGGCGCGGATTTCCCCCACCAAGCGGGCCAGGAAAGTATCACCGATGGCGGCGCCGTCGATTTGGGCGAGCAGCCGCCCGGCGATGTCGACGGCCAATTGCCCGGCATGGTCCCGCCAGGCCCGTGCCGCGGCCTGGCGTTCCTGCGCCAGCGCGGCCTTGGCCGCGTCGCGCGCTTGCGCCGCGTCGGCTTCGGCCTGGGCCAGCTGGATGGCGCGGGCCTGTTGCGCCGCCTCATGCGCCTCGGCCAGGATGGCAGCCCGTTCCTGGGCGAATCCGGCCCGCACGCGCTCCACATCCGCCAGTGCCGCGGCGGCCCGGTCGCGGTCGGCTTGGGCCTCGGCCAGCAGGGTCTGCGCGGCGGTACGGCGCTGCGCGATGATCCCGGCCACGGGCCGCCAGAGGAAGCGCGACAGCAGCCAGATCAGGATCAGGACGTTGACGGCCTGCAGGCCCAGCGTCCACCAATCGATGGTCATGGCCTTACTTCAGCAGCGGGTTGGCGAACAGCAGCAGCAAGGCGATGACCAGGCAGTAGATGGCCATGGTCTCGATCATCGCCAGGCCGACGAACAGGGTACGCGAGATGGTGTTGGCCGCTTCCGGCTGGCGGGCCAGCGCGTCCATGGCGGCGGCGACGGCGCGGCCTTCCGCCAGGGCGGGGCCGATCGCCCCGAAGGAGACGGCGATGGCCGCGGCGACGATGCTGGCCAGAGCTAACCAATTCATGGCGATGTCCTTTGCGTGGGCGGAACGGAGGGTGGGGCGGCGGGCGCCTCACCGCCCTGCTCGCCGCCGGCCTCCCCGGCGGTGCTGGCGATGAAGACCATGGCCAGGGTGGCGAAGATGTAGGCCTGGACAGCACCGGTCAGCAGGTCCAGGGCCATCAGCGGGATGGGCACCAGCAGGCCCGCCAGCGACATGACGATGCCGATGACGAACACGCCGCTCATCACGTTGCCGAACAGGCGCACGATCAGCGAGAAGGTGCGGGTCAGGCTTTCCACCAGGTTCAAGGGGATCATGACCGGGTTGGGGGAGGCGAAGGTGGCGAGATAGCCCCGGATGCCCCCCGCCCGGATGCCGAAATGGATGACGGCCGCGAAGACCAGCAGGGCCAGGGCGGCGTCGGTTTCCACATGCGCCGTCGGCGGCTCGATACCGGGGATCAGGGACGACCAGTTGGCCGCCAGGATGTAGAGGAACAGCGTGCCGATGAAGGCGCGGAAGGGGGCCGGCTCGGCCCGCATGGTGTCGCGGATCTGGCCGTCGACGGCGTCCACTACCAGTTCCAGGACGGATTGCGTCCGGCCGGGGACCAGCGACAGGCGGCGGGTGGCCAGGGCTGCGCCAACCGCCAGCAGCGCCATGATGCCCCAGGTGACGGCGACGCCGGCGGTGATGGGCACCGGCCCCAGGTGGAACAGCGCTGTGCTTTCCAGTGGGGACGCCGGC
>NZ_BACU01000338.1 GCF_000333275.1 Azospirillum sp. B4 | reverse complement strand
GCATGGGGCCGCTCTGCATCCCGGCCTTGTGGAACAGGCCCTGGGATGCTGTCATGCCCATGACGGCGCAGGTCTGGGCGCTGCCGCCCGATTCGCCGAACAGCATGACGTTGCCTGGGTCGCCGCCGAAGGTGGCGATGTTCTCCTTCACCCAGCCCAGGGCGGCGATGATATCCAGGATCCCCTGGTTGCCGGAGGTGGCGTAGTCCGCCCCGCNCAATTCGCCCAGGTAGAGATAGCCCAGCAGGCCCAGCCGGTGGTTGGTCGCCACCACCACCACGTCGTAGGTGGCGGCCAGGCGGGCGCCGTCCTGGATGCGCTGGCCACCGCTGCCGGTGGTGAAGCCGCCGCCATGGCAATAGACCATGACCGGCCGCTTGCCCCCATCCTTCACCGCCGGGGTCCAGACGTTCAGCACCAGGCAATCTTCACTGTAGGCCGGCTCATGCTCGCCATAGGTGGTGCCGGGGCCCTGCATGGCGGGCGGGCCCAGGCGCGTGGCATCGCGCACGCCCGCCCAGGGCGTCACCTCGGGCGGCGCCTTGAACCGGTTGCGGCCGGAGACGGGGCCGGCATAGGGAATGCCTTTGAAGGCCAGGGCGCCACGGTCGTGCCCGCCCCGGACCCGGCCCGCCGACGTTTCCACCTCCACGAAGGGGCCCACGGTTCGCGTGAACCAGACGCCCTCATCGGCGCGGGCGGGAACCCAGACATAGGGTGCGGCGACGGCGGCGGCACCTGCCCGCATCAGGGCGCGGCGGTTGAGGGACAGGGGCATGATTTTCCTCCCGGCTTTATTCTTGAGCGACGACCGCGCCGGCGACCGGTCCTTTCAAGGCGGGGGCGATCGGCGCGGGGCTTCTGATAACGGTAACATAAAAGCCGGGAGGGGCAATCAGCGCGGCGGTCCGGTGCCTCACTCCGCCGGCAGCGTCATCTCCACCCGGTTGCGGCCGGACTGCTTGGCCAGGTACAGCGCGGCGTCGGCGCGGACGTAGAGGGCGTCCAGGTCTTCGCCCTTGCGCAGTTCGGCCAGGCCCAGGCTGGCGGTGACGCGGATGGGGCCGCCGTCGGTCTCCACCACGCCGTCACAGATGGCCTGGCGCAGGCGCTCGGCCAGCAGGCGGGCGCCGTAGGCGGCGGTGTGGGGCATCAGCAGGGCGAACTCCTCCCCGCCGATGCGGCCCACCAGGTCGGTGGAGCGCACGTGGGCGCCGATGACGCGGCCGGTCAGGGCCAGGACGGCGTCGCCGCCGGGATGGCCATAGGTATCGTTCACCTGCTTGAAGTCGTCCAGATCCAGGATGGCCAGGGTCAGCGGCGTGCCGTGGCGGTTGGCCAGCGCGATCATTTCCCGTGCCCGCTCCATGAAATGCCGGCGGTTGTCGCAACCGGTCAGCGGGTCGGTGGTGGCCAGGTGCAGCAGCCGGTCGTTGGCGGCGCGCAGGTCGGCCGTGCGCTCCGCGATCTGGTGTTCCAGTTCCGCCTGGCGGCGGCGCAGGTAACCGGTGCGCCAGCGCACCAGCAGGGTCATGGCCACCACCATGGCCGCCGCCACCAGCAACCGCAGCCAGACATGCTGGTACCAGGCCGGCAGCACCCGCAGGGGCAGGGCCAAATCACGCTCGGCCCACACGCCGTCGCGGTTGCTGCCCCGCAGGCGCAGGGTGTAGTCGCCGGGCGGCAGGTTGGTGTAGACGGCCAGGCGCCGGTTCACGTCCGCCGCGATCCAGTCGTGGTCATACCCGTCCAGGCGATAGGCGTAGCGGTTGCGGACCGGGGCGGTGTAGTCCAGGGCGGCGAACTCCACCGCCAGGCTGTTGGCGTCGGGCGACAGCACCAAGGGGTTGGCGGCATCGTAAATCCGCCCCGCAGGCATGGGCTGCCCCCCCACGCGCAGGTCGGTGACCACCACTGGGGCGGCGAACCGCCAGGCGGGCTGCAGGCCTGGCCGCACCACCGTCAGCCCGCCCTTGGAACCGAACAGCGCCTCCCCCGCCGGGGTGGTGGCGCTCGCGCCCACGAAATAATCCACCAGGGCGGAGCCGTCGGCGCGCCGCACCGCGCGCACCTCCAGCGTCTCGGGATCGATGCGGGCCAGCCCGTCGTCGGTGCCGGCCCAGATGACGCCGGCGCCGTCCATCTGCAGGCTGCAGACGTTGACGTGGGGCAGACCCTGGGCCAGGCCGAAGTGGCGGAAGCGTGGCCTGCCACCGGCGTCACGGCCGGTCATCAGCGACAGGCCGCCGCCGAAGGTGCCCACCCATAGCCGGCCCTTGGCGTCGATCAGCAGGCTGGTGACGTAGGGGTCCGCCAGCGCTTGCGGGTCGCCGGGGACGGGCGGGATGTGTTCCACGGCACCGGTGGCGAGGTCGATGTGGTTCAGGCCGTTGCGGGTGCCGACCCAGACGTCATGCGCCGTTCCGGCCAGCAGGGCGCGCACCGTCGGGTCGGACAGACGCTTGCCCGCCGGGGCGCCGGGGCCGTCATAGACCAGGTGGCCGGGCGTCGCCCCGGGGCCGTCCAGGGCGTAAGCGCGCAGCCCGTCGCCTTCGCCCCCCACCCACAGCTGGCCGTCGATAAAGCGCAGCGACATGGTGGCGGCGGCGGGGTCGCGGCCAGACAGGGTGACACGCCGCACCGCCGTGGCCGCCCCGTCGGCGCGGTACACGCCCCGGCGGGTGGCGATGTAGACGCGGCCGGCCTCGTCCTGCGCCATGCTGTAGACGATGTCCGACGGCAGCGCGTCCTCCGGCCGGGCGGGGTCGGGGCGCAGCGCCGCCACCCGGCCGCCCAGCGGGTCGACCACGTCGACGCCGCCATCGAAGAAGCCCAGCCAGACGCGGCCTTGGCCGCTGGAACCGTCCTGGGACGGCATGATGGCGAAGACGTCGCTGGCGCTCAAGCTGTCGGTACGGGCGCTGGCGCCTCCGAAGATGGTGGAGATCAGGCCACTATCGCGGGGATGATAGCTGAGGCCGCCGGTGCCACCCACCCAGACGGAGCCGGCGCTGTCGCGGGTGATGGCCCAGATGTCGTCATGGGCCAGGCTGTTGGGCAGCGCCCGGTCATGGCGGATGACGTGCCGCGCCATCGTCGCCGTATCGATGGCGACGATGCTGCGGTTGCGCAGGCCCACCCAGATTTCGTGCGGTCCGGCGGGGGCGATGGCGGAGATCCAGCCCAGCAGATCCGTGGCGTTGGGCCCGACCAAGCGGGGGGCGGCGCCCGGCCGGTCAATGACGAACAGGCCGCTGCGGATGGTGCCGACCCAAAGGCGGCCGTCTTCGTCCTGGAACAGGGCGGAGACGTTGGCCGCCGGGCCGTCCCCCAGCGGCACGGCCGTTAGGGTGCCAGCGGCCGAGGCGCGGTGGGCCAGGCCGGCGACGGTACCGACCCACAACCCGCCCATCCGGTCGCGCAGCGCGGCCTGGACGCGGCCGGCGGGAAGGCCGGTGGCGCCAGGGTCGCCCGCGCGCAGCGCCGTCACCGTGTGGCCGTCGGGGGCCAGGTGACGCAGGCCATCCTCCGTGCCCACCCACAGTCCGCCGGCGCCGTCGTCGGCGATGGCGCCAATGTCGGGGCGGCCGTTGATGGCGCCCAGGGGGATGGTCTCGAACCGGTCCTGGGCGGCGTTATAGAGCGCCAAGCCGTTGGCGCCCACCCACAACCGGCCGCGGGAATCGACGTGTAGGCTTTTGATGAAGTCGCTGGGCAGACTGCCGGGGACATCCGGGTTGGCCGTGTAGCTCTTGAAGCGATAACCGTCCCAACGGGCGAGGCCGCCCTGCGTGCCGATCCACAGGAAGCCGTCACGATCCTGCGCCAGGGCGGTCGGCACGGGATGGGGCAGGCCCTGGTCGCGGCCGTAGTTCTGAAAGACCGTATCCGCCAAGCCGGACCAGCGCTCCGCCGCCGCAAGGGCGGGGGAAACCGATAAGGTCACCGTCAGGCAAAGCAGCAGAAGACCGCTATATCGCCTTAAACGGAAAAGGAATTCCACACCACGCCGCATCGCACCCAAGATATTGCCTGCGCCTCGTTTGATATAGCAACAATACCAGGTATGAACGGCAATGGCAGCGGGCCGTCTTCCTGGTCGCAGGTGTCTTTAGTAGGGGGCGGGCCGCCAGATGCGCCTTCCGGGTAATGATGCGCCGCCCACAGCAATCTCTGGTGGTTTTTCAAGGCCTTGACCCGCGTCTCCCTCCCTGGCCCTTGTGCCGGCGCCCCACTTTGACCCATCGTGTCTTCAACAAATAAACTTGGGGGCATCCGTGCGGCATTACTTCCTGGCAGCGCTGGTCTTGGCGCTGGTGTCATCCACCGCTTCCGTTTCCCTGGCGGCGACGCCCCAACCGGCGCAGTCTCCGTCCACGCTGGACGGGCTGATGCCCGTGCGGATCGACAGGGCCACCGCCAAGATCATCCTGGTGCTGCCGGCGCCGGGCACCGCCCCGGGGAACGACTGTGTGCTGGCACGTTACCTCTATACGCCGTCGCTGCGGACGGGCCTGGGCTCCGCCCCCACCTTCCTGGACCGGGGCCGCATCGGACAGACCCAGGTGCTGGCCTTCCGCCTGCTGGGCAACAAGGTGGCGGTCCAGTTCGAGAATCCCCGCTTCCGCAACCCGACGGGCGCCGGCCCCAGCGCCGACTTCGCCACCTCCATCGTCTGGATGGGCGAGGCGCTGCCCCAGGCGGACGGCCGCGTGGCGGTGGACATCGCGAAGTTCCTGGCGGCCGACACCCTGGGCATCGCCAAGTCGCTGGGGCAGGAGGGCGACGCCATCGGCACCGGCGGCGCGCCGCAGGGGGCGGGCCGGGGTTTCAGGCTGGACGGGGCGTTGAGCGCCGCCGACCCGGCCACGTTGAAGCTGTTCCCCGACAATCTGGAAGTCGACGCCATCCAGACCTACACCTCCGACCATCCCGGGGCGGAGGTGGAGAACATCGCGCCCGACGCCCGGCAGGTCAGCTTCACCGTGCACCACAGCTTCGTGCGCCTGCCGGGGCCGGGCTTCACCCCGCGCGCCTTCGATCCGCGCATGGGCGGCTTCTCCACCCAGGTGGTGGACTACGGCCGCCCCCTGGGGCAGGACGTGGTGCACGACGTGGCCAACCGCTTCCGCCTGGAAAAGCTGGACCCGGCCGCCGCCCGGTCGCGCGTCAGGAAGCCCATCGTCTTCTACCTGGACCACACGGTGCCGGAACCGATGCGCACGGCATTGCTGGAAGGCATCAACTGGTGGGCCCAGGCCTTCGAGGCGGCGGGCTACATTGACGCCTTCAGGGCGGAGCCCCTGCCTGACGGCGTGGACCCGCTGGACGTGCGCTACAACATGGTCAACTGGGTGGACCGCGCCACCCGGGGCTGGTCCTACGGGCAGGAGATCGTGGACCCGCGCACGGGCGAGATCGTCAAGGGCATGGTGGTCCTGGGCTCCGAGCGCGTCCGCCAGGATATCCTGATCTTCCAGGGACTGGTGGGCGCTGACAAGATCGGCACGGGCGGGCCCAACGATCCGGTGACGGTGGCGCTGGCCCGTTTGCGCCAGCTGGGCGCGCATGAGGTGGGGCACGCGCTGGGCTTCGCCCACAACTTCGCCGCCAGCACGCAGAACCGCGCCTCGGTCATGGACTATCCCGCCCCGCGCATCGGCCTGGTGGATGGCCACCCCGACCTGTCGGACGCCTATGGCACCGGGGTGGGCGCCTGGGATAGAGCGACGGTGGACTGGCTGTACGGCGGCGCCCCGCAGGACGACCAGGCGGTGGCCGACGCCAAGGCCGCGGCGGCGGTGGCCGCTGGCCTGCGCTATGTCCAGGATGACAATGCCCGCCGGCCGGATACGGCCCAGCCCTGGGGCGGCCTGTGGGACGACGGCGCCGACCCGGTGGCGGAGCTGACCCGCCTGATGGGCGTGCGCCGCGCCGCCATCGACCAGTTCGGCCTGAAGGCCCTGGCGCCGGGGGAGGCGGTGGCGGAATTGCGCCGCCGCTTCGTGCCCATCTGGTTGCTGCATCGCTACCAGGTGAACGCCGCCGCCAAATCCCTGGGCGGCGCCACCTTCGCCTATTCGGTGAAGGGCGACGGGCGGGAGGCGTCGGTGCCTGTGGCCGCCGACGTCCAGCGCGCCGCCCTGTCGGCCCTGCTGTCCACCCTGTCGGCCGACCAGCTGCGGGTGCCGGCCAGCCTGTTGCCGCTGCTGTCCGCCGCGCGCAACGGCAGCGACAACCGCCAGTTCGATATCGAGCTGTTCGCCACTGCCGGTGGCCCGGTGTTCGACCCGCTGGTGGCGGCCGACGTGGCCGCCACCGTCACCCTCAACACCCTGCTGGCGCCCACACGTCTGGCGCGGCTGGAAAACCAGCACGCCGCCGATCCCCAGGCGCTGGGGGTGGGCGAGGTGCTGGAGCGCCTAGTGTCGCAGATCCTGCCGGAGAAGAGTGACGCCGTCAGCCGCCGCGTCGCCTACCGTGCCCTTGTCACCATGGCCCAGGTGGCCCGCCGCCCCGGAACGACGCCGGAGGTGGCGGCCCTGCTGGACCAGCGGGTGCGCGAGGTGGCGGAGGCGCTGGCCCGCGGCCGGGGCGACGCGGAAGAGCGCGCCTGGGCTGTCAGCCTGGCCCGTCAGCTGCTGGACCCGCAGCAGGCGGACAAACTGCTGGCCGACCGCCCCCGCACCGTGGAGGTGCCGCCGGGCGACCCCATCGGCGGGGAAAGCGACTGGATGGATTTGCCCGTGAACTAAGCGCGCGCCGGCTGCGCCCGGAACCAGGTGTCGAACGCGATGGCGCCCAGGCGCGGGCTGGGACCGCTGGGCACCAGGGAGCCTTCGGCCAGCCGGGCGCCAAAGTAGGGGGCGTCGACGTCGCTGACCACCCGGCGCGGGTCGCGCGTCGCGTCCAGGTGGCGGGCCACCAGTTCGCTGAGGCGCAGGCGCTCCGGACCCGCGATCTCCACCGTGCCGTTGGCGGGTGGTGCCAGGGCGATGTCGGCCACCAGCGCGGCGACGTCGTCCGACGCGATCGGCTGCACATAGGCGGGCGGCAGGTGCACGGTGCCGTCGGTGGCGGCGGCGTTGGCGATGCTGTCCAGGAACTCGAAGAACTGGGTGCAATGGACGATGGTGTAGGGGATGCCAGCGGTCTTGATCAGCCGTTCCTGCGCCAGCTTGCCCCGGAAATAGCCGCTGGCTTGCAGGCCTTCCGTGCCAACGACGGACAGGGCCACATGGTGGCGCACACCGGCCACCGTCTCCGCCGCCAGCAGGTTGCGGCCGGACGTCTGGAAGAAGTCCAACACCGCCTGATCCGCGAAGGAGGGGGAGTTGGAGAGGTCCAGCACCACCTCCGCACCGGCCAGCGCCTGGGCCAGGCCGGCGCCGGTGAGGGCGTCCACGCCGGTACTGGGGGCTGCGGCCAAGGCCTCATGGCCGGCGGCGCGCAGGATTTTGACGGTCTTGGCGCCGACCAGGCCGGTGCCGCCGATGACGACGATCTTCATTCCTCTTCCTTTCGATCCAGAGGCCGCCCGTGAGGGCGGCCCGTCGACATCAGGACGAGGGCGATGGGACCACTGTGACATGGGGCCAAAAAAACTTTGTGCCCTCGCGGCGGCGGACCGTTAGGGTCATCGCAAAATTGCTTCAGCATTTGGGGGGAAGCGCATGCGTGCCCTGGGCCTGACGTCCGCCATTCCGCTTGTCGCCGCCGCCCTGGCCGCCGTGCCGGCGCTGGCCTCACCCCCGCCCGACACCCGGGCCATCCTGGGCACGGTGGGCAAGGTGGTGTCGGCCAACGGCATCGACGAGGCCAAGGCGGTGGAGATCGGTGGCATCCAGCAGTGGATCACCGTGCGCGGCAAGGACAGGCGCAATCCCATCCTGCTGGTCATCCACGGCGGCCCCGCGGCGCCGGAGCTGCCCACCCGCTATCTGTTCGAGGCGCCGTGGACCGACTATTTCACGGTGGTGGAATGGGACCAGCGCGGGTCGGGCAAGACCTACCTGCTGAACGATCCGGCGAAGATCGGCCCCACCTTGAGAGCCGATCGCATCGTCCGTGACGCGGAGGAGCTTGTGGGCTATCTGCGCGCCACCTACGGCAAGCCGAAGATCTTCGCCATCGGTCATTCCTGGGGCACCATCATCGGCCTGAACCTGGCGGCCCGGCGGCCGGACTGGCTGTATGCCTACATCGGCGCGGGGCAGATCATCGATACGGTGGCGGCGGAGAAGATCAACTACGCCTGGGCGCTGAGCGAGGCCCGCCGCCGGGGCGAGGCCCAGGCGATCGGGGAGCTGGAGGGCATCGCCCCTTATCCGGAAAAGGACGGCAGCCTGCCGATCGACAAGCTGGGGACTGAGCGCAAGTGGTCCGTCAGGTTCGGGGGGCTGACCTATGGCCGCGACAATTACGACTACTGGGAAAACGCGGAGAGGATTTCGCCAGACTATTCCGACAAGGACTTCCAGGCCATTGACCAGGGCAGCAGCTTTTCGCTGCCCAAGCTGCTGCCCGATCTGGCCGGCGCCAATTTCAACGGCCTGACCAAGCTGGGCTGCCCGCTCATCATCTTCGCCGGGCGGCATGACTACACCACGCCGTCCGAACCGGTGCGGGCCTGGTTTGAAAAGCTGTCGGCCCCGTCCAAGCGCTTTGTCTGGTTCGAGAACTCAGCCCATATGATGTATGGCGAGGAGCCAGGCCGGGTGCTGGTGCACCTGGTGCAGGACGCGAGGCCCCTCGCGGCGGCCGTTGGCGACGTGGCGCCGGAGGCGACGGGCCCGTGATGTGAAGGAGGGAGCGCGATGATGCGGCTGAACGACGACCTGACGGTGCGCGTCGCGGTGCACGGCGGTGGCATGGACTGGGTGCCCAGCCCGTCGCCAGGGGTGGACCGCCGCATGCTGTCCCGCATCGGGGACGAGAAGGCGCGCGCGACCTCCATCGTCCGCTATGCCGCCGGTAGCCGCTTCCCCACCCATGGCCATCCGGGCGGGGAGGAGTTCCTGGTGCTGGACGGCGTGTTCCAGGACGCAAGCGGGGACTTCCCGGTCGGCACCTATGTCCGCAACCCGCCCGGCACGGCCCATGCCCCGGGTTCCGTCCCCGGGTGTGTCATCTTCGTGAAGCTGTGGCAGTTCCGGGCCGACGACCAGGCGCGCATCGTCCGCCAGCCTGGCGAAGGGGGGGCGCTGCCCATTCGTCCCGGCGTGACCCACGTCGTGCAGCTGTTCGCTGATGGGCATGAGGACGTGCGGATGGAGGACTGGCGGCCGGACGCCGAGGTGCGTGTGGCCAATCGGCACGGCCTGGAGCTGCTGGTCCTCGCCGGCGGCTTCACCGAGGCGGGGGAGGCATTCCAGGCGCAATCCTGGCTGCGCCTGCCCGCCGGCCAGGACCTGATGGTTCGCACCGGCGGGCAGGGGGCACGGGTCTGGCTGAAGGCCGGGCCCTTGCTGCACCCCGATGTCTGCGCCTTCTGATCAGGCCACCGCCGGCGCGCGCCGGGCGGGCCAGAAGCGGCTGTTGCGCAACAGGCCGGCCGATACCAGGGACACCAGCACGCCGACCGGAAAGATCTCGTTGAAGGTTTCGGCCAGGCGGTAGAACGGGTTGGCGTACTTCGCCTTGAACGCCTCCATCTCCGCCGTGAAGGCCGCCAGCGCCTCATCCGACACGCCCTTGGCCTTCTGCTGCCGGATCAGCGCGTCGGCGTAGTCGTTGGCGAAGTGCATGTGGTTGAGGGCCTGCGTCGCCTCCCACGCCAGGGCGTAGATCACCCCGGCGACGACGCTGATGCCCAGGCCCAGGAGCAGGGCGGGCCAAAAGCGGATGACGCCGCCCAGGTCGGCATCGCGATGGCGCTTCACCGCCAGGAAAATGGTGCTGAGGGCGATCAGCATGGAGGCGTAGCCCAGCACCATGCCGTAGGACATGGCGATAGGGGCGGGCAGGTCCACCGTCAGCACATACATGGACGCGCCGGAAATGAGGCCGGCGATCAGGCCGTAGATCAGGATTTTGCGCAGCATGCAAATGCCCCTTGGTTCGTGTGGTCCTGCCCCTCACTGCCCCGCAATTCCAGCCGCCGGCAATCGCCCGAAGGGGTGATTTTGACGGAATCACCCGAAAATCAGGGCAGCAAACAAACCCCAGGTGCCCGTCAGGGCAGCAAACAAACCCCAGGTGCCCGTCAGGGCACCAGGCCAAGCGTACGGGCGCGGTTGACGGCATCGGTACGGCGGCGGGCGTCCAGCTTTTCGAACACCCGGGCCACGTGGGTCTTCACCGTGTTGGGGGAGATGTCGAGCGCCAGGGCGATCTCTTTGTTGGAGCGGCCGGCCGCCAGTTCGCGCAGCACGGCCATCTCCCGCGCGCTGATGCCCAGGCCGGCCTGGGCCTGGATGTTGCCTTCCGGGGGCAGCGGCGGCGCCGGGCGCATCAGCCGCACGCCCACCGCGACGCCCAGGCCCAGGAAGGCCGCCGCGATCAGGAAAACATAGATGTCGTCGGAATGGGCGCGGACCAGGCGCTGATAGTCCAACCATTGCAGGACCGCCGTGCCCGCAGCCAGCGCCAAGCCATAGAGCGCTACGCGCCGCAGGGCGGGCAGCCAGTCAGCCCGGCGCTGGAGCACCGCCCGCATTCGCTGTGGCAACACGGGAGCGCGCATGGCTTTCCTTCAGGTTGGGCGGACAATCCACTGTCAAGGTCCGCCGGGGCCGTCCGCCTGTCAAGGCGGCCTCAGCCCGCCGCGTACGCCACGGCGATACGGGCCGCCAGGGCGGCGTTGTTCTTCACCAGGGCGATGTTGGCCGTCAGGCTGCGCCCGCCCGACAGTTCGTTGATACGGGCCAGCAGGAAGGGTGTCAGGGCTTTGCGGCCGATGCCCTTGGCGTCGGCCTCCGCCACGGCGTCGGCGATGGTGCCATCGATGAAGGCGGGGTCCAGGGCGTCGGCCTCGGGAATGGGGTTGGCGACAAGGATGCCGGTGCCGCAGCCCAGGTCGCGGTGCAGACGCATGGCCGCCGCGATCTCTTCCGCGCTGTCCAGGCGGTGGTCGGCCTTGTGGCCGCTGGACCGGGTGAAGAAGGCGGGGAAGTCGTCGCTGCCATAGGCGATGACGGGCACGCGCTGGGTTTCCAGGAACTCCAGCGTCTTGGGGATGTCCAGGATGGACTTCACCCCGGCGCACACCACCGTGGTGGGCGTGCGGCCCAGTTCCGTCAGGTCGGCGGAAATGTCGAAGGTCGCCTCCGCCCCCCGGTGCACCCCGCCCACGCCGCCGGTGGCGAACAGGGGGATGCCGGCCAGGTCCGCGACGCGCATGGTGGCGGACACGGTGGTGCCGGCGCTGCCGCTCCGCACCATCACCGCGGCGAGGTCCCGGCTGGAGGCCTTCACCACCCCCCGGGCCTGGGCCAGATCCTCCAGCTCCGCCGCCGTCAGGCCGGCGCGCACCTGGCCCCGCACCACGGCGATGGTGGCGGGGACGGCGCCGTTGGCCCGCACCACGTCCTCCACCGCCAGCGCCGTCTCCAGGTTGGCGGGATAGGGCATGCCATGGGTGATGATGGTGGATTCCAGCGCCACCACCGGCCGGCCGGTGGTGAGCGCGTCGGCGACCTCGGGGCTGAGGACGGGCTTCAGGAGAGACATGGAAAGATCCTCAAATCGTCAGGCGGTGCAGGTTGGCGTCCAGCAGCTGCGGCGACAGGCCGGGGTGGACGCTGGCGGCGCTTTCAGTGGTCAGTGCCCCGAGCAGGGCGCCCACCCTGGCGGCGCTGGGTAGGGCGTCGCCCGCCACCAGGCGGTGCAGGGTGCCGGCGATCATGGCGTCGCCGGCGCCGGTGGTGTCCACCGGGGCGGCGGCCACGGCGGGAAAGGTGAGGGCGGCCTCCACCGTGGCGACGGCCGTGCCCCGGGCCCCCAGGGTGACGACGGCGCCGCCGGCGCCGCGCGCCCTCAGGCCCTGGGCGGCGTCTCGCGCGCCGTCCAGGCCGGCATGGGCCGTGCCCAGCAGGGCGTTGGCCTCGTCCAGGTTCATGAACAGCAGGTCTATGCCCGTCAGGTCGCGGGGCAGGCGCGCCAGCTTGGGAATGGACACGGCGTCGATGGCCAGGCGGAAGGCGGCCCCCCGCGCCCGCTCCACCAGCGTCGCCAGCGTCTCCGCCGGCGGATTGCAATCGGCGAACACCCAGTTGGCCGCCGCCAGATGGGGCCAGGCGCGGTCCAGCACGGCGGGGGTGTAGAGGTCGAAGATGCGCATGTCGGCGGCGGCCACCGCCATGTCGCCATCCGGTTTCAGGATGGCCGTGTACTCCGCCGTCGGCGCCTCCGCCGTCACCACAACCTGGCTGACGTCCACGCCCAGCCCGCGCAGGTGGTTCAGGATCTCCCGACCCGTCCCATCTTCCCCCACGATGGAGACCAGGCTGGTGGGCAGGCCCAGGCGTGCCAGGTTTTCCGCCACGTTGCGGGCCACCCCGCCGGGGCTGCGGGCCCCCGTCACGGGGTTGGAGGTGGCGGGCACCAGCGGCGCCAGCGCCTGGTACTTCCGGTCCAGCACGGCGCCGCCCAGGCATACCACCCGGCGGGCCGCCGGCAAGATATAGCCCCGGCCCAGCAGGGCGCCCTTCTGCGTCAGGCTGGCCACATGGGCCGCCACGGTGGACCGGGCCAGGCCCAGGGCGTCCGCCATCTCCTGCTGGCTCACGAAGGGATTGGCGATGATGCAGTCCAGGATGGCGCGTTCCTGGTCACTGGGGACGGTCATGGCGTCGGGCTCGGCGGCCGGGAAATGACGCCGACCTTGCCAACATTTATCCGACCTGTAAACTTTTGTTTATGGCTTGCTCAGAGTTGCAACGCCGTCCCGCTTGGAATTGACCAGCCGGTGGCATGAGGCCTTGACTGATGCCGGCTGTGCGCCCGCCGTGTTAGGGCCGGCCCAGCGTGACCGCCACATCCCGCACCTCCGCCGCCGTCGGCGCGCGGGACGGGGCGCCGGGCTGGGTGATGGTCAGGCGCAGGGTGACATGGTCACCCCGGACGGCGTCGGCCGGCAGGGGGATGACATGGGTGCCGCCGGCCGCCCCCTGGTGCTGGCCGAAGGGCACGGCGCTGCCCAGCAGGCGACCGTCGGCCGTGCGGATGTCCACCTGGGCGTGGCCGATGGGACCCAGGGTAATCATGATCCAGGCGTCCTGCTCCGCCACCAGCGGCCGGGGCAGGGCCAGGGTCACGATGCGGGCCGCCCCCGGCACGGCGTCCCCAGCCGTCGCGGTGGCGGCGGAAAGGAAGGCCAGAAGTATCAAGGCGGCGGCCCGCATCTTTTTGCCTCACAGCGTCCTGACGGCCACCGCCTTGATGGCCGGCACTTCTTCAGCATGGCCATCCACGGCCACCAGTTGGACGTTCAGCGCCGCGCCCTTCGGACCGGGCGACCGCAGGGCCGCCAGGGTGGTGGGCAGCGGCAGGATGAAGGTGGCGTCGTGCGACATCTTCATCCCCGGCATCAACGAACCGAAGAAGGAGATGGTGCCGGCGTAATAAGGGCTGTCGGGCGTTGCTTCCGTCGTGCCGGGTGGGGCGTTGACCAGCACGTCGAAGGACCGGCCGCCGGTGCCGCCGCTGGGGTGGGGCAGGGTGATTTCCAGCGCCAGTTGCGGCAGGGCTGCCGCGGCCTGGTGGCTTTGCACCGCCGCCAGCGGCACCGTCAGGGCGGCGATCTTGCCCTTCAGCGTGGCTTTGAAGGAAGGGGCCGCGGCCACGGCGGGGCTGGGTGCCGGTAGATCCAGTTGGTCGCCGAAGCCGGGTTGATAGTCGTAGTCGAACTTGTCGGTGCTGAAGAAGTCGGCGGCGACGGTTGGCCCGACATACGTGCCGTCGGCGTTCACATAGAACAGGAAGGGCTCCTTGCTCAGGGTCGCCAGGTCCTCGCCGGTGGGCAGGTAGGGCAAGTGCAGGCGCTTCTGCTTGTTGGTCCACACGTCCCACAGCCGGTCCATGTTGGAATGGTGCAGGAAGAAGATGGGGTCCACCGGCGACAGGTTGTTGGTCATGTTGCCGTAGGGACCGGGGTCGATGGCGCCGACGCCGCCGATGCAGTTATGGGTCAGGTTGTGGGGCTGCCCCTCCAGGATGCTGAACTGGGTGGTGCCGCTGGGCGCGGTGTTGTGCGATGGCGTCTTGCTGCTGGTGAAGCTCAAGGCGATATCGGCGTCATAGAACAGCGTCGGCTTCAGGCCGGAGGCGACCGTGGGCGCCGACACGGCCTTGGCGGTGCGGGCGTCCAGCTTGGGGTTGTCGCGCGACAGATAGCGGGCGCCGCACGTGGGCGCGAAGGCGACGTTGCCGGTGACGCCGGTTTTGAGCGACGGCACATAGGCGGTGACGTCGTTCCACATGTCGGTGAAGGTGTTGTAGCCGCGCGCGTTCAACTGGGTCTGCTGCGCTGGCGTCAGGGTGGCCCAGTAGGATTTCAGGCTGGGCTGGATGAAGGCGGTGAAGACCGCCAGATTCTTGGTGTAGGCCTCATAGATGTGATGGGTGGGGTCCAGCACGCCGTCGAACATGTCCTGGGGGATCTGGGGCAGCTCCGTCCAGTCCCAGTAGGGGATGGCGAAGGTCTCATCGCCGCTCAGCGCGCGGATGGTCTGTTCGAAATAGCCCAGGTAGCCGCGATGCCAGACGAAGAACCACCAGTTGCCGTGTGGGCAGTCCATCATATGGATGAAGGCGTTGCGGAACCAGTTGCGCGGATCGGTGGGCGGCAGCTTCAGCATGATCTCGACCGCCTTGGCGTAGCTGGCCAAGGCCTTCCGCCCCTCCGCGCTCGTCACGTTATAGCGGCGGTATTTGGCGGCCGCGCGGGCCGGTGCCATGGGCAACGCCGACAGGCCGGCGGCAGCGGCCGTCGTTGCCAGGAAGGTGCGGCGGGAGAAGTGGGATAGGGTGGTAGAGCGCATGGGAGGCCCCCGTGGTTGGTTCCGGGCGCACTATGCGGCCGACGAAATACAACCTCAAGTATTTTTAATTGGCGATATTAACCTATTAACGTGTGGTTGCGAACTGGCCTCGATAGACGAGTCTCGCATATTGTATCCGAATTAAGGGCCGCTGGCGGTGGCCAGGGCGGTGCCGGACCGGCCGCTGGGGCCATTCATCAACCCCTGGTCCAGGCCAAGTGGTCCCCCGATGCCGCAGGCGGGCGCCCGGGCTTGCGGGGCCGGCGGTGCCCATGGTCTAAGAGGGGCCATCAGGCACAAAGATGCCGACCGATCAGAGGGGGACCATCCTTCATGCGCATCACCACCTTTGTTTCCTGCTTCGCCCTGCTGATGGCCATGGGCGCGCCGACCTATGCCGCCGACAAGACCGCCGACAAGCCGGCCAAGGAGGCGCCGAAGGATGACAGCGAACTGGCGCCGTTCCCGGCGGCCAAGTCGGTCAAGCAGACCGCCACCATCGCCGGCAAGCGCGTGGAATACACGGCGACCGTCGGCGCCCTGCCGGTGAAGGATGCCCAGGGCAAGACCATCGGCGAGGTGGTGTACACCGCCTACACCGTCGCCAACGCTGGCGGCAGCCCGCGCCCCGTGACCTTCGCCTTCAACGGCGGCCCCGGCGCTTCGTCGGTTTATCTGAACCTGGGCGCCATCGGGCCGAAGCAGGTGGCCTTCGGCAAGGCCGGCGACAGCCCGTCCGATCTGGCGGTGCTGAAAGATAACGCCAACAGCTGGCTGGATTTCACCGACCTGGTGTTCATCGACCCCATTGGCACCGGATTCTCCCGTACCAAGGTGGACGAGGAGCAGACCAAGAAGGCCTTCTACACCGCCGATTCCGACATCCACTACCTTAGCCGCATCATCTATGACTGGCTGCTGACCAACAACCGCCTGACCAGCAAGAAGTACCTGGTGGGCGAAAGCTACGGCGGCTATCGCCTGCCGCGCCTGGCCTATTATCTACAAAGCCGTATCGGCGTGGGTGTGTCGGGCATGACCCTGGTGTCGCCCTACCTGGACCCGCCCGCCATCGGGGAGGCGGACGCGCTGTCCCCCCTGCCGTGGATGATCAACCTGACGGCCATGGCCGCCGGCAATTTCGAGCGCCAGGGCAAGCCCCTGAACGAGACCACCATGGGCGCGGTGGAAAAGTATGACCGCACGGAGTTCATGCAGGACCTGATGGCCGGCCCGCGCGACAAGGCGGCCACCGATCGCCTTTCCGCCAAGGTGGCGGAACTGACGGGCCTGGACCCCAAGCTGGTGCGCCGCATGAACGGCCGGGTCGACATCGGCACCTACCTGCGCGAGATTCATCGCGCCGAGGGCAAGGTGGGCAGCGTCTACGACAGCAACGTCACCGCCTACGACCCGTTCCCGTCCAGTGCGGAGGCCCGCTACAACGATCCGCTGCTGGATGGCCTGATCGCGCCCACCACGTCGGCCATGGCGGACTTCGTCACCAACCAGGTCGGCTGGAAGGTGGAGGCGCGCTACAACGCCTTGTCGTATGAGGTCAACAAGCTGTGGGAGCGCGATGATAGCGACAACCCGGTCACCGACCTGCGCAAGGCCATCGCCAACGACCCCAAGATGGCGGTGACCATCGTCCACGGTTGGAACGACCTGTCCTGCCCCTACTTCGGTTCCCGCCTGCTGATCGACCAGATGCCGTCCTACGGCGTGCAGGAGCGGGTGAAACTGCGCATGTACCCGGGCGGGCACATGTTCTACGCCCGCCCGGACAGCGGCGCCTCTTTCCGCAAGGACGTCATGGCGATGTACGAGGTGAAGTGAAGAACTGAAGTCTGGTTCCACTACTTCTGGTAATTGGGGCCGGCCAGACCACGCTCTGGCCGGTCTCTTTATTTTAGGATGGGGCGCTTGATCCTCCGCCCGCTGCCGATTCTATCGGGAAGGTCTTGGGCGGGAGACCCTACGCGTCAGGATAGGGTAAGCTCGACGATTGGATTAACCAGACTTTAACTCGGTACGGGTGTAGTCAGTTACACGTTTTATCGGGTGGAGGTCGGGGTGTTTTTCAGGAACAAAGGGCATGAGACGCTTTTGCGCAAGACGGCGGCGATTGACGCCCTGCGCGCCAGGGTCATGGTGGCGGACGAGAATCTGAACATCGTCTACGTCAACCCGGCCGTGGTCTCGCTGTTGCGCGAGGTGGAATCCGACCTGCGCAAGGAATTGCCCCGGCTGGACGTCAACCGTCTGGTGGGCAGCAACGTGGATATCTTCCACAAGAACCCCGGGCATCAGCGCGCCATGTTGGCCGCCCTGACCAAGCCCCATCACGCCACCATCAAGGTCGCCGGCCACCAGTTCGACCTGCTGGTGACGCCTTTGAGTGAGGGGGGCCGCCGGATCGGGTTCGTCGTGGAATGGGCCGATGCCAAGGAACGGCTGCAAAACCTGGACTATGCCGCGCAGATGGCGGCCATCAGCCGGTCGCAGGCGGTGGTCGAGTTCACCGTCGACGGTACCATCACCAGGGCCAACGAGAACTTCCTGAAGGTGATGGGCTATCGCCTGGACGAGGTGGTGGGCAAGCATCACAGCATGTTCGTGGAACCGGAATATCGCCAAAGCGCTGATTACGAACGCTTCTGGGACACGTTGCGGCGTGGCGAGTTCCAAGCGGCGCAATACAAGCGGATCAATAAGGCCGGCCAGGCCGTCTGGATCGAAGGCGCCTACAACCCGATTTTCGACGAAAAGGGCAAGATCGCCAAGGTGGTCAAATTCGCCGTCGACATCACCCACCAAATCGAGCTGTTGAACAACCTGAAGGTCCTGATCGACCAGAACTTCGGTGAGATCGAGAAGGCCTTGGGCGTGTCGGCCAAGGAAGCGAATTCCGCCAACGCCGCGACCGACAGCATGGCGACCAACGTGCAGGCGGTCGCCGCCAACGCCGAGGAGATGGCCGCCTCCATCAGTGAGATTTCACGCAGCATGGCGCGTGCCCGCGAGGCGACGGACGGCGCCTTTGACAAGACCATGGCGGTGGGGGAAAGCACGGATCGGCTGGCGGCGGCGGCGCAGGCCATGAATGGCATCGTCGGCCTGATCAACAACATCGCCGGCCAGATCAACCTGCTGGCCCTCAACGCCACCATCGAGGCGGCCCGGGCTGGTGAGGCCGGCAAGGGCTTCGCCGTGGTGGCGAGCGAGGTCAAGAACTTGGCCAATCAGTCCGCCAAGGCGACCGAGCAGATCTCCTCGGAAATCGAGGGGATCCAGTCCACCTCGACCGAGGTGGCCAACGCCCTGGTCGCCATCCGCGAGTCGGTGTCGGTGGTGCGTGAGCATGTGACCGGCACCGCCTCGGCGGTGGAGGAGCAGAGCGCCGTGACCCGGACCATGTCCAGCAGCATGCAGAGCGCCTCGGCGGCGGTCTCCACCGTCTCCGCCAATGTCGGCGCGATCTCCACGGCGGTGCGCCAGGTCGCGGGCGCCGTGGAGAAAACCAAGGAAGCGGCGCAGGTGCTGGTCCGCTGATTGGTCGCAGCCCGGTGGGCTGATCCGGACCGCGCTCCGGATCAGCCCACCGCGCGCGTGTCGAACTGGGCCTTGCTGGCGGCCAGGACCTCCCCCGTTTCCAGCAGGGACTTGAGGTTGGACAGGATCAGCGGCCAGCCGCCAGAGACGGCCTGGATGAATTTGGCCCCGCCTTCCTGTTCCATGGTGTGGGTGATGCTGAGCTTCACGATACCGGTATCGACCAGGGGTTCGATCTCGAAGGCGCAGCGGGAATAGCCTTCGGCGTTCAGCTCCGGCCGGAACTCGTTGCGCCATTTCAGCACCAGGCGGAAGGGCGGGGCGGCCTCCAGCACCTCGCCCGTGTCCATGACCTGGCCCTCGCGGTTGACCAGGCGCCAGGGGGAGCCGGGCTGCCAGTCGCTCTGGCCTTCGCAGCCCAGCCAATAGAGCCGCATGAAGGTGTTGTCAGTCAGCGCCCGCCACAGCTTGTCGGGCGTGGTGCGGATGTAGGTCACATAGACGAAGGCGTTGCTCATGGCGCGCTATCCTTTCCCTATTCAATATCATCGGTTGTTCCAGGGGCCTCCAGCCGCTCCTTCAGGGCGGCCAGGGCGTCCAGCCGTGGCTGGTCGAATTGCGTAACCCAGCGCCGGGCGATCTGGTGGATGGGCACGGGGTTGATGAAGTGCAGCTTCTCCCGCCCCTGGCGGTGCCAAGCTACCAGGTTCGCCTCCTCCAGGATGGCCAGGTGCTTGGCCACCGCCTGGCGGGTCATGGCCAGGCCCTGGCACAGCTGTCCCAGGGTCTGGCCGTCGCGGGCCCGCAGGCGGTCCAGCAGCTGCCGGCGGCTGCCATCGGCCAAGGCCCGGAACACGGCATCATCGTCGGTCATGGGCCTTAATATGCAACCAAATGGTTACCTGTCAAGGGCTGGCGCAGAGACGAAGCTGTTTTTCAACGAAGGGGCGAGCAGGCCTTAAGGCCGCCACAATCCGCCGGCCATGCTGTTGCAATCCTGTGACCGGCCCGGGGCGCCCAGCCTGCGGGCCCCAGCCTTGCGCGATGGGGCGCGGGGACCTTACAGTATTGCGAAAATGGGGGGCGGAATGCGCGACAGGCGGCTGGTGCGCTGGGGATTGGGCCGGACGTTCTGGGTGGTTGTCACGGTGGCGGGCTTCCTGGGCCTGCTGTTCTGGGCGCGGTGTGGCATGGCCGCGCCCGCGCGCGCTTTCAGCCCCGAGTTGGTGGCCCGCAACTACATGGCGCCCGGCGGCGCCCAGCCCACCCACGCGCTGACCATCGGCAACCTGGACATAACGGTGAAGGTCATCGGCGGCGTGGCGCATACCACGCTGCTGGCCACCTTCGCCAACCCCACCACAGCGGCGGTGGAGGGCGACTTCACCCTGGACCTGCCGGCGGGTTCCGTCGTTACCGGCTACGCCCTGGACGTGAACGGCCGCATGACCGACGGCACCCTGGTGGCCAAGCGCGCCGCCACGCTGGCCTACCAGAAGCAGGTGCGGCGCGGCGTGGATCCCGGCCTGGCGGAGGTGACGCGCGACAACGCCTTCCGCACCCATGTCTTTCCCATCTTCCCCAACCGGGGGCGCACCGTGCGGGTGGAGTTCGCCACCCCCATCGGCACCGACCAGCCCTATGCCCTGCCGCTGGCGACGCTGACCCGGTGGCAAG
>NZ_BACU01000339.1 GCF_000333275.1 Azospirillum sp. B4 | reverse complement strand
AAGATCACATCGCCATGGTGGTCGATGACCGGCTGAAGAGCGGGAGAGGATGGTCACCAGCCAAAGGGAAATGGGATCGGATGACCGGCGTGGATCAGGGGGTGATTGGTGACTGACCTGCTGGTCGATATGTGCTTCGGCTCGCACCTGTATGGCACCGCCACGCCCCTGTCCGACCTGGACTATAAGGCGGTCTACCTGCCGGAAGGGCGGGATATCCTGCTGGGGCGGGTACGCGACAGTGTCATGCTGCTGCCCCCCAAGCCTCATGGGGAAAAGAACGGGCCGGGCGATGTCGACCATGAGGCCTACAGCTTGCAACGCTATCTGGAACTGGTGGCGGAAGGGCAGCCTGTGGCTTTCGACATGTTGTTCGCGCCAGAGGCGGCGATGAAGCGCCCGCCAGCGCCTCTGTGGCGGGAAATTCAAGCCAACAGCCATCGGCTGGTGTCGCGCCAGGCCAAGTCCTTCCTGCGTTATGGTCGACAGCAGGCCACCAAGTTCAGCCTGCGCGGTGCCCGGGTCGTGGCCGCGCAGCGCGGCCTGGCGGTGCTGGAGGCGGCCGAGGCCAAATACGGGGCGCTGGCCAAGCTGGGGGAGGCGAGGGGCGAGTTGGCTGCTTATGTGGGCGATGTCCAGGACGCCACGCTGCTGGAACTCGCGTCCGCCAATGGGCTGCCGCTGACCCATCTGGAGATTTGTGGCAAGCGGGTGCCTTTCACGGCGTCGATCCGTACGGCGCGGGAGATCGTCCAGCGGCTGGTGGCGGACTATGGACATCGGGCGTTGCAGGCGGCACGCAACGACGGTGTCGACTGGAAGGGCATGTCGCACGCCGTGCGCATTGGGCGGGAGGCACTGGAACTGTTCGACACCGGGCGCATCGTCTTTCCGCTGGCCTACGCGCCAGAGATACTGGCCATCAAGCAAGGTGAGCGCCCCTACGACGCCGTGGCGACCGCCATTGAAACGCTGCTGGCCGATGTCGAGGCCGCCGCCGCCCGGTCATCCCTGCCGGATGAGCCGGATGCCGCGTTTATCGAGGACCTGGTGGTACGTAGCCACCGGGCCAAGGTCCTGGAGGGAGTATGACCGGCTTTTCCGATCCCTTCGTCGATCCGGCCGTCCATGCCCGCATCCAAGCGGAACTGGACGCGGTGGAACGGGATCAGGGTGTGCGTATCCTGCTGGCCGTCGAATCCGGCAGCCGGGGATGGCGCTTCCCGTCGCAGGACAGCGACTACGACGTGCGGTTCCTTTATATGCGCCCGCTGGCGGCATACCTGACCGTGACGGAGCAGCGGGATGTAATCGAACGGCCGGTGGATGCCGTATTCGACGTCAACGGCTGGGACCTGCGCAAGGCCTTCCAACTGGCGCTACGATCCAACGCCGTGCTGATCGAATGGCTGTGTTCACCCGTACGTTATCGTGAGGTGGGGCCGGCGGCGGCCCGCCTGCTGGATTTTGCGCGGGCCAGCGTGGACTTGACTGGGATCGCCTATCATTATGACCGGCAGGCCCGGCGCATGTTCAACGACGTGCTGGCGGCGGAGACGCCCCGGCTCAAGACCTATTGCTACGCCCTGCGATCCGCCCTGGCCCTGCGATGGGTGCGGGACCGGCGCGAGACGCCGCCCATGGAACTGCCGGCGCTTCTGGCGGGTCTGTCCCTGTCGCCCGAGATCACCGACGAAATCGCCACCTTGGTGGCCCGCAAGCTCCCCTCAACGGAACGTGCCGCCACCGTCCGCCTGCCTGTCCTTGACCGCTTGATCGGCGACATTCTGGCCCAGCCGGTTCCGGCCATGCCGCGTGAGCACCGGCGCGAGGTGGGGCGGCGGGCCGACGATCTGTTTGCTGAACTGGTCCTGGACCACCATCACGCCTCCATCCCCTCCCGCGCGTAACGTGCCGGCGGTTGGCCGACGTGGCGGGTGAAGGCGACACTGAAGGTGCTGGCGGAGCTGTAGCCCACCCGCTCCGCCACCTCGGCGATGGTGCCGCCGTTGCGCCGCAGCAGGGGCTTGGCCAGGGCCATGCGCCAGGCCAGCAGGTATTCCATGGGCGCCACGCCCACCGCGCGCCGGAACCGGTCGAAGAAGGCGGAGCGGGAGAGGGCGGCCTCCTTCGCCAGTTCCACGACGGTCCAGGGATGGGTGGGGTTCTCGTGCAGGCGCCGGATGGCCACCGCCAGGCGGGGATCGGCCAGGCCGCGCAACAGGCCCGGTGACGCCGCGGGGCCGGTGGTCGCCCGCAGCGCCTCGATCAGCAGCACCTCCAGCAGGCGCGCCAGGATGACCTCACGCGCCGGCCGCCGCGCGCGCGTCTCCTCCCCCACCAATTGCACCAGGGTGGCCAGCCGCCTTTCCCCGCGCACATGCACGATCCGCGGCAGGAGGGAGACCAGCAGCGCCGCGTCGGGGGAGCCGAAGACGCAATGGCCCACCAGCAGCCGGACGTCGGCCGGCGCGTCCAGGACGCCATGCCGGAACTCCCCATCGGGCAGGGGTATGGGCGCGGTATCGACATAGCCTGGCGCCGGTGGCTCCAGGCTGGACATCATGAAGTCATGGACGGCGGGGATCAGGACGAAGTCGCCCGCCTCCAGCACCACCGGTTCCCCCCCGTCAACCGTGAGGCGGGAACAGCCGTCGAGCACCACGCAATAGAACGGCCGCCCGGCCTCCGACCGGCGCACCCGCCACCGGCCGGCGGCGCTGACGACCTTGGAGAAGCTGGCGCTGGGTTGCAGCAGGGTGACCACCTCCGCCAGGGGATCAATCATTCCCGGACTCCTGCCAATGAGAATTGGACTTCCAACTGTAGAGGGTCCGACCCGGGCGATCTATCTTTTCGCCATCGCATTTCCACGAAAAGAAGAGACCCCATGCAAACCGTGCTGATCACCGGCTGCTCCTCCGGCTTCGGTCTGGAGACCGCCCGCCATTTCCTCGACCGCGGCTGGCGGGTCGTGGCCACCATGCGCACGCCGCGTCCGGACGCGCTGCCTGCGTCCGAGCGACTGCGCGTCCTGCCCCTGGACGTGACCGATGCGGACAGCATCAGCCGGGCCCTTGAAGAGGCCGGCCCCATCGACGTCCTGGTGAACAACGCCGGCATCGGCTGGCTGAACGCCCTGGAGGGCACACCCATGGCCACGGTCCGCGAGCTGTTCGAGGCCAACACCTTCGGAACGATGGCCCTGACCCAGGCGGTGCTGCCGCGGTTCCGCGAACGGCGGGCCGGGGTGGTCGTCAACGTCACCTCCACCGTGACCCTGCGCCCGCTGCCGCTGCTGTCCGTCTATACCGCCAGCAAGGCGGCGGTGAATGCCTTCACCGAATCCCTGGCGCTGGAGCTGGAGCAATACGGCGTGCGCGTGCGCCTGGTGCTGCCCGGCCGGGCGCCGGAGACCCGCTTCGGCGACAACGCCCGGGCGCGCATGACGGCGGGCTTCCCCGAGGCCTATACCGATTTGGCGCACCGCGTCTTCGCGGAATGGGGCGAGCAGACGGATGTCACCCGCGCGCGGGACGTGGCGGAGGCGGTGTGGCGCGCGGCGACGGACCCGTCCGCCCCCATGCGCCTGCCCGCCGGGGCGGACGCGGTGGCGCTGGCGGCGGCGGTGGGGTAAGCGAAGCCCTAAACCCCCAGCGCCTGCCACATCTCCCGTTCCTGGCCGTCCGGGTCCATGGCCACCTGGCATTGGCTGTTCAGCAGCATGACGGCGCGGTCCTTGATGTCATACCGGGGCCAGGCGGGCTGGTCGGCGGCGGTGGGCACGCCGGTGCGGGCGAAGCTGGTGAAGTAGCCGCTGACGGCCCGGGCGGTCTCCACCAGGCCGGGGCCGTCACCCTGCAGATCCGGCA
>NZ_BACU01000340.1 GCF_000333275.1 Azospirillum sp. B4 | reverse complement strand
GATTTGACCACCCGCAAGCCATAGGCCAGGGTGCCCAGCANACCGGCTTGGGCGTCACCGTGCCGTCCTCCGCCACNGTCAGGACGATCTTGTGCGACTGGTCCGACGCCACCGCTTCGTCCGGCACCAGCAGGGCGTCGTATTCACCGGAGCCCAGCAGCCGCATGCGGCCGAAGGTGCCGGGGTGCAGGAAGTCGTCCGCGTTGGGGATGACGGCGCGGCCCCGGATGGTGCCGGAATTGGGGTCCAGCCGGTTGTCGACGAAGTCCATCTCCCCCTTGCGGGTCCAGCCGGTCTCATCCATCAGCCGAACGTAGACGGGGTTGGGGGTGTCGCGGGACGAGCCGCGCTTGCCCTCCAGCGCCAGGCGGTTGTAGCGCAGGTAGTCCGCCTCGCTGCCGTCGAAGACGAAATAGATGGGGTCCTGCGTCACGATGGTGGCCAGCAGGGTCGATTGCGCCGTGCCGCCGCTGACCAGGTTGCCGATGTCGATCTTGCGGTCGCCGATGCGGCCGGTGATGGGGGAGCGGATCTGGGTGAACTCCAGGTCCAGCGCCGCCGACCGGGCGGCGGCCGTGGCACCCTGGCGAAATCCGGTGTGGCGGATCGGGACGCCGGGGCTGGCGCTGCGGAACCAGGAGGTGAGCGCCATGGACGGGAGCGCCTTCCGCGAAGTCACCCTGGTCATAAGCGAGGATACCCGCGTCGTCGACCGCACCTACCCCGTCCTGTTGCGTCTGGGCGAACGCGGCTTCCTGGTCTACGGCCCCTTCCTGCAGGTTCGATCACCGGCCATGGAAACCGTGTTGGCGGGAGGCGGCGTCACAACCCTGCCGACGGGTCCCCGGGCGTTGGGCGGCTATGTCTTCGCCGGACCGGCGGACTACGTCACCCCCGTCGACGCCGACCGGCCGGAACTAGGCCGCTTAGTCGCCCGGCCAACCCTACCCGCCGATTGGCGGGCGGCGGTCACCCCCGGCCTCTCCCGCGCCCTGGCCTACTACCGGGCGCGCATGGCCCCAAGCGGCGCCGTTTCCCCCATCATCGTCTATCAGGACCGGCCGGCCCCCTACCTGCGAGGCAGCGTCACCGGCGGCGGCATGCTGTTGCTCCAGATCGGCGGTGTCTGGCGCGTGCCACGGCTGGAACTAAGGCCCGAACGCGACCGCCTGCTGGCGCATGAGGTCTTCCACCTGTTCCTGCGCCGGCATGACGTTGCGGACTTTCCCGACTGGCTGAACGAGGGTGCCGCCGATTACGCCGCTGGCCTGGTCATGCGCCACGGCGTGCCGCCAGCGCTGGCGGAAGTGCAGCTTCAACTGGACCTGTGCGTCACCAGCCTGGGCGACCGGCCGCTGGACAGCCCGGCGACAGCGGCCCGCAACCGCATGCCTTATGCCTGCGGCTTCGTCGCCCACTGGCTGGTGGACAGGGCGCTGCGGCAGGGCCGCAAGGATGACGACGCCGCGCTATTCGCCCTTTGGGCCGATCTGGCGGCCCAGGACGGGCTTGACGCCCGCACGGCCCTGGGCAGGGCCGTGGCGCGGATGCCGGCCGCCGCGCGGGCCTTATCCTTGCTGCTGACCAGCGCCGGCACCGACCGCTGGGCGCTCTGGGCCGCCGCGGTTACGGAAACGGGGGTCAAGGCCAGCTACACCGCCGGCCCCGACCCCCGCGTGAGGCTATCGCCTTAGGCGGCGCGGATGCCTGTCAGGAAGCGGTCCACCGCCTCGCGCAGCCGGTCGGCGTCGCCCGTCAGGCCCTGCGCGGCGCCGTGCATGTCGGCCACGGTGCGCCCCGTCTCCCCCACCGCGGCGGAGACGTCGGCCACATTGCGGGAGACGTCGCGGGTGGCGTCGGCCGCCTGGCGGACGTTGCGGCTGATCTCCCCGGTCGCGGCGGCCTGTTCCTCCACCGCGGCGGCTATGGCGGTCGACACCTCGCTCATATTGCGGATGGAATGGCCGATGGTGCCGATGGCGCCCACCGCCTGGTTCGTCGCCTTCTGGATGGCGTTGATCTGGGCGCCGATCTCGTCGGTGGCTTTGGCCGTCTGGCCGGCCAGTTGCTTCACCTCATGCGCCACGACGGCGAAGCCCTTGCCGGCCTCACCCGCGCGTGCCGCCTCGATGGTGGCGTTCAGGGCCAACAGGTTGGTCTGACTGGCGATGTCGTTGATCATCTTGACCACGTCGCCGATACGCTGGGCCGCGTCCGCCAGGCTGGCGACGGTGCCGTTGGTCTGCTCCGCCTCTTCCACCGCCTGGGAGGCCATGCTGCTGGAATGGGCCACCTGCTGCCCGATCTCCCGGACGGAAGCCTCCATCTGCTCCGCCGCCGCGGAGACGGTCTGCACGTTGCCGGACGTCTGTTCCGCAGCCTCGGCCGCCGCCGCCACCTGGGATGAGGTGGCGTCCGCCATGCCACCCAGGGCGCCGGCGATGTGCGTCAGCTGCTGGGATGAGGCCTCGACCGATCGCAGGACCTCACGCACCTGGGCGTCGAATTCGCCCACCAGGGCATCCACCGCGCGAGCGCGGCGTTCCCGGCCCGCCTGCTCCACCCGCTGCGTATCTTCCAGCCGCTGGCGTTCCAGGGCGTTGGCGCGGAAGGTGCCCAGAGCGCCCGCCAGGTCGCCGATCTCATCCTGGTTGCCGGCATAGGGGATCTCGGCATCCAGTTCGCCACGGGCCACGCGCAGCATCACACCGGTCATGGTGGTCATGGGACGGGTCACCCGCCGGGCCACCATCACCATGCCGCCGGCGCCCAGCGCGATACACAGCAGGAGAAGCACGCCGAACAGGGCCAGGCGGGTGAGCGCGGCGCCCCCCTCCTGCCGCGCCAACTCCCGTGCGGCGTCCAGCGCCGCCATGGGCACGCCGGCCAGCGCCTCGAACGAGGCGTTGCTGCGCTCCATCCACGTGTCCAGCGAAACAGGTGACGGCGTGCCGGCCAGGACCGCCTTCTCGATCTGGTCGTGGAGACCCAGCACCTCCTTGAAATAGGCTGCTTCGGCGGTGGTCATGGCCTGGCGCACGCCATCCGGCACGTCGGCGCGCAGGGCCAGCGCCCTGGTCAGTCGCCAGCCCGCGTCCAACTGGCCGCGCAGGGTCGCGGACTGGATTTGCATTGCCGGGGTGTACGGCTGGCCTGCAGCG
>NZ_BACU01000341.1 GCF_000333275.1 Azospirillum sp. B4 | reverse complement strand
AGACCGAGGCCTGATCCTTCTTCGGATCGATTAAGTGACGAGACGGCGCGGTTCCTGAGGGGACCGCGCCGTTTTGTTTTGGGACTTCCCCTGTCCTGGACGTCCGTTTAGCCTGCCGGCGAACCATGGGGGATGCGGGTGATGGCGATGGATGCGGGTGGAGTGCGCCAGGTGGCCAAGTGGGTGGCCATCGTCGGCCTGGGCGGCAATCACGTATTGGCCTACCAGCAGGCGGTTGACCGCATCCGCGCGCCGTCGCGCGCGTTGGCCGACATGGCGGGCGCCATCGGCCAGATCTTTGGCCAATCCCCGGACAAGTTCAAAGCTGGCGACCTCAGCTTCAGCGACAAGGTCGACCTATTCGTCAACCCTTATACCTCCGTCCGCGACATGGCGCATTGGGAAGGGCTGAACCACCTGCTGTTCTGGCCCGGCCTGACAGCCCTTCTGCTGTTCCTGGCGCTGACCTTCGGGGGCGGACGCCTGCGCAGCTGACTCCGCCGCCGGCGCCGATGACTTCAAATCATGGCGTTGCGGGACGGGATGGCACGCCCCATCGCATCGGCGCCATCTTCATCGTGTATTTCCGGCAGACCTAAGGAAAGTGGTGACCACAGGCTGAAGCGGCCAATCCGGCTCTATACCCACCCAAAGGAAGGATGACGCGATCTTGGCAACGTATTCGACCCCCGGCGTCTACATCAACGAGTTAAACGCTTTTCCCAACTCGGTCGTGCCTGTCGCCACCGCCGTTCCCGTCTTCATCGGCTATACGCCGCGCGCCGACTATCAAGGCAAATCCTATTACAACAAGCCGGTACGCATCTCCTCCTTCGCTGAATACCAGGCGTATTTCTCACTGCCAAATCCGGCAGCACCGGCCGATCCGGCCCGCCAATACATGCCACAATATTATCTGACTCCGCAAAACCAGAAGCCGGATGCCGGCCCATATCTGTCCATCGGCGGGAAATTCTACTCAATACTGCCCGATCCGAACACCATTTATTATATGTATAACAGCGTGCGTCTGTTCTATTTGAACGGCGGCGGTGACGCCTGGATCGTCCCGGTCGGTTCCTACGGCGCCCCCAGCGGCAAGCCCCTGGCCACCGCCAAGACGCCCCTGGTCAACACGAACGTGACGCTAGCCGATCTGCAACGGGGCCTGACGCTCCTGAGGGTCGAGCTTGAGCCCACCATCTACATCTGCCCCGAGGCCACACTGCTAACGGCGGCGGACAACGCCACCCTGATGCAGAGCATGCTGCTGCAGGCCCAGGACCTGCAGACCACCGTCTGCCTGTTCGACGTGATCAATGGCAACCAGCCTGATCCCACCCAGTACACGCAGGACATCGCGGCTTTTCGCGACGCCACCGGCACCAACGGGCTGAAGTACGGCATCTCCTACTACCCGTTCGTCGGCACCACGGTCATGCAGAGCGGGGAGATCGACTTCACCAATCTTTTTGGCGGCGACATCAAACAATTGGCGCCACTGCTGAATCCTCCTGACGCCCCCGATCCGGCGGCGGCGAAGATCATCGCCATGATCGAAACCCCGCCGGCAACGCCCCTGACCACCAGCCAGCTTCACAACGCCCTGCTCAACGCCAGCAAGACCTACGGCCAGATTATCCAGCAGGTGATGGATGTCGCGAACCTGCTGCCGCCCAGTGGCGCCATGGCCGGCGTCTATACCGTCAACGATAACACCAGGGGCGTCTGGAACAGTCCGGCCAACACCAGCATCGTCGGTGCCGCCAGCCTGCCCATCCGTCTGAGCGACAGCCAACAGGAAAACCTGAACATCGATGCGGTGTCGGGCAAATCCATCAACGCCATCCGCTTTTTCACCGGCCAGGGCATTCTGATCTGGGGCGCTAGGACGCTGGACGGCAACAGCCAGGACTGGCGCTATGTCTCGGTCCGGCGCACCATGATTTTCCTGGAACAGTCGGTTAAGCGGGCGGCGCACGCCTACGCCTTTGGCCCCAATACAGCCAACACCTGGGCCGCGGTGAAGAGCATGATCAGCAGCTTCCTGACCGATGTCTGGAAGCAGGGCGGGTTGCAGGGCGCCAGGCCCGATGACGCATTCCAGGTCCTCGTTGGCCTGGGCAGCACCATGACGCCGGATGACCTGAAGAACGGCATTCTGCGGGTGACCGTGTTGGTGGCGGTGGTTCGCCCTGCCGAGTTCATCGAGATCACCTTCGAGCAACAGATGGCCAAGGACGGCTAATCCTCAGCGCGGCCCCGCCCCTCGCGATCCCGGTCGTAGTGGTGTGCGAGCGGGAAGGGTGGCAGCCAGGATTCCCGGCGGACGACCCAGTTTTCATAAGTCGGCACCAGTTGGTCGGGCGCGTCCAGGGCGCCCAGGTGCACCTCGATCTCGTCGGCGGTTCGCGAGAAGACAGACGAACCGCAGCGGGGGCGGAAACAGCGGCCCTTATAGTCCCCTGTCTCTCCGTCGATGGTGACCGCGTCCCGGGGAAATATCGCGGAGGCGTGAAAGAGGGCGCCGTGATGCTTGCGGCAGTCGAGGCAGTGGCATAGGCCCACCCGATAGGGGCGCCCCCGCGCCACGATGCGGACGTTACCGCACAGGCAACCGCCGGTGTAGCGCTCCATGGTCCCATCCCTCTTCCATCAACCATACGCATGTCTAATGCGGGAAGGCCGGACGTCAGC
>NZ_BACU01000342.1 GCF_000333275.1 Azospirillum sp. B4 | reverse complement strand
CGCTCCATCGACAGCCTGGCGACGGTGGAGGGGGAGACGCCGCTGCTGGCCGGCGGCGCCCATGCCCGTGAACTGATGGCCCGGCCCGCCGACGTGGCGGATTTCCTGAAATCCCTGCGCGCCCAGTCCCCGCCCCACCTCAGGGGCATCGCCTGGTTCCGCCTGCCGACGGCGGACGACCGCCGCGCCTGGTCGCTGGCGACCTGGGCCACGGTGGCGCGCGGCGGCACACCCGTCGGCCGCGTCACGGCGACGGCCCAGGCGACGGATACGCCGGGTCTGGCCACGCTGCTGCTAGTCAATGACGGCGACGATGACGCCGAATTGCCATCCGGCCTGGACCTGCCCGCCGTGTGCCCCCTGGCCGACGGCGCCAATGGCTATGCCCGCGATCCCCTGTCCCCCCAGGCGCTGCCCCGCCTAGTTCGCCTGACCCCAGGCCTGCTGCCGCCCGGCGAGCGCCGGCCGGTGGGCTGGCTGCGCTGCCCCGATTCCCCCTCGCCCCCGGTGATCCATGTCCGCCCGTAAGCGCCGCCTTCTTGCCCTGTCCCTTTCCCTGCTGGCCGGTGCCGCCGGCGTCGCCGTCGCCTGCGGGCCGGATTTTCCCTGGCAACTGCTGGACCGGCGCGACGTGACCCTGGCGGAAACGCCGGCCAATCCCTTCGCCTGGGAGGCGGCGCACCTGGTGGCTCCCCCCACGGACACGATGAAGGCGGTGGAGAATCGCTGGGCGACGGACGATACCCGGGCAAAGATCCGCACGGACGCCGAAGCGGCGGGCCTCGCGGCCGAAACACCGGCGCTGGTTGCGGCGATGCGCGCGGCCAAGGACGGCGACCAGGCCTACGCCCAGGGGGAGAAGCTGCCCGCCGCCGTGCGCCTTTACACCGCCGGTGCGGTGGACTATCGCGCCGGCCGGCTGGACCAGGCGGCCGCTCGCTTCCAGGCGGTGCTGGATCTGCCGGTGGCGGAGGGCGCCTCGCGCGCCGTCTGGGCCGCCTACATGCTGGGCCGGGTGGCGATGCGACGCGACCAGGCGGACGCGGCCGCCGCTTTCTTCGCCAAGGCCCGTGCCCTGGCCCAGGCCGGCGCGCCCGACCCGCTGGGCCTGGGCGTGGCCAGCCTGGGGGAGGAGGCGCGGGTGCGCCTGGCCCAGGCGGGGCTGGCCCTGGTCACGACACCCGGGACCGATGACGACACGGTGGCGGCCAGCCTGCCGGCCACCCTGCGGCTGGAGGCGACCAAGCCGCTGGACGTGCCGGCGCTCGCCCAGGCGGTGACGCTGTATGCCCAGCAGGCGGCTCACGATTCCTACCAGGGGGTCGAATCCCTGAACCTCATCGCCCTTCATTTGCTGGAGAATGCCGATCCGTTGAAAGCCGCCGTCACCGATCCAACGGTGCAACGCCTGCTGGCCGCCCACGTCCTGGCGTTCGAGACGGACACGCCCAGTTGGCGTCCCTACCAGGGCCAGGACCCGACACCTCCGACCGTTCCGCATCTGACGGCGCTGACCGACGCCCTGGCCCAAGCGCATGTTGGCCAGCCGGACGGGCAGGCGCCGGCCGCCGCCGACCAGCTGGCGGCGTTGGCCTACCGCAAGGGGGACTATGAGGCGGCGGCGCGCCTGGCGGCGATGAAGCCGGGACCGCTGGCCAGCTGGGTCGAGGCCAAGCTGGCCTTGCGCAAGGGGGATCTGGCGCAGGCGGCCAGCCTGTATGCCAAAGCGGCGGCCGCCTTCCCGGCCACCGGCGACGGCCCCCAGGGGAGCGTGATCTCGGCGGCCGAGCGTACCCGGCTTATCGGCGAAGGCGGCACCGTGGCCCTGGCGCGGGGCGAATACGTGGCGGCGCTGGATACGCTGATGCCGGTGGCCGACACCTACTGGGGCGACGTCGTGCACGTCGCCGAGCGGGTGCTGACCGTTGACGAATTGAAGGCTTATGTCGATGCCAAGGTGCCGACCAGCGTGGTCACCGGTTGGACGCTCAAGGTCGACAACAAGCAATGGCCCAACACCCTGCTGGACGGAATGGGCGTGGGCTACAGGTATGACGAGGAAGCTGATCACCTGCGCTACCAGGGGGCGCCCCTGGCCCTGCGCAGCCTGCTGGCCCGGCGGCTGATGCGGGCCGGCCGGGGGAAGGAGGCGCTGGCCTATTACCATAACCCGGACGTGGCCAAGGATGCCCGCGCCTATGTCGACGCGTTGGACACGGCGGGCAGCGCCTGGTGGTCCGCCAGCCGCGCCCGCGCCTGGTTCCAGGCCACCACGCTGGCCCGCACCCGGGGCATGGAGATCATGGGCACCGAAGGCCCCCCGGACAGCGGCGCCCTGCAGGGGGCCTATGAGTGGGGTGTTTCACAAACGGCCCTGCCGCCGGCCGGCGCCGCGTTCGTCACGGATGGGGAGCGCCAGCGCTTCGCGGCCGCGGCACCGCAGCCCGACCAGCGCTTCCACTACCGCTCCATCGCCACGGACGCGGCGGAGCGTGCCGCCGACCTGCTGCCCCACACCAGCCAAGCGTACGCGGCCACCCTGTGCTGGGCGGTGACCTACGCCAACAGCATGGCGATCAACAGCTGGACTGAGGAAGAGGCCGCCATCGCCAGCGATCCCGTCTGGCGTTCACGCATCCTCGCCGCCGTCGCGCAGGACAAGCAGGCGAAGGGCCGGGCCTGGGCGCTTTACCAGCGCTACATCAAGACCGGCCCCCACCAGGCCTGGGCCGCCCATTTCGGCCATGCCTGCCCCGCGCCGGATTTCGACGCCGCCGCGAAGGCCTGGTGGCAGACGCCAGCCCGCCACGCGCGCACCTGGATTCGCCAAAACCATCGCAAGGCGCTGGCCGCCGGCGGGGCAGCCCTGGCCGTACTGGTGGCCGGTGTCGCGCTGGTGATGGTCCGGCGGCGGCGGGCCGGCTAAGGCCCCTAGGTCTTTCCCCCGCGGCACCATCGACGTACCACCCGTCGGCAGGCTAGAGCCGGCCGCGCTAAATCGGAACCACAGCCGGCTCTAGCTGAGTCTGTCCGCGAGCAGATTCACGCTCCAAGGCGATTCCGCCTCTCCACGATCTGCTCTAGTCTGCGATCAGTCACCGCCCGGGGAAGATCCATGAACCGCAACCAGCGCCGCCTGGACAAGAAGCAGGGCGCCCCCGCCGCCCCGGCGCAATCCCAGGCGGCCCAGGCCCAGACCTGGTTCGGCCAGGCGACGCAGCACCATGCCGCCGGCCGCCTGGATGAGGCGGAGGCGGCCTACCGCCAGGTGCTGGCCCTGGCCCCCCGCCATGCCGACGGCCTGCACCTGCTGGGCGTGATCCACCACCAGACGGGCCGCCACGCGGCGGCGGTAGAGCTGATCGGCCAGGCCATCGCCGCCAACGGCAATGCCCCCTTCTTCCACGCCAACCTGGGCACGGTGCTGCTGGCCCTGAACCGTCCGGCCGATGCCGTGGCCGCGCTGAAGCGGGCGCTGGCCCTGAAGCCCGACCATGCGGAGGCGCACAACACCCTGGGCAACGCGCTGAAGGACCTGGGCCGGCTGGATGAGGCGCTGCCGCACTACGAACGCGCCGTGGCGTTGAAGCCCGACTACGCCAACGCCCATAATGGGCTGGGCTCCGCCCGCCAGGCGCACGGGCGGCTGGACGAAGCCGCCGTCCATTATCGCCGCGCCCTAGCGCTGAACCCGGGCCTGGTCGTGGCGCAGGTGAACCTGGGCAAGGTCCTGAAGGACCTGGGCGATCTGGACGCGGCGGCGGCCCATCTGCGCCATGCCCTGTCGCTGGAACCCGGCAACGCCGACGCCCTGAACAACCTGGGCGCCCTGCTGCAGGCCCAGGGGCGGCTGGATGAGGCCACGGCCTGCCTGCGCCAGGCGGTCACCCTGGCGCCCGACGACGCCGACGCCCAGTTGAACCTCAGCCGGCTGTTGGCCGGCGACATCCTGGTGCGCGATCCCGGCCTGCTGCGCCAGGCGCTGTCCCATGCCGAGCGGGCGCGGGACCTGCGCCCCGGCCACGCCGCCACCTTGGACACGGTGGGCACCATCCTGCAGCGCCTGGGCCGGCTGGACGACGCGGCACGGCACTACCGCCAAGCCCTGGCCCTGACACCAGGGGACGCGGAGATCGTCTATAATCTCGGCACCACGTTGCAGGCGCTGTGCCAACAGGACGCCGCCGCTGATCTTTACCGCCAGAGCCTCGCCTTGGATCCGAACCAGGTCGACGCCCGCTTCACCTTGGGGCTCATCCAGCTGGCGGCCGGTGACCTGGTGGCCGGATGGGCGGGTTATGAGACCCGCTGGCGGACTCGGCAAATGGCGCCGCACTGGCGCCCCTTCCCCATGCCGCAATGGCGGGGGGAAAACCTGCGGGCCAAACGCCTGCTGGTGTGGGGGGAGCAAGGACTGGGCGACGAAGTCATGTTCGGTAGCCTGCTGCCGGACCTGCGTGCCCGGGTGGCGGCGGAGGGCGGGCAGCTGGTGGTGGAATGCGAACCGCGCCTGGTCGGCCTGTTCGGCCGCGCCTTGCCTGGGGTGGTGGTACGGGCGCCGTCATCCGGTCTCGGAAAGGTTCCGGTGGTCACGGACGTCGACCTTCACCTGCCCATGGGCAGCCTGCCGGCCCTCTTGCGTCCCGGCCTCGCGGATTGGACGGGCGCGCCTTTCCTGACGGCCCGGGCCGACGTGGCGGCGTCATGGCGGGACCGGCTGGCGACGTTTGGTGACGGCGTGCGGGTCGGCATCTGTTGGCGCAGCGGCATCCTGCGCGGCGACCGCTCCGGCGCCTACACCAGCCTGGCGGATTGGCGGCCCCTGTTGACCCTGCCCGGGGTGATTCCGGTAACCCTGCAATACAGCGCCACGGAAGCCGAGATCAGGCCGGTGGAGCAGGACCTGGGCATCACCCTGCACCGCTGGCCCGACCTGGACTTGCGCGAGGACATCGAAGGGTTGGCCGGCCTGATGACAGGGCTGGACCTTGTCATTTCGGCCCCCACCGCGGTGGGGGAACTGGCGGGCGCGCTTGGCCTGCCTTGCTGGCGGGTGGGCACCAATACGGACTGGTCCGGGCTGGGCACCGCCGCCAGGCCCTGGTTCAACACCATGTCCGTCATCAGCGTGACGGAAACCGCCCCGGAGGCGGCGGACTGCGTGGCGGTGGCCGCCCATCGCCTGTACGCCATGACGGGGCGGCCGGCGGACCATCTTTTACCTTGTCCAACCAGCTGCTTTCCGTTATAAGCCCCCGCTTCAACCGCTCCTTGCCGGTGCCTGAGCCATGGCGCCGGCTAGGTCCGTGCGGCTGATCCGATCCGCGACTCCGGAATGATCCGGAACTCCTGGAACGGCCACAGCGGCGGACCACGTAACAGCCATGGGGAGTATCAAATGGCTTTGTATGAGACCGTGCTGATCGCGCGGCAGGACATCACGTCCGCTCAGGTGGAAGGCCTGACCGAGACCTTCACCGGCATCCTGAAGGAGAACGGTGGCCAGGTCGCCAAGGTCGAGCAGTGGGGTCTGAAGACCCTCACCTACAAGATCAAGAAGAACCGCAAGGGCCACTACGTTTACTTCGCCCACGATTCCGCCCCGGCCGCCGTTACCGAGATGGAACGTAACATGGGCCTGAACGAAGACGTCCTGCGCTTCATGACCATCCGGATCGAGAAGATCGAGGAAGGCCAGACCGCGATGCTGTCCAACAAGGGCGATCGCGGTGAGCGTGGCGAACGCGGTGAGCGTGGCGAGCGCGGTCCGCGCCGCTTCGACGACCGTGGTGACCGCGGCGACCGCGGTGATCGCGGCCCCCGCCCGCCCCGCCGCATGGAAGCCTCTTCTGAAGGAGACCGGGCATGAGCTTCGGAACCCAGGGTAACGCCGGCGCCCCGCGTCCGGCCGGTGGCGGCGGTGGCCGTCGTCCGTTCTTCCGCCGTCGCAAGACCTGCCCGTTCTCCGGTCCGAACGCCCCGGCGATCGACTACAAGGATGTGAAGCTGCTGTCGCGCTTCATCTCCGAGCGCGGCAAGATCGTGCCCAGCCGCATCACCGCGGTGTCCGCCAAGAAGCAGCGTGAGCTGGCCCGCGCGATTAAGCGCGCCCGCTTCCTCGCCCTGCTGCCTTACATCGTGAAGTAAGGGAGTAGGAAAGATGGAAGTCATTCTGCTGGAGCGCGTCGAGAAGCTCGGCCGCATGGGCGAAGTGGTGTCGGTGAAGCCGGGCTTCGCCCGCAACTACCTGCTGCCCCAGAAGAAGGCGCTGCGCGCCTCCAAGGACAACCTGGCCTTCTTCGAAAGCCAGAAGGCCAAGCTGGAAGCGCAGAACGCCGAGCGCAAGGTCGAGGCCGAGAAGGTCTCCGCCAAGATCGCCGACCTGTCGGTGATCATCATCCGTCAGTCGGCCGAAACCGGCATCCTGTACGGTTCGGTCAGCGCCCGTGACGTCGCCGAGGCGGTCACCGCCACCGGCACCGCCGTGGAGCGCAGCCAGGTCGCCATCGACACCCCGATCAAGACCCTGGGCCTGTTCAAGGTCCGTCTGGTTCTGCATCCGGAAGTGTCCGTGGCCATCACCGTGAACGTCGCCCGTAC